>CAZQOG010000001.1:0-631 GCA_964594925.1 uncultured Desulfohalobiaceae bacterium
TTTTTAATATGCACCCTTTTACAAGAACCCTTTTGTTTGGAAATTTGTTCTTAAGGCTTTGAATTAAAACCTTCGATTCTTCTTCCATCATTTTAGTTACTGAACACCCTAAAACGATGATTGTTTCAGCATCATTTATATCCTCAACAACTTCAAAATTATTTTTTTTGAAATAATTTGAATATTGGCTTGCATCTAACTTATTCTCTTCGCAACCATTAGCAAATATAAAAATCTTTTGTAACACTTCCTGTTAACTCCCAAAAAAACACCTGTCTATTCAATCACAAATACCCAATAAACCCATCCCACATCAAATCAGCCCTCTATCGAGAGGGTCAGGTCTTTGATTTTTGCATTTTCCATTTCGCTCTAAGCCAGGGATGCTGGCAGTAGGTTTTAGGAATTGCTTCCAGCTTCGACCTTCGAACCCTTATTACCCATTTCACGCTATGCGTAATTTGGGTAATCCCCCTCATCACAAAACCCCAACAAACCCATCCCACATCAAATCAACCCCCCTAAGCACCTCAGCCTTCGACCTTTTTTACCCATTTCGCACCAGGTCTAATCTGGGTAATCCCCAAACACCCCCACCCCTTTTTACCCATTTCAGACCAGGTGTGATTTG
>CAZQOG010000001.1:731-69605 GCA_964594925.1 uncultured Desulfohalobiaceae bacterium
GGTAATTGCCAACATGAACATTCATCCAACTCCGAATCCTTCTCTCTTACTTTGAGCTTTGAGCTTTCAGCCTTGAGCCTGCCTTTTTCTCTCTTCCATTCCGACTTCGAACTTCAAACTCTCTTGCTTCCAGCTTCCAGCTTCGAGCTTCCAGCCCGCCTTTTTTACCCATTTCAGACCAGGTGTGATTTGGGTAATTCTCAAAAAAAATTTCGTCTCACCAATATTCCGACCTTCAGCCGTCTTCTTCCTTCCAGCTTCCAGCTTCGAACTTCGAGCCCGTCATTTTTTACCCATTTCGCACCAGGTGTGATTTGGGTAATTGCCAACATGAACATTCATCCAACTCCGAATCCTTCTCTCTTACTTTGAACTTTGAGCTTTCAGCTTTGAGCTATTCTTTTACCCATTTCAGACCAGGTGTGATTTGGGTAATTCCCATCAAAAATGCTTTGGCAATCCCGCTTGTTTCAATACAGCATTCGCTGTGTGGCGAGATTTGATATCGCTGTCCACAACAAATCGGATATGGGTCAGCGGGCTGTACCATATTTCATGATCGCCTTTTCCCTGGCGTTCAAACCGACAACCAGCGTCCATAAGCAAACGTTTCAAATCCTTCGTAAAACCGGCCATTAAGAATCCACACGATGTGTGAGCTCAAACCGCCTGGTCAGTATCTCAAACGGAACCTCTCCACCATGAACTCCCTGATTGGCTTCGAGCAGTTCAGGAATCATGACCTTCAACTTTTCCACAAGGGCTTCCATGGTGCTCTCTTCAGTAGCAAGCCCAGGAACATCGTCACTGCTGGCGACCCAGACCCGTGCTTCTTCGTCCCATTCAGCTCTGACAAACAGTGGTTTTTGCGACATCTTCAATCGATTTCCTTAGAAAATTACAAAATCCCTTCCCGGCGCAGCCAATGACCATCTTCCTTACAAAAGCCTCCCCTACCTCTCCCCTTCGAACTTCCCCCTTCGAACCCTTATTACCCATTTCGCACCAGGTGTGATTTGGGTAATTTCCAACGATGCAGAGCCTGCTGGGCGCGGTCTGGACTCGCTCATACTTCCATTCCATATGCTTGAATGGATTCAGCCAAAGAGCGACGGCAAGTTTCAGGTTCGACAAGATCGACCTTGAATTCCGAACTCAACCCCGTGACCGCGGCCACTGCAGCAAAATATCGCTCAGCAGGAATGCCCCAGGCAGCCAGGTCGATGTCAGACCAGGGTGTAAACTCGCGTTTTGACACCAATGATCCAAACACCATGACCTGAGTGGCTCCAAACCGATCCCGAAGCAACGCGGCCGCTGACCCGGCCACCCGCATAGCGCGGACCCGACGCTCTTTAACCGCTGCGGACGCACCTGACCCCACAGAGGCCTGCACCGGCTTGTACCGCCTTCGTTGCTCAGGAGTCATTTCCAATGCCGTGGCCATCCACCAAACCTCATTTTACCCATTTCGGACCAGGTGTGATTTGGGTAATTCCCAAGAGATTGCGCGATTTCATCCAACTCCGAGTTCTTCTCTCTTACTTTGAGCTTTGAGCTTTCAGCTTTGAGCTATTCTTTTACCCATTTCGGACCAGGTGTGATTTGGGTAATTCCCAAAAAATTTCGTGCACACGTATATTCTTACCTACAGCCGTCTTCTTACTTTTCAGCTTTGAGCACCCCACTCCGCTTGAGCCACGGAGGACAAGTAAACCCACCTTCCTTCCTACTTCGTCCTTCGACCTTCTACCAATTTACCCATTTCGCACCAGGTCTGATTTGGGTAAAAGCTTTTTGGCTGTGCTGACACATTTTTGTAAACGATGTAATATTTTCGCACTCGTCCCGGCTTCAGGCAACACTTATTTTCACACCCATTTCCACTCGGTCACTCGTTATCCCGCCAGGAACAACCTGCCCCGGCCCAGGCCTCGGTGGTCCAAAGCCCGGAAGTCCTGTGAGATCCGTCTCCCTCCACCCCATCAACCAAGCCTGCAGGCCACCCATCCACCCCCCGCTATTTCCAGAGCGGACGGGGAAATTCTTGCAATCCCCATACCTTGCCACAAACCATCTCCCCAAACCCAGCCGCATCCAGTCAACAACCTCCAACAACTTCCAGCCCCGTGGATTGAAAAAAGAAAAATATCTAACAATTCAACATGTTGGTATAGTAAACCCTCACGCCTGCAACCCTCCTTTTCCCCATTTTCACCTACCGGAAAAAGCAGGCCCCCGCAAAAAAACCACCCCCCTACTCAAATGTCCCTCCATTTTACCCATTTCGCGCTATGTCTGAAATGGGTAATTCATGAATTGCGCAGGATATTGTAGATAGTCTTCCTGGTCACGCCGAGCTGTTCGGCTATCTCCTGGCGCGTGAACCCCCTGGCCAGAAGCTGCTTCACGAGATACTGGCGTGCCTTGCGGGTCTCCGGGGAGGTCTGGGAAGGGGCCGCCCTGTAGTCCGAGAGCATTTGCTCCAAATCCACCATCTCCGGCATGATGCTCTCTGGATTATCTTCTCCGGAACGTTTCCCGGTCAGGGCGGCGAGAATATCCGGGCAGAGCGCCCGGAGCCGGAAACAGAACCGCTCCACCACTCCGGCCTTCTCCAGGGTGGTGTCACACTCTACGTCTCGCCCATTCTCCATGAGCCGACGATACCGGACGTGCGCCTCATCCCTTTCCCCGGCCAACTGATCAAGGAGCAGGGCCGGGTCCACAAAGGAGTGTTTTGAACCACCATCGTGGTAGAGCGCATACGAGGACCAGCGATACTCACCGGGAGATTCCGCCAAGCCCGCACGCACAGGGTTCAGATGAATGTAGACCGAAGCTCCGAGCAAATAGGTGGGGTCAAGGCAGACTGCCTGACGGTACGGCCCGCCGAAGAGATGCCCTTTGCGCTGGTACTTGCGGTTGAACCACATGGCATAGCGCATGAATACGGCATGCATGCTCCTGTCCAGGTTCTGCTCCTTGGGGCGGATCAGGATATGGGCATGGTTGGGCATGAGGCAAAACGCCAGAACCTGAACATTGAACTTGAGCGCCGATTCCTTGAACAGGGCCAGAAAGGATAGATAATCCCCCTGCTCAAGGAAAAGCACTTCCTTGCCCGCGGCCCGCTGCGTGACATGCGAAACCACGTCGGGCTGCGTAAGCTTGTACCGCGCCCGAAACATGCGCTGCCGCCCAGCTGCGGCTATGACGTCCAAATGGTCCATGCCGTCATCCCCCCTGTTACCCGTTTTGCACATAGCCTAAAATGGGTAAACTGCAAATCTTTTTACCCATTTCGCACCATGTCTGAAATGGGTAATTCTGGGACGTCGATATTCAATTGCTTCTGAAGGGCCACAGCAGGCGGATGACCGATGCCGTGCTGGCTTTCGAGTTGCTGTTGCGGCATTCGTTCAACTCTGTCGGAAGCCAGGCGGGATATCGAAGAGGATCACGCCTTTCTGGCGTGGGAGGGGATTATAGGGCCTGTCTGTTACTGAAGGGAAAGTGATGTAACGATCATAGGGTTGCCCCTTTTTACCCATTTCGCGCTATGTCTGAAATGGGTAATGGGCAGGAAGGGTCATGCTGGATTATCCAGAATCTTTGCCACACGTGCCAGCGTGGCCGAGGTAAGGGTCTCGGCCCGGTGTCTGTCCCGGGCCTCGCTGTAGCAGCGCAGCTCGGGGGCGTTGCCGGACGGGCGCAGGTGGATGATCTCCTCGTTTGCAAAGGTCACCCTCAGGCCGTCTGTTGTGTCGGTGTGCGCCGGATGGGTCCCTGTGGGGGAAAGGATGTGCTGCAGCTTGGCACCATCCTCGGTTAACTCGTCGATCAGCTGCAGGCTCTTCCTGGAAGGGACGCCCGTGATCCGGTCGCTGGCGGTGTAGCGCCCGGGGAGGTCGTGCAGGATCTCCGACACCCGGCACCCTCTCTCCCGGGAAGCTGCCAGGGCTGTGAGGGACGGAAGCATGGCATCTCGTGTGGGCAGGGGGGCGAGTTCCTTTCCAGCCCGTTCAAAAGCCGAGCCCACCAGAAAACCACCATTGGCCTCGAACCCCACAACCTTGGCCCTGCCGTCGGCCTGGGCCTGCTCCATGCCGGCGATCACATAGGGCGATCCGATTTTGGTACGGATCACCGTGTCGAACAGGCCGCTCTTCTCGATGGCCGTATTGCAGCTCACCGGGCAGACCACGGTTTCTGCGCCCAGGTAACGGGCGCAGAGCAGGCCCACGATGTCGCCTCGCAGCCAGGCGCCGGTCTCGTCCGCTATCAAGGGGCGGTCGCCGTCCCCGTCAAAGGAGAGGATGGCCTCGAAGCCGTGCCCCCTGGACCAGGCCCTGCCCCGCTCTACATCCTCAGCTGCAACCGCCTCGGTGTCGATGGGCACGAAGTGGTCGGTGCGGCCAAGGGTGGTCACCTCGGCGCCCAGGCCCTGGAGGACCTCCCGGAAGGCCTCCCGGGCCACGCTGGAGTGCTCGTACAGCCCCAGGCGCATGCCCGCCAAAAGGCCGGGGGGAAAGAAGTCGAGGGAGCGCTGGATATAGCGTTGCAGGGGGGCGGGGTTTGGTTGTGCCAGGGACAACAGCGGAGTGTCTTGGGAAAGCTCCACCATTGTGTCGGCCATGGCCTGCTCGTCCGCCTTGGAGATTTCGCCGTCAGGGCGGTAGAACTTGATGCCGTTGCGGTCAAAGGGGATGTGGCTGCCGGTGACCATTATTACCGGGATGAACTCCTCAAGCCCGTACAGGGCCAGGGCCGGCGTGGGCAGCGGGCCGCAATAGTCCAGTGCATACCCCAGGCCCGCAACAGCCTGCCCGCAGGCCGCAGCAATCCCCGGGCTGCTCGGCCGCAAATCAACCCCCACCGCCACCCGGCTAAAACCGAACTTACGCCCCACGACCTCCAGAAACGCCTGGGTATAGGCACGGCAGACCGCACCCGTCATATCCACCACAAGCCCCCGAGCCCCGCTGGTGCCGAATGACACCCCACTGTGACGCATGATGTCGGTGATGATTTGCATGAAAAAGAGTTGTTTTGGGTTTATAAGGGTGTTGCCCTGTCTTTGATCCGCCCGTCATTGAGACAACAAACCCAGAAGCTTGTCCCGCATGTCCGTCACAGACCTATACTCGCCCTTGTCAACCAGGGCCTGGACCACGGCTGGATCCACGTTTAAATAGTCGTGCACCAGGACATTGCGAAAGCCGATCATTTTCATGCAACGGGAATGTTCTTGATCCGTCAGGCAATTGCGCCGCAGAAGCTCATCAACAGCTTCCCGGGACCTTGTCACTGTGCGCGCGAACTTCTTTTCCAGCACGTACCGGCTGAGTCCTATCAGTGACTCGACAAGGACCTGGACGGCCCTTTCCACGCTCAGCTGATCCCGCTCGCTGAGATGGCCCTGATCCTTTTGAGCGATTCAAGGACGCCGACCATTCTGTCGATATGAGCGGCCAGCTCCTTTTCATAGACAATGTCTCGCGTCATGGTTCGTGATGAGAGTCGGAAGTAGTCGGGAATACGGAGGGCCTGTCTGTGGCAGTGAACAGCTCGGGCGCGTAATCCTTCTCGATTTTGGAGACTACGGATTGCTCGATCCGCCGCACATGCGGCACGTTGCGGTCATAGATGCGCAACCCGTTGATAATGCTCCACTGCAGAGCAGGGGGGGCAATTTCCAGATCAACCACACTCACTTTCCCATACAGTTTCAGCTCCCGCTGCAATACCTCTTCAGCTTGCTGGGGGCGCATAAATCTTTCCACCGGATTCTGGAGCCAGTGGGTGAACAATACGGCCAGGTCCCAGTCGCTTTCCGACAGTGCCGTGCCCCGGGCCCTAGACCCATAAAGGTAGACGGCATCAACGGCAAAGCGTTCCCGCAGGATGTCCACCACCTTCCTGAGAACATGTTCTTGGGATTCAGCCATGCCGGAAATGTACCCAATTTCAGACCGTGAGGAAAGGGACGTATTCGACCTTAGCAGTCCGTTGAAAAATCCCCGCTGGACTACGTTGCTTCTCCCAGGGCAAACCCTCACGTATAGGGAATACGCTTCGGCCTTGCCCTGGGAAAAGCGCACTGTGCCACGGCGAAGCGTATGCGAAGCCTGGGTTGCCAGCGTGGTTTTTGAACGGACTGTTGAAGAGGACTTTTTCAACGGACTGTTAGAGCTCTCTTGCTTCCCCCCTTCGCATGAAGCTACGGAGGGCAGGCCAGCTTCCAGCTTCGAGCTTCATTACAAATTCTCCCCATACCACCCGGCGGCACGCTCCAGTCCTTGGCGGACCGAGTACTGTGGCTCGTAGCCCAGGAGGTCGCTGGCCTTGGTGGTGTCGGCCAGGGAGTGGCGCACATCCCCCGGGCGAAAGTCGCGGTAGACGGGTTCCTGGGCCGCGGCCCCGGGGCGGCGGGCTGCGACCAGGTCGCGGATTATGGCGTAGAGTTCATTCAGGGTGGTGCGCTCGCCAAAGGCCACGTTGAAGACCTGCCCGGCGGCCCGGGCATTGCTCGTGGTCGCGGCCAGGATGTTGGCCTGGACGCAGTTGTCCACGTAGCAGAAATCGCGGCTGGTTTCGCCGTCGCCGTTGATGTACACCTGCGCCCCGGTGAGCAGGCCCTTGAACCACTGGGGGATGACCGCGGCATAGGCCCCTTCCGGATCCTGGCGTGGCCCGAAGATGTTGAAGTAGCGCAGGCCGATGGGCTCGAACCCGTAGACCCGGCCAAAGACCTCGGCATAGAGCTCGTTGACCAGTTTGGTCACGGCGTAGGGGGAAAGGGGGCTGCCGATGCGCTCCTCCTGCTTGGGGAGCTCCGGGGAGTCGCCGTAGGTGGAGCTGGAAGCGGCGTAGACAAAACGCGTGACCCGGGCATCCCTGGCTGCGACCAGCATGTGCAGAAAACCTGAGATGTTGTTCTCGTTGGTGAACACCGGGTCGTCGATGGACCGGGGCACCGACCCGATGGCGGCCTGGTGCAGCACGTAGTCCACCCCGGCGCAGGCCTCCCTGCAGGCCGAGGGGTCCCGGATGTCCGACTCCAGGAAGCGGAACCTCTCCCACTGCTGCGGGCTGACCAGCGAGCGCACCTGCTCCAGGTTGTGGGGGTGGCCCGTGGAAAAGTTGTCCATCCCGACCACGGGCTGGTCCATGAGCAGCAGCTTTTCCAGCAGATTGGACCCGATAAACCCGGCCACCCCGGTCACGCACCAAGTGCGGGGGGTCTGGGCCAAGGCTCGCAGCGCAGTATCGTAGTTTGTCATGGCTGGGGTAGTACGTTGTTGGTTGGGGTTAGTAAATGGGGGGTATTGGTTTATTGGTTTAGTGGTTGAATGGATTATTGGTTAAATGGGAAATTGGGTGAATGGGCTCTCTGATCCGGTTACGGTAGGGGCGCGTGGCACGCGCCCTTCTTTTGCCGAGGCTTGGCTTTGGCACGTTATTCCGGCCAAAAGCAGGGCGGTTGCCAACCGCCCCACCAGAAAAAAACAGCACAAAGCTACGGAGGACAGACAATCCTGCCTCTTGCTTTCCTTCCGACTTCGAACTTCGAACTTTCTTGCTTTCAGCTTTGAGCTTTCAGCTTCCACTTTTAACCTTCCAGCTGTCTTAGTAACCGTGCGCTAAGGTGCAGTCGAGCTTGGAGTGGTGTGGGGCTCGGTACTTGAGTGTGGGCTCGTGCACTCGAAGTGGATGTGGCGGCCCTTGTCTGGACGGGGGAAGGAATACCTGCTCCCAGCACAGCCGGGTGGTGTCGACCATATCCAACTCCACGCCGTGGGCCAGGATGGTCTTGAGCTCGGTGGAGACAAAGAGCTCGCCTTTACCCCGCCCAAGGAACAAGGGCAGGCCGCGGCAGACCCACCACAACCGGTCTGTTCGGCGGCTGTGCAGGCATACCAGGGAGAACCTGCCCCGGACCCTTTCCAAGACGCTGTCCAGGGAACCTTCCAAATCGCCTGCCTGACCAAGTGCCCTGGCCATGCGCCCGGCCAGGAAGCGTGCCTCCCCATGGGCAAGCCGCATATCCTTTAAATCCGGTGCGTCCCGCCGCAGGCCCAGCTCCTTCGGGTTGTCCACCCGACCCCAGAATCCAACCGTGACTAACCCCTGCTCGTCCTGGCCCACACCCCCCTTCCAGGGCCCGAACTGGTCCTCGCAGCAGGTCCTGACCAACCCGAACCCGCTCCGGGCCCGTGAGCATCCATGGGGCACCAGCTCTTCCACAAGGGAGTTGAACGATCCGGACATCTTGACCGTGACCACCCCCCCGCTCCCTGCAAAAGCCACGCAACAGGCAACCTCCCCCTTTTCCTGCAGGCGCATCAGGTCCTGGAGCAGCACCGGCATTGCCGGGCGGTTTCCTGCATAGGCAACAAGCACCCCTGCTACCCCTCTTCCCTGGTCCGGGCTTCCAAAAAGCGCAGATAATTGGACAGCAGACCGGCGTATTGCTGGATTCTGAGGGAGGAGCTGTGTAGCATCTTCCAACACTATCCAGCTGCCCGAGCTGCAGGCAACCTGATTTTCAAAAGGCGGGATTGGGTAGGGGTAAAGGTAGGGAAAAGTGCTGGTTCAGGTGGGTTGTTCACTCTCTCGGGTGTACCACTCGTAGGTCTCGGCAATGCCTTGGTGCAAGGGAATGGAGGCTTTCCAGCCCAGGGCGGTCAGGCGGGAGACGTCCAGGAGCTTGCGCGGGGTGCCGTCCGGCCTGGTGTGGTCCCAGACCACCTGCCCTCTATAGCCAACCACCTCGGCCACAAGGGAGGCGATGTCCATGATGGCGGCGTCTTTTCCCGTGCCGATGTTGAAGAGTGGCTGGCTGGACGAAGATGGTGAGGCGTGAGGCGTGAGGGGGGAGACAGGGGCGGGACGAGAAAAAATTGTGTCCCGGGGCTGGGTCATGAGGAAACAGCAGGCATCTGCCAGATCGTCCACGTGCAGAAACTCACGTCTCGGGGCGCCGGTGCCCCAGAGCACGACCTTTGGAGAGCTGGAAGCTTGAAGCTGGAAGCTTGAAGCAAGAGATGAAGAACGTGAAATGTAGGTTTCTTCCCCTTGCCTTGATTCTTTCTCCTGCTTCAAACTTCGAACTTCGAACTTCGAACTCGATTCCTCTTGCTTCGAGCTTCCAGCTTCCAGCTTCGAGCTTCTTTCTATTCCCAACCCTTCCAGCACGTCGTCCGGGATGGGGCCGAAGCGTTGCTCGTCCCTGGCTACGGCGGCGAGGTCGCCATGCTGGGCCAGCTTGGCCAGATGGAACTTGCGCATCAGGGCGGGGAGGACATGGGAGGTGCACAGGTCGAAGCTGTCCCCCGGGCCGTAGAGGTTGGTGGGCATGACCGGGATGTACTCGGTGTTGTGCTGCCTGTTGTAGGCCCAGCACATCTCGATGCCCGCGATCTTGGCCACTGCATAGGCGCTGTTGGTGGCCTCCAGTGGACCGGTCATCAGGTGCTCCTCGCGCATGGGCTGGGGCGCCTCGCGCGGGTAGATGCAGGAGCTGCCGAGGAAGAGCAGCCGCTTCACCCCGTTCAGGAAGCTGTGGTGGATGACGTTGTCCTGGATCTGCAGGTTGGTGTGAATGAAGTCGGCCGGATAGGTGGCATTGGCCAGGATCCCGCCCACCCTGGCCGCGGCCAGAAACACGTATTCGGGCTTCTCGGCGGCAAAAAAATCGGCCACGGCCCGCTGATCGGTCAGGTCGAGTTCTCTGCTGGTCCGCAGAAGCAGGTTGTCATACCCCTCCGACCGAAGCCTACGCACCAAAGCCGACCCCACTAGGCCACGATGACCGGCTATGTAGATTTTGGAAGATAGATGCATTGTTTTATGTTTTAGGTTTTAGGTTTTAGGAAAGAATGAAAATTGTTTTATGTTTTAGGAAAGAGTGAGAGATGATTTTTTTTATGAGAATAAAATGTGTGATTAGGATTTTAGGTATGAGATGAGTGATTGGAGCTTGCCCGAAAGGATTTTGAGTTCTTTGATCATCTCCTGGGCCGAAGAACGTTTTATAAAACCAACATGATGGGCAATGTACATTTGGGTTCTAAGTTCTGCAGCCGAGCCCTTTGCTATATGGAGAAAACGAACAAAGTCAGCATTTGAGCCACGTTCAGATCCTTCCGCAATATTGGAAGCAATCGAAACAGATGCCCGAGTCATTTGATCCTTTAATCCGTAATCATTGCAATTACGAAGCATTCTATAGACTTGAACTGCTATACGAGTAGCACTTCTCCACACATCAAGATCTTCAAAAGAACCATAGGCCATGTCACCAAACTCCTTCCCAACCTCAAATCACAACTCCAAGCCCTCCCAATATATAGTCAAAAAAATCACGCCCATAATACTCAAAAAAAAGATATTAAACCTCTGTTATTGACAAATCCCTTCTTTTCATTGCCTTTCACCTAAAACATAAAACCTAAAACCTAAAACATCCCCCCACATTTCCCAACCCTACTCATGATGCTCAAACGTCCTGAACCCGCTGGTCTTGCAAAGGTGGTCGCGTTGGGCTTCTTTGAGGTCTTCGCGGACCATGGTCTCCACGAGCTCGTCAAAGCTGACCTCGGCCTGCCAGCCGAGCTTTTCCCTGGCCTTTGAGGGGTCGCCGAGCAGGAAGTCGACCTCGGTGGGGCGAAAGTAGCGCGGGTCGATGGAGACGACCTCCCGGCCGGTCTCCTGGTTCCTGCCCACTTCCTCGAGCCCCGTGCCTTCCCAGGCCAGGCCGATGCCCACCTTGGCAAAGGCCCGCTCCACGAAATCCCGCACCGAGTAGGTCTCCCCGGTGGCCACCACAAAGTCCTCTGGCCTGTCCTGCTGGAGCATGAGCCACATGGCCCGGACAAAGTCCCTGGCGTGGCCCCAGTCCCGCTTGGAGTCGAGGTTGCCCAGGTAGAGCTTGTCCTGCAGCCCCAGGCGGATACGGGCCACGGCGCGGGTGATCTTGCGGGTCACGAAGGTCTCCCCCCGCACCGGGGACTCGTGGTTGAAGAGGATGCCGTTGCAGGCGAACATGCCGTAGGCTTCGCGGTAGTTGACCGTGATCCAGTAGGCGTAGACCTTGGCCGCCCCGTAAGGGCTGCGGGGGTAGAAGGGCGTTGTCTCGGTCTGGGGGGTCTCCACCACCTTACCGTACATCTCGCTGGTGGAGGCCTGGTAGAACCGCGTTGTTTCGGCCAGCCCCAGGATGCGAATGGCCTCGAGCAGGCGCAGGGTGCCCAGGGCGTCGGAGTTGGCAGTGTACTCCGGGGTCTCGAAGGAGACCTGCACGTGGCTCTGGGCGGCCAGGTTGTAGATCTCGTCCGGCTGGACCTCCTGGATGACTCGGATCAGGTTGGTGGCGTCGGTCAGGTCGCCGTAGTGCATGAAGAAGCGCACGTCCTCCTCGTGGGGGTCCTGGTAGAGATGGTCCACCCGGGAGGAGTTGAAGGAGGAGGAGCGCCGCTTGATGCCGTGCACCACATACCCCTTGCCCAGCAGAAGCTCCGCCAGATACGCCCCGTCCTGCCCGGTGATGCCGGTGATGAGTGCTGTTTTGGACATGGTTTTTCTGTAGGTTAATGATTCTTGTTAAGAAAGGCTGAGATGCAGTCCACGAATCTACACGAATGAAGAAATGAATTTTCACTAAAGAAGACCAGGTTTTTTCGCGAAGCCCCAGGACCTTATTCGTGTCAATTCGTGCAAATTCGTGAAAATTCGTGGTCCTGCCCTTCTGCCTTTACTCCTCCAATCTCCCAAAATCATCCTCCAAACGCACAATATCGTCTTCTCCCAAATAGGAGCCGGACTGGACCTCGATCAGCTCCAGGGGGATCTTGCCCGGGTTTTCCAGGCGGTGCACCGCGCCCAGGGGGATGTAGACCGATTCATCCTCCTTGACCACCAGGGTTTCCTGGTCCCTGGTGACCTTGGCCGTGCCCGAGACCACCACCCAGTGCTCGGCCCGGTGGAAGTGCTTCTGCAGGGACAGCTTGGCCCCGGGCTTGACCGTGATGCGCTTGACCTGGAAACGGTCCTCGGCGTCCACGCCCTCGAAGGAGCCCCAGGGGCGGTAGACGCGGCGGTGGAAGAGGTGCTCGCCCCTGCCGCACGAGGTCAGCTGCCGCACCAGCTCCTTGACCTCCTGCACCTTGTCCCTGGAGGCCACCAGGACCGCGTCCGGGGTCTCCACCACCACGTGGTTCGAGACACCGGTCACGGCCACCAGCCTGGAGGCGGCGTGGACATAGCAGTCCGTGACCTCGTGCACCAGGACGTCGCCGATGGTCACGTTGCCCGAGTCGTTCTTCTGCCCCACCTGCCACAGGGCCTCCCAGGAGCCAAGATCGTTCCAACCCGCTTCCAGGGGCAGCACCACCCCCTTGTCCGTCTTCTCCATGATGGCGTAGTCGATGGAGTCGCTTGGAGAACGCTCGAACCACTCCCGGTCCAGGCGCAGGAAGTCGAGATCCACTCTCCCTCGGGCCAGGGCTTCCCCGCAGGCCGCGAGCGTGTCCGGGGCGTGGGCCTGGTACTCATCGAGCAGGGTTTGGGCCCGGAACAAAAACATGCCGCTGTTCCAGAGGTAGCGGCCCGATTCCAGGTAGGAGCCGGCCGTGGCCCGGTCGGGCTTTTCCACGAAGCTGTCGATGCGACGCGCCCTGCCAGTAACGGGCTCCCCGAACCGGATGTAGCCGTAGCCGGTCTCGGGTGTCCGGGGCACGATGCCGAAGGTGACCAGCAGCCCCTCCCCGGCCAGGGGGACGCCCTCCCGCACGCAGGAGATGAATGCCGAGGCGTCCTCGATGTAGTGGTCTGCGGGCAGGACCAGGATGAGCGATTCCGGGTCCAGCTCGCGGGCCTTGAGCGCGGCCACGGCCACGGCCGGGGCGGTGTTGCGCACGGCCGGCTCCAGCAGGATGGCCGCGGGCTCCACCCCGGCTGTCCGGAGCTGCTCTGCCACCATGAAGCGGTGGTCCTCGTTGCACAGCACCAGAGGCGCGTGGGTCCCGTCCAGCTCCTGCAGCCTGAGCACGGTCTCCTGCAGCATGGTGCGCTCGCCGGTGAAGGGGATGAGCTGCTTGGGGTAGTGCTTGCGGGACAGGGGCCACAACCGCGTGCCGGAACCCCCGGCCAGTATCACGGGAATGATCATGGTATTCCGTTTGGCTGAATGTTCATGGATTTCACCGTGTACCCCCAAACCAAGCGCCATTGCAACCGCGAAGCAGGGGGAAGAAGAGCTGGAAGCTGGAAGCTGGAAGCAAGAGAGTTCGAAGTTGGAAGTTCGAAGTCGGAAGGTAGGATAATGCAAGCTGAAAGCTCAAAGCTGAAAGCAAGAGAGTTCGAAGTTGGAAGTTCGAAGTCGGAAGGAAGGATAATGCAAGCTGAAAGCTCAAAGCTCAAAGCTGAAAGCAGGAGAGTTCGAAGTTGGAAGTTCGAAGTCGGAAGGTAGGAGAGAGGCAGGCTCACCTTTCCTGGGTAGACAAAATCTCGTCCAGCGAATGACGTATTTCTGGTAGGGGCGGCTGGTAGCCGCCCTGCCTTTGGTCGCAACCTCGTGCTGGAACCAAGCCCCGGCCAAAGAAGGGCGCGCACCACGTTCCCCTGCCAGCGTGAGGTTGTTCGACAGTATGTTGGTTTACTAAGGCTACCCAGCGATTTGTGTCTCTGTCCGTCTATGGGATTCTTCCCTTGAACTGTGGGCGGCACGGGGGTATAGGGGGCGGTAGGCCGGGAAAGCAGACCGGGACACTCGTTTCAGGAGGGGGACGATGACTGCCTCGCCCAATCGGCAACGCCTCGTAGCCGGGCAGATTGCCGAGACCAAGCGCATCATGCTGGCCATCCGCAACTCACTGCCCCAGAACGGCCACACCAGCGTGCTGCTCACCAGCGCCCTGCCCGGCGAGGGCAAGAGCCTCATGACTTCAGGCCTGGCCTCTGCCGCCGCCCAGACCCTGGGAAAGATCCTGGCTGTGGACATGAACTGGCACCGGCCCACCCTGCACCAATGGTTTGACCTGTCACCCTGGTTCGGCCTTGAGGAGCTTCGCGGGACACCGAACGCACCAGCGCTTGCCAGGCCTTCCGGGATCGAAAACCTGGACATTCTGCCCGCGCCGCAAGCCATCCAGGACCTGGCCGGGATAAACGGCAACACCTTTGACCTGGCCCGGAACATCCTGGACCAGTGCCGCAAGGAGTATGACCTGGTGGTGGTTGACGGAGCGCCTGTCTTCCCCACCAACCGGTGCATGATGGATCCGGTAGGGCTGGCCGGGCTGTGCAGCGGCGTGGCCCTGGTGGTCCGGGCCGAGCAGACCCCCCGCCAGGATGTCAAACGCGCCCAGAAGATCCTGGAAACCGCCGGCGCCAGGACCATCGGAATCATCATGAACCATGGCCGGCCCCACACTGGTACGCGGGAATAATGCTGACCAATAGCACAACAAGCATGCTGCTTTTCACGCAGAGGATCAACGCGACGGACCCAGTCCACGACCCTGGGGGGAGACCATGACCAGCATAGAGTACGTTTGGGGGAGATGCCTGCACGGCGTGGCCCGGCGCAAGGTGTGGCTGCTGCTGGCCCTGGTGCCGGTGGCCACCTTTGTGCTGTCGGCCGCGGCCACTCCCGACCGCTTCCTGGTCACCAAGGACCTCACTGCCGAGCACCAGGCCCCGGTGTCCGTTCCGAGCCACCCCCTGCGCACCACCACCGTGGCCGACGTGCTCACGGATCCCCAGGACCTCTTTCTGGACCGATTTGCCCTGACCATGCTCAAGGAGCGGCTGGATGCCGACATGCCAGAGCTCGGCCTGGATACCCTGGCCGCAGTGCGGGGGAGGGTCGGGCAAACCATGAGCATCCAGGGCGTGGGTGAGAACGGCATCCGCGTGGCCTTCAAGGGACGAAACCGCGACCTGGGCCGGGACCTGGTCGGCTTCTACGCCCAGCGCATGCAGGAACGGGTGCGCGAAGGGCACCAGCGCCTGACCCGGAACCGGAACGTGTCCGGGGTCCAAACCCGGGACGGCGACCTGAGCCCGCTGGTGGCACCGCTGGGCAGCATCCAGGTCGAGGAACAGCGCAGCCTGTGGCGCGCGGAGCGCACCGTACCGGCCCTGACCTTCTTCATCCTCTCCCTGGCCCTGGTGGTCCTGGTCCTCCTGGCCATGGAGTGGAGCGACCCCTCCTTCAAGACCGAGCGCCAGGCCGCCCGCTACCTCGACCTCCCCATCCTGGGAACCCTCCCGGACATACAGAATCTGAGCCGTTCCTTGGGGGAAGGGTAAAGGGGGCTACAACCTCCACAAAGGAACGCCTTGGCGTTGCAACGCCCCCGGGTCGAGGATGGACTTGATGTCCACCACCCCGCCGCCCGGGAGCAGGCGCTCGAGCATGGCCTCCACCGGCATGTCCCGGTAGAACTGGTGCGCCACGGCCAGCACCAGGCCGTGGCACTGCGCGACCTTCTCCCAGGGGATCAGGTCAATGTTGTAAAAACGCCTGGCCTCTTCCGGGTCGGCCAGGGGGTCGTGCACCAGGACCTCGATGCCGTAGGAAGCGAGCTCGCGCACGATCTCCACGGCCCGGGTGTTGCGCAGGTCAGGGCAGTTCTCCTTGAAGGTCAGGCCGAGCATTGCCACGGTACAGCCCTTGACCCCGCGCCCGGCATGGATGAGCTGCTTGACCACCTTCTCCACCACGAACTTGGCCATGTTGTCGTTGATGCGCCTGCCGGCCAGGATGACCTGGGGATGGTACCCCAGGGACTCCGCCTTGAAGGTCAGGTAGTAGGGGTCCACCCCGATGCAGTGCCCGCCCACCAGCCCGGGGCTGAAGGGCAGGAAGTTCCACTTGCTCCCAGCGGCCTGGAGCACCTCCTGGGTGTCGATATCAAGCTTGTCGAAGATCAGGGCCAGCTCGTTCATGAGCGCGATGTTCAGGTCCCGCTGGGTGTTCTCGATGACCTTGGCCGCCTCGGCCACCTTGATGCTTGAGGCCCGGTGCACGCCCGCCTCCACCACGCTGGAGTAGATGCTGTCCAGCAGATCCAGGGTGGCCTGGTCCTGCCCGGCCACCACCTTGACGATGGTCTCCAGGCGGTGCACCCGGTCGCCCGGGTTGATGCGCTCCGGGGAGTAGCCCACGGTGAAGTCCCTGCCGCAGGAAAGCCCGGAGTGCTCCTCCAGGAGGGGCACGCACACCTCCTGGGTCAGCCCGGGATAGACCGTGGACTCGTAGACCACCACGCTGCCGGGGCTCAGGTTTTGGCCGACCGTGACCGAGGCCCCGACTATGGGTTTCAGGTCGGGGATGCGGTGGTCGTCGATGGGGGTGGGCACGGCCACGATGATCACCCCGGCCCGCTCGAGTGCGGCCGGGTCGGTCGTAAACTCCACGGCCGCGCCGGCAAGGACATCGTCCTCCACCTCCCTGGTCCGGTCCCGCCCCTGGATGAGCTCCCGGACACGGGATCCGGAGATGTCGAACCCGATGACCCGGAAATGCCGCGCCAGGGCCACGGCCAAAGGCAACCCCACATACCCCAGGCCGACAACGGCAATGGGAGTGGCGCGCGAGGAAAGCTCGTCAAAGGAGATCATGGAAATTCCTTAAAAGGATTGAGGTGGAGGTTGGTTTATGTTTTAGGTTTTAGGTTTTAGGTGAAGAGGATGTGGTAATGAGTTATGGTGGGAGCTGTTGCCCTTGCAATGAAAAAAAAATGAACCCATTCCACTGATTCCTCTTAACATAAAACATAAAACCTAAAACATAAAACTTCTTCTCTCTTCCAAACATAAAACCAAAAAGCAATTTCTTTACGCTACAACAAACCACGGGTTGTGCAGGTCCGGCTTGTTGTAGGTCATTGGCAGGCCGGTTTCGTGCTCGGTCACTGTTTTGCCCGCACCTTCGGCCACGGCCTGACCGGCTGCGGTGTCCCACTCCATTGTCGGTCCGAACCTGGGATAGAGGTCGGCCCGGCCCTCGGCCACCAGACAGAACTTGAGGGAGCTGCCCGCCGGGGTCATGGTCAGGTCCGGGTGGCGCTCGCGCTGCTCATCGAGGAACCCTTCCAGATCGGGTGAGGGATGGGAGCGGCTGCCCACCACGGTGAAGGCGCGCTCCTCCACCCCCTCCAGGGGCAGCTTCTCGGCCCCGGCGAGCAAGGCCGGCAGGTCCTTGTCAAAGACCTCCCGGCCGGACCTCCAGCGGTAGGCCCCCTGCCCTGGAACACCCAGATAGACCAGCTCCCTGACCGGCACCACCACGACCCCGAACTCGGGGCGGCCGTTGTTTATGCAGGCGATGTTCACGGTGAACTCCCCGTTTCTCTTCACGAACTCCTTGGTGCCGTCCAGGGGGTCCACCAGCCAGAAACGCTTCCAGGTGGAGCGCTCCTCATAAGGCACCTGGGCACCCTCCTCGCTCAGAAGGGGCAGGGAGGTGTCAGCCAGCCGCTCCTTGATCACAGCGTGGGAGCGCTGGTCAGCCATGGTCAGGGGGGACGCGTCCTCCTTGTACTCCACGGCGAACTCCCCGCCATAGACCCGCATCACCGCCTCCCCAGCCTCGACAGCAGCCCGCACCGCGAGCAGGATTTGTTCGGATTGTGTGTCGGTCATTGTTTTGATGCCGGTTATTTGATGATTGATTGGTTGATTGGGTGCAAGTGATTTATGTTTTAGGTTTTAGGTTTTAGGTTTTAGGTTTTAGGTTGAAGAGGTTAGGGAGGTTGGAGGATAGTTTTCGCTTATTGTGAGGCAAGAGCGCTTTAAGCTGAAGGATCCTAAATCTCCTCTTTCCCTAAAACCTAAAACATAAAACATTCCCCCTACCGTATATACCCCTGCTCCTCCAGATAGAGCAGGACCTGCTGGGCGGCTTCAAAGGGGGTGGCCGTGGTGGTGTCGATGACCAGCTCGGCGCCCGCGGGGGGGATATAGGGGTCGTCTATACCCGTGACACCCTTGATGATGCCCTTTCGGGCCTTGGCGTAGAGTCCCTTGCGGTCGCGCTGCTCGCAGACCTCCAGCGGGGTGGACATGTAGACCTCCACGTATCCGCCGTAGCGGGAGATGAGCTCCCGGTTGGCCAGCCTGGACCCCTCATAGGGGGCAATGGGGGCGCACAGGGCGATGCCCCGGTTCTTGGTGATCTCGCTGGCCACGAAGCCGATGCGGGTGATGTTCAGCTCCCGGTGCTCGCGGGAGAACCCCAGCTCGCTGGAAAGGTACTTGCGCACGATGTCCCCGTCCAGAAGCGTCACCGGCCGTTCGCGCATCTCCAGGAACTTCATATACAACACCTTGGCCAGGGTGGACTTGCCCGCACCGGACAGCCCGGAGATGAACACGGTGAACCCCTGGCGGTGCCTGGGCGGGTGGGCCTTGCGCAGCTCCGCAACCACCTCCGGGAAAGAGAACCACTCCGGGATGTCCAGGCCGTGCTCCAGCCGGCGCTTGAGCTCGGCCGAGGAGATCTTTTTGACCTGCATGCCCTCGCCGACCTCCTCCTCGGCCAGGTACTGGGCCCGCTCCTCCACGTAGACCATGCGCTGCAGCGGCACCATGGCGATGCCCGTCTCCCCGGCCATCTCCCCGACCAGTTTTTGGGCAGCGCCCCTGGGGTAGAAGAGCTTGTCCTGGCCGTTGCCCGCAAAGGGGTCCCCGTGGTCCGGGGCGACCATGAAGTGGCTGCAACCGAAGTTACGCCGCACAATGGCCTGCCACAGCGCCTCCCGTGGCCCGGCCTTGCGGCAGGCCATGGGCAGCAGCCCCATGGAGATCATGTTCTTGGGAAACATCTTCACGAACTCCCGGTAGCAGCGGACCATGGTGAAGTGGTCCAGGTCCCCGGGAGCAGGAATGCCCACCGTTGGATGCAGGAAGATGGATGCGCCTGCGCTGCGGGCCGCCCTGAGCACCATCTCCTTGTGGGCGCAGTGCAGGGGCCGCTCGGTCTGAAAACCGATCACCCGGCGCCACCCAGACTGTGAAAACCGTCGGTGGGTATCGGACGGGGTCAGGCGCAGCTCGGGAAAGTCAAAGTGAAGGGGCAGGTGCACACCTTCCAGCCGCCCGCCCGCATACCACGCCCCGGTCAGGGACAGGAGCGTGCGCACGCCCGGGTGGTGCTCGGGATGGTCCGTGCCGAACACCTGCCGGGCTTCCAGCTTCTTGTCCGGCCGCCACAGGTCCTCGATGCGCATCACGGCCAGCATGAAGCCTTCCTGGTCCCTGAGGGCCAGGCACCCCCCAACCCGCACCTCCCGGGCAAGCGCGTCCGGCAGGTCCAGGCAGACGGGCATGGGCCAGACCGTGCCGTCGGCCAGGCGCATCTCCCCCACGACACGCTCGTAGTCCTCCCGGCGCATGAACCCGTCCAGGGGGTAGAAGGCCCGGTTGAGCAAAAGCTCCAGGTCGCAGAGCTGCCGCTCGTCCAGGTCCAGGGAAGGATAGTCCAGCGACTCCTCCTTCAGGCACTCGGCCCTCCGGAAATGCACCAGCAGGCTTTCTGCATAGGGGGAGATTGTGGGGGGAGGAGATTGCATGGTGCTTGATGGATTGTTGGTTGAGTGGTTTATGAATTCTTTTTCCAGCGGAAGAGGCCGGCTTTCTTGCGCGGCTCCTCCTGGGGGCGGGGGGCCGTTGCTTCAGGGTCGGGGTGGTCATCGCATTCGCAGCTGGTCAGCCTGGTTGTCAGCCGCCTGATCTCTTCGCGATAGGCGCCGCAGCGCTTGAGAAAACCCTCGGCCCGCCGCCGCTCCTGCTCGATCTGCTCCTCGAGCCTCAGAACCAGCTGGTTGCGGCCCAGCTCGAGATGCTCGGCGATCTCCCGCTCCTGCCACTCCACCCTCAGGGCCAGCTTGTCCACCCGGGACTCCAGGCCCGCGATCCTGTCCATGATCCGGGAAGCGTCACGGGAGCTTCCTTCCTCTTCCGGGCTTGCCTGCAGCACGGGCGTGCCCTCGACCACGTCGGACCCTTCCTGACGATCCGCAATGACCTGCTCCACGATGGCCGCATCGATGTGCCGGGCCTCATCCGCGAAGCCGTAGACCAAGGCGGCGTCGCAGAGCAGGTTGATGGTCCGTGGGACCCCTCCGGCATGGGCGTGGATGAGCTCGACCGCCTCAGGGGAGAACAGCCCGGTGTCAGCGGCGCCGGCCTTTTCCAGACGGTGGGCGATGTACTCGCTTGTCTCGCGCCTGGTCAGCGGACCCAGGTGGAAGCGCACCCCGATGCGCTGCACCAGCTGGCTCATGTCGGGCCGGCCCAGCTTGCGCCGCAGCTCCGGCTGCCCCACCAGCATGATCTGCAGCAGGCTGCTGGTGTCGGACTGCAGGTTGGAGAGCATGCGCACCTCCTCCAGGGCCTCCCGGGAGAGGTTCTGGGCCTCGTCGATGATCAGCAGGACCCGTCTCCCCGCGGCAAAGTGTTCGATGAGGAAGTCGTTGAGCCGGTTGAGCAGCCCGGACATGTCCAGACCCTGCGGATCGATCTCGAACTCCTGCAGGATGAGCTTGAGCAGCTCCTGGTGGGAGACATTGGTGTTGAAGATGACCGCCACCTCGATATCCTCTTCCAGCTGGGACATGAGCTGGCGGATCAGGGTGGTCTTGCCCGTGCCCACGTCCCCGGTCAGCAGGATGAACCCGTTGCCCGAGCTGAGGCCGTACTCCAGGTAGATCTGAGCCAGCCGGTGCTTGGCGCTGGGAAAGAGATAGGCGGGGTTGGGAACGATGTTGAAGGGCTTTTCCCGCAGTCCGTAGAAGGTGGTGTACATAAAAATTTTTAGAGAAAAAATTTAAGTTCGAAGTTCGAAGTTCGAAGCAAAGGCAGAAAAATTTTTGATCCACGACTCTTCAATCTTCCTCCATCTATTCCCTTCGCGTCCTTCGCGATAAAATATCCCCTTTCACTCTTTCTTCTTCCTTCAAACTTCAGGCTTCGAACTTCGACCTTTCTTCTCGTGCGCAGCACGTTCATACAGCCTTGTTCATCACCAGTCCCAAGAGGTTGCCGGGGGAGATCATTTCCAGGGCCTTGGAGATGTCCCGCCGGCTGGTCTTGCCTGCCTCCACCACCATGAGGACGGCGTCCACGTAGGAGGCAAAGACCAGGGCGTCGGGCATGTCCAGCAGGGGCAGGGAGTCGAAGATCACGTAGCGGTCCGGGTAGCGCTGCTTGAGCTCGCGCACCAGCTGCTTCATGCGCGGCGAGCCGAGCAGGTCGGTGGAGCCCTTGAGGGACCTCCCGGCGGGCAGGACCACCAGCTTTTCAATGCCCGGGTTGATGAGCAGCTCACTGAGCGGGACATCGTCGACGAGGTAGTCGGACAACCCCCGGTCCGCGTTCAGCCCCAGGTAGTCCGAGACATCGGGCTTCCTGAGATCGGTCTCCACCAGCATGGCTGTCTGCTGCATGTCCCTGGCGATGCTCATGGCCAGATTGATGGACATGGTGGTCTTGCCTTCGCGGGAACGCGCGCTGGTGACCATGAGCGTGTTCCACCCCTTGTCCTTGGTCCGCTGCAGGATCTGGGTGCGCAGCAGGTTGAAGATGTCCGTGGTCTTGATGTCCTCACCAGCCACCCTGATCCTGCAGGCCTCCAGATGCTCCTGGTCCACCGGAAGCACCCGGGTGGAGGTGTAGCCCGGCGCAGGGAACTCCTCCTGGACGGCTTGGGCCCCCGCAGCCGCAGACCGCGGCTCCCGTGCTGCCGGACCTTGCCCGGCCTGCGCGGCCTTGGCCTTTTCCAGCGCCTTGGCAATCTTGCTCATGAAAAAAACTCCGTTTTTTTGATGAAGGCTGGAAGCAGTTCCACGAATTTGCACTAATGAAGAATTGAATCTCCACGAATAAAGGCCTGTGAATATTTCGGCGGAGCCGATGGACCCTGTCCTGCCTGTGGGTCTTCCCGCCGGCAGGACATTTCCGGGTCTTAATTCGTGTCTCTTCGTGCAGATTCGTGAAAATTCGTGGACCTGCCCTTCCGCCTCTCCTCTTCTCCCTTCCAGCTTCCAGCTTCGAACTTCGAACTATCCCCTACCCAAACCGCTGCACAACCCTGTACCAGAGCACATCCAGGGGCTCGTAGAAAAAGTGTACCGCCAGGATGATCCCCACGACCGCGGCCAGGGCGAAAAGCGTCACCAGCAGCCTGCGCCTGAAACGCCTGACCCGGTCGGCCCTGGTCTCCAGATAGGGCACGGTCACCAGCACCGGGACCCCCGTGGACATGCCCAGGTCGTCGCTGCTGTGCACGGAGCGGTCCATAAACTCCGAAAGGGAGCCGCTGCCCACGCCCACGCCCGTGGCCAGAACCACTCCGACAAGGAGCAGGGCCAGCCTGTTCGGCTTGAAGGGCTTCTCCGGCACCGTGGGGGGATCGATCAGGGTCAGCTTCTCGGCCATGGCGCTCTCTTCCATGCCCTTGGCCTCCCGGGCCGCCATGAGCTTGGACACGGTCTCCTGGTACTTTTCCTGGGCATTGGCGTAGTCGCGCTGCAGGGCCCGGTACTGCTGCTCCACCTGGGGCGTCATCTCGATCCGCCTCTGGAACTCGGCATATCTCCGGTTCAGCTCCTTGAGGTCGCGCTGCATGTTGGCGATGTCCAGCTCGGTGGAGGCGATCTGGGTCTCGAGGTTGATGTAGGCCGGGTTGTCCGGCTGCTCCCTGCTGTCCTCGCTGATGATCCGCGTGGCGGCCAGCTCCTCGACCTCTCCGGTCAGCTCCTGCACCTCCCGCTCCGCCTTGACCACGTCGGGGTGTTTGTCGGTGTACCGGCTCTTGAGCCGGGCCAGCTCGTTTTGCTCCGCCTCCAGGCGCTGGCGCAGCTCCTTGAGTTCGGTCCGGGTGTTCACCTCCTGCTCCAGCGACTCGATGTTGCGCTTCAGGGACATGACGTCGGGGTGCTTTTCCGACTGCACGGCCTTCAGGGACAGGTACCTGTTGCGCAGCGTGGCCAGCTCCTCCTCGGCGGTCATGGGCCGGCCCCGGTCCGTGGAGTAGACGTCCCTGACCGGCTCGATGGTGGCCAGCTGCCCCTCCAGGTATATCTTGCGGTCCATGAGCGTGCTGATGCGCTCCTGCTTGGCGTTGATCTCCTGCTGCAGCCGCTCCATGGTCTGCAGGTTGAGCTCCATGAGCTCTGGAAGGGCCGTCAGGTGACGGTCCTTGAAGGTCGCTATATCCTGCTCGGTGGTTTCTATCTCCTGGCGCAGGGAGTCCAGCTGCTTCTCCAGGAAATCATAGGTCGTCTCCGCTTTTTCCTTGCGCGCCCTGAGGTTCTCCTCCAGGTAGAGGGAGACCAGGGTGCTGGCCACCTGGGCCACCTGACGCGGGCTGTGCCCCTCGTAGGCCACGTTGAAGGCCACCGTGGCCGTGCCCGGCCTGCCCGACTGCGGGTTGATGACCTCGGCCTGGACCGGCTGCATGGTGATGTCCTCGCGCATGGCGCTGACGATCTCCTCGGTGGTCTTGCTGTCCCGATCATCCGCATAGAGATTGAAGCGCTGGATGACGTCCAGCAGATTCCGCCTGCTGAGCACGATCTGGGTGATGGACTGCAGCCGCTCCTCGATGTACCCGGTCACGGTCGAGCGGATAAAGCTTTCAGGGATCTCCTGGGCCTCGATGAGGATGGTGGCCTCGGACTTGTAGGTGGGGGGCAGGACCACTGCCAGCACCGCCACTGCGGCGAACACCGCAACCGCCGGCAAAATGAAGGCCCATTTGCGCCTCTTGAGCACCTCGATGTAATATTTGACGTCGACCTGCTGCTCCATGCGACGTTACTCCTGCACCGTTGTGTTGTTTCTCTCCGGCTGCCTCGGGCACCGGGGCTTGATTGCGGGCACGGCCGAAATCATGCCGCGTGTTCGCTTGTATAAGCACCGTACATAAGTCCTTCAGTCAGTTCAGCAAGTCCGGGAAGCGGAAAGCCACCTGCCCGAACACGACGTTCCTGGATTCAGAGTCGTCGTCGTCCACGTCTTCCGTAGCCGTGTAGCTGTATCCGAACCTAAGGTCGACCATTTCGGTCAGCCGGTAGGTCAGGCCCGGGGAGATCTGCAACGTCCGGCGCTCCTCGTCGTCAACGATGCCCTCGGTCTCGGAGCGGTACAGGCTCACATTTCCGAAGACCTGCAAGCGCTCGGTAAGACGCCGGGTGAGCCGAAGCAGCAGGCGGTCCCTGGTGATGTTCTCCCCGAAGCTGCTGGCGGTGATGGACCGGCTGGCGCCGAGGGAGAGGTCGGTCAGCTCCCACTGCCAGTTGGCAGTGGCGTCGAAGAGGAAGCCCCAGCTGTCGTCGTCCAGGTCGAGCCCGCCGGTTTCGAAGCTTGAGTCGGTGTAGCTGACACCACCCCGGACCACCACGTCCTTGTTGGGGGCGTAGGCATGGGCCAGCCCGGTCATGACCTGGACCGTCAGCTGCTCGCCATCGCCCGACACCGGGTCGTACTCCACCTGCTGGAGGTCCACGTTCCCCAGGATGCGGCTCTTCTGGTTGTCCAGCAGCCGGGAGTAGCTGACGCCGCCGCCGTAGACGGTGCTGTCGGTGTCCTGGTCCCCATCGAAGTCAGTGTCCTGGAAACGCAGGTCAAAGGCCAGCAGGGAGCGCTCGTCAAGCCTGTATTCGTAGGAGGGAGACAGAAAGACCACGTCCCTGCGGTTGCGGTCCTGGATGAGGCCGGATTCCTCGAGCTCGGTCTCAAAGGTGTGGTCCCGCCGCCAGCTGGCCGCAAGGCCCGCGCTGCTCCGACGGGACAGGGCGTAGTCGGTGTTTAGGGTGTAGTACTGGTTGACCCGGTTGTACCGGGTCAGGTCCAGGTAGTTGTAGATGTCCACCACGCCCCTGACACGGGCCTCCAGGCGTTCGGTCCGGGCCCTGAACTCCAGGGATGGCGAGACACGCTGCTCCAGGTCCCCGTCGTCATCGAAAAAGACGTTGTCGTTGTAGGACTCCCGCACCTCGAGACGGGGCAGGAGCGCGTAGTCGGCTGCGGGGATGGAGAGGACGGGGTCGCCTTGGTAGCCCTGCGCCGCGGGCTCCTCCGCCTGGGCCAGGACCTCCGGCCCGGGAGTGACCGTGACCTGCGCCGCGGTCTCGGCAGGAGAAGTTGCCGCATACCGGAAGGCCACAGGAAGACGGATGTGCCACAAGGGCTCGGCCGCGTCTTGCGCACCGGCCGCGGAATCAACGCCCACGCCTACGCAGGCCAGCAACACCACCACCCAGAGGGTCCGGGCAACGCAGTCCACAGCTCTCATGACCACCGCCTCCATTCCGTTCAAGAACCAGTCATCCGGTATCACGGCACCACGATGGTGTCACCGGGGTGCAGGGGAATGTTGCTCGCAACGCTCCTGCCCTTGGCCAGGTCGTCGTAGTCAAAGGGGATCATCTCCTGGCCCGAGACTGTCGTCCGCACGATCTTGATCTTGCCGGAATCGGCAAAAGGCGTCATGCCCCCGGCCATGGCCAGAACCTGCATGACCCGCAGGGGGCCCTCCATGACGTACATGCCGGGCTTGTTGACCTTGCCCACCACGTACACCCTCTGGCTGCCCAGCTTGAGCAGCATGACGCTGACCGGGGCGTCGGGCACGTACTCGCTGATCCTGTCCTTGATCTGGCCCCTCAGCTCCTCCACCGTCCCTCCCTGGGCGGAGACGTCCCCGATAAGCGGAAAGGATATCTTGCCGTCGGGACGCACCACCACATCCTTGTGCAGGGATTCATCCCCCCAGACCGAGATTTCGAGCACGTCGCCGGGACCCAAGGTGAAACGGCCTTCCACCTGGGACAGGACCGCGGCAGGCAAGGCCAGAACACACACAATCGTGAACACTGTGCAGGCACAAATATTCTTCATGACATCCTCACGGGTTGTAAAAAGGTACCGAGCAATCCGATTTTTCAGCCCGGCGCCGCCCCTGACCGCAACTTGCCGGGATACGGAGCCGAAGCCAGTATAAAAGGAAAATCTTGTTTCCACAGTCTTGGTGCGGGAAGACCTGTTAGGAAGTGGCACAAACGGGGGAAAAACTCAATGCGGACGGTCACATGAGATAGTTCTGCATGGCCTGGTAGCTCTGGAACTCCGCATTGCTGATCTCAGCGCCGATCTGGTACTCCTCGCCGGTGTCGTGCAGCCGGCGAACGTCGCAGGTCAGGTTGACCGGCCTGTGGGATCCCGGAACCCGCAGGATGATATCAAAGGTCCCGTTGGTGTCCTCGCGCAGAAAATTGACCGGCTCGCCGTAGGGAAAGACCACCTTCAGGCCGTTGAGGGAAATGTCCTGGATGGTCCCGGCCAGGTAGCACCGGCGGTCCTGGCCTGTCTTGGCTTCCACCAGGGCCGGGCTTTGAAAGCTGCGCCTGGGGAATCGGCGGCGCTCCGAGTTCCTGGACGCAGGCTGGTGGCCGTCACAGAGGTACTTTTCGATCATGACCTCCAGAAGGGAGGAGACCGATCGGTGCTCCTGCTTTGCCTTGTCCTTGAGAGCCTGCCTGGTGCCCGAGCTGATTCGAAAGGAAATGATGCTGTCTTTGCGCATGTCCGGTCCTGGATGTTCGAATTGCTGGAAGCGCGAGTGGCACCTCCCAAAGCTTCTATTTGGTGATATAGCTCAAAGCCAGTAAACTTCAATGAGGGGAAGGACCCTATTTCTTTCTGAAATGACCCCAAAAACTCCTACTTTTTTCCGCCATTATCGAGTAGGGTTTTTTGCGGGTTTGCAGATGCAAGGCCTCTCCGGCCATTTTTCTCAGGGCCGGACCACAACATTGTGGACAAACCTGTGGGTCTTTTTTACAACAGGACGCACATCAAGCCTGCTTCCGGGCTGACGCCCCAGAATGTTCCCCCGCCCTCGTGCAGCGCGGCCTGGTCGGGAGAAATGCAGCACCACAGGATTCCCTGGAGTCTCCCTTGTCCGAGACCAGCTACTCGATCCTGATCGCCGACGACCACTCCCTGATGCGGGAGGGCCTCAAGCACATCCTGCACTCCCGGCCCATGTTCAAGGTTGTGGGCGAGGCGGACAATGGCTTCGAGGCGGTCAGCCAGTTCCACAAGCTCAAGCCCGACCTGGTCATCATGGACCTGGGCATGCCCAAGAAGGACGGGGAGACCGCCATCCGGGAGATCCTGTCCAGCGACCCCAAGGCCAGGATCCTGGTGCTGACCGGGTACGATGCCGACGAGTACGTCTTCTCGGCCCTCAAGGCCGGGGCCAATGGGTTCGTGCTCAAGGACTGCGACTGGAACGAGATGGTCACGGCCATCTGCACCGTGCTGGACGGAAAGTGCTATCTCACCCCGCGCATCTCGGAAAAGGTCATCAAGGGCTACCTGCTGGGCAAGGAAAGCCAGCGAAACGCCCAGTCCGTGGGCCAACTCTCGCCGCGCGAGCTGGACGTGCTCAAGCTCATCGCCCTCAGGTTCAAGAACAAGGAGATCGGGGACAAGCTGTTCATCAGCGTCAAGACCGTGGAAAAGCACAGGGCCAACCTGATGCGCAAGCTGGACCTGCACAGCGCCACCGAGCTGATTGCCTTTGCCGAGGCAGCAGGCCTGACCCAGGAAGCAGACACCTAGCAGCCCGTTGAAAAATCCCCGCTGGACTCGTTGAAGCTGGAAGCTCGAAGCTCGAAGCTTGAAGCAAGAGAGGAAGTTCGAAGCTCGAAGTCGGAAGCTGGAAGCAAACCAGGAAGAACAAATACAATTTGGGAACTCGATTCTTTTCTTTCCTTCGAACTTCGAACTTAACCTCCACCCACAGTGTCTGGCGATAAAGGACAACGGCAGGCTGCGTGTAACCGGTTGTAGTAGGGGCACCCGTTCCCACTCAATCACCAATCGGCCAATACAACATCCAACCAATCAACCACTAACCCAATCCAACACCTATGCGCCTTTTGATCTGTGGTGCGGGCAGTGTGACCCGCGAGCTTCTCAGCCGCCTGGGCAGGCGCTGGAAGGTCACCGTGGTCGATGTGGGGGAAGACACCCTGCAGGACCTGGCCGCACGGTCGGCGATCGTGGTCAAGACCGTGACGGGGGACCCCTCGAGCCCGGTCGTCCTGGACAGGGGCGACCTCGAGGCACAGGAGTACGTCCTGGCCTTGAGCGACGACGACCAGGTCAACCTGGCCGTGGTCCGGTTCGCCAGGGAGAAGAAGATCCGCCACATCCTGGCCCGGGTCCACGACTCGGAGGTGGCGCCCAAGTTTCAGAAGCTCGGCGCCCGCGTCCTTCCCGGTCCGGCCCTGCTGGCCCGCAACATCTTCCACTACCTGCAGAACCCGACGGTCAACGTCACTCCCCTGGCCTCCGGCATGGGAGAGGTCCTGGAGATGGAGGTCACGCCCAAGCTCTGGGTGCACGACCACCGGGTGGAGTCGCTCCACGAACAGGGCTGGCGTGTCGTGGGCATTGTGCGTGACGGCAGCCTGATGTTCCCCAGTCCCGAGACCATTGTCCAGGCCAGGGACAAGCTGGTCATCCTGGGCCGGCCCGACCTGATGCAGCCGGTGTGCAACCGCATGGAGTGCGGCCTGCCCCACTTCCCCCTCTCCCACGGGGGAGGCATGCTCCTTTGTCTGACTGGTGACGACGCAAAGCAGCAGAGCGGGACCCTGGCCGAGGGCATGCACCTGGCCCAGAACCTTCAGCTGGAGCAGGTCACGGTTTTGCATGAACAGGAAGGAAACACCTTGGAGGAGCAGGTTACGGACTGGGAGCAAAGTTTGGATCTACAGCGCAAGACAGTGTCCGGGGAGGTCCTCGGACATCTGGAGTCGCAGTGCAGGACCCTCCGGCCCGGACTGGTGGTCATCCGGCCCTTCAGCCAGTCCTTTTGGAAATCCTTCATCACCTCCCCCCTGGTGGGGTTGGCCCACACCATCCAGCGCCCGGTGCTCATCTCCCGGAACACCGAGCCCTACCGCAGAATCCTGGTTCCCTTTGTGGCCTCCCCCAGGGCGGAGTCAGCCCTGGAGGTCGCCCTGGACCTGGCCGGGCAGCTCGACGCCGAGGTCTCCATAATCTTTGTGGAGGAACCGGAGTTCTTCCACGGGGAAGACGCCCAGGAACAGGTCAGCTCCGTTTTGCGCCGGGCCCGGAAGATCGCGCACATGCGGCAGCACCCCCTCAAGGAAATCGTGCTCGAGGGCAACCCGGTCAAGGAGGTGACCAGGGAAGCCCACGACTTCGACCTCATGGTCCTTGGCAGCGACACCAAGGAGAAGGCCTTTTTCGCCCCCCACCTAAGCGAGCTGCTGGCCCAGAAGTCCCCCTGCTCGGTGCTGATCATCACCTCCTGACGCCATGGTCCTCAGCCAGCCCGTCTCCTTGCTCCTGGTCTCCATGGCCGCCGCGGTCCTGCCCTGGATCAGCCGCTGGCTCCGTGTCCCGTCCGTGGTCATGGAAATCCTGTTCGGGGTGGTGCTCGGCAAGAGTTTGCTCCAGCTGCAACTCGGCGGGGAGTGGATGCCGATCCTGGCCGAGCTGGGCTTTTTGCTGCTCATGTTCCACTCCGGCATGGAGATCAACTTCAACATGCTCCTCGCGCAGAGCCGGCGAAATCTCCTGGTCCAGCTGGGCATATTCGCCGCCACCCTGGCCATGGCCGTGGGTGTGGCCGTTCTGATCGGCCGGGGCGTTTTCCTGGCCCTGGTGCTCTCCACCACCTCCCTGGGCCTGGTCATGCCCACCCTCAAGGAGGCAGGGCTCTCCCGGACCGCCACGGGCCAGTCCGTGCTGGTGGCGGCCACCCTGGCCGACTTCCTGACCCTGTTCGGCATCACCATGTTCCTGCTCTGGAACGACAGCGGGCTGAGCCTGCAGCTTTTGACCCCCTTCCCCCTGTTTCTGGGCTTCGGGGTCCTGCTCTGGGCGGGCAGGCTCTGGGCCTGGTGGCACCCTCGCCAGGCCGGCCGTTTTCTGGGTCCCTCGGACAGCCAGGAGATCGGGGTCCGCTACTCCCTGGCCCTGCTGTTTTTGTTCGTGGCCCTGTCGGAGCTGGTGCACATGGAGCCCGTGCTCGGCGCCTTCATGGGCGGCTGCGTCATCGCCTTTGTGTTCCGGGGGAAGATCGACCTGGAAGGCAAGATCTCCGTCCTGGGATTCGGCTTCCTGATCCCCATCTTCTTCATCCACGTGGGCATGCAGTTCGACGTGGCTTCCCTGCTCAGCCCGGGCCAGATCCTGTTCACCCTGGTGCTGCTGGCGGCCGCCCTGGCGGTCAAGATCGTGCCCGCCCTGCTCTTCGTGCTGCTCCGGATGCCCCTGCGCGCCGCCCTGCGCAACGGGATCCTGCTCTCCTCCCGGTTGAGCCTCATCGTGGCAGCAGCCTCCATCGGGCTGGAGCAGGGCTTCCTGGACCAGCCCACCAAGGACGCCGTCGTCTTCCTGGCCCTCCTGACCTGCTTCCTCGGCCCGACCCTGTTCAAGCTTTTGAAGGAGAAAAGAAGCTAGAAGCTGGAAGCTCGAAGCTCGAAGCTCGAAGCTAGAAGCTGGAAGCTGGCCTGCCCTCCGTAGCTTCATGCGAAGGGGGGAAGCAAGAGAATTTGAAGTTCGAAGCTGGAAGCTGGCCTGGATGCAGGTAATCTTCTGTTTGAGATTTTTTTCCCGCACACCGATATCCATTCTCTGTAGAGGCACGTTGCACGTGCCCTGCCTTTGACAGAGGGCCGGACGTGGTTACAGAACGGATCGGCAAGAGGGCGCGTGCAACGTGCCCCTACACCTGTGACCTGAGGATTGTGGTTTTTGGGCATGCACATCGATCCCCACAAACAGCGGATGCTCCAGGACCGCCTCCTGGACTGGTTTGCCGCGAACCAGCGCGACCTTCCCTGGCGCAGAGGGTACGACCCCTATGCGGTCTGGGTTTCGGAGGTCATGCTGCAGCAGACCCAGATGGGCAGGGCCGTGGCCTACTTCGAGCGCTGGATGGAACGCTTCCCCGACCCCGCGGCCCTGGCCGCGGCCGACCCGGAGGAGGTGCTGCTGCTCTGGGAGGGCCTGGGCTACTACTCCCGGGCCAGGAACCTGCAAAAGGCCGCGGCCGTCCTGATCCGGGACCACGGCGGCGCCCTGCCCTCCGACCGCGAGTCCCTGCTTCGCCTCCCCGGCATCGGACCCTACACTGCCGGGGCCATTTGCAGCATCGCCTTCAACCAGCCCGAGACAGCGGTCGACGCCAATGTGGAACGTGTCCTGGCCCGGGTGCTGGACATAGACACACCGGTCAAGCAGTCCGCTGCAGCGCGCACCATCCGCAGGGCCGCAGCCGGTCTGATCCCTGCAGGCAGGGCCCGCGACTTCAACCAGGCCCTGATGGAGCTGGGGGCCCTGTGCTGCAGCCCCCGGGATCCCGGGTGCACGGTTTGCCCCCTGCACATCCTGTGCGAGGCCCGCCGGCTGGGCATCGTGTCCGAACGCCCAGTCCCCGGGAAGAAGCCCCTGATCACCCCCCTTCAGATCGTGGCTGGAGTCCTGGTCCACAAGGGGCGGGTCTTCATTCAGAAACGGCTCCCGGGGTCTGTGTGGGGCGGCCTGTGGGAGTTCCCCGGGGGCAGGGTCGAGCCTGGAGAAAGCCCGGCCAAGGCCTGCGCCCGGGAGTTTCTGGAGGAGACCGGCTTCCGGGTCCGCGACCTGCACGAAATGGCCGTGATCCGCCACGGCTACACCACCTACAGGGTCCGCCTGCACTGCTTTTCCTGCTCCCTGCCGGGCAGGTCAAAAGAGCCGCTGCTCACCGCCGCCCAGGACTATCGCTGGGCCCTGCCCGAAGAGCTGGACGGCTTTGCCTTCCCCGCTGCCCACCGCAAGCTCATCGACACGATGGCCGGGGATGACCGGTTCCGGGGCAGGCTCAAGCAAACCTTCGGGCTGAAGGACACCAATCGGTGATAAATTCAGGTTCATCCGGTTCGAGCGCACTTTTTCTGGTAGGGGCGGCTGGCAGCCGCCCTGCCTTTGGTCGGGACCTCGCTCAGGAACCAATTCTCGGAGATGAAAGGGCGCGTGCCACGCGCCCCTACCAGAAAGGAAAGACTCGTTCCGGAATATTTTTCATTGGAATCCACGCAAAACGTCGCAGTACCAAGAGTTTCGGTTCATCAAGTTCGAGCGTATTTTTTCAAGGATTGCCCGGTTTCGGGGAGAGGCCGTGGGTGTTCATGACCAGCAAGAATGGAAATGCGGATCGGTCCGATCGGTCGGATCCGTCAATGCCGCTACAGGACCCCTTGTGGATGCGGCTGCACATGCGTAGACTGTTTTTTTTTATGAAAATCCCGGCCACGATGGCCCGCGCCCGATGAACACGGCCTCCCCTCCCGATCATGGCCGCATCGCGAAAATCGAACCGAGTCTGTCTTGAAACGCACCATAGTGTTGATCCTTTTGCTGGCCACACTGCCCCTGGGAAAAGCCCGGGGCGAGCAAACCAACGCCACGCAAAGCCCGCCCGGTGTACCGTACCAGCCGCAGATAACAGGCCTGACCGACCAGGAGGAGCTGAAGCGGCTCCTGCAATCGGTGTCCACCACCTTTGAGCAGCAGGACCGGCCGTCCCCGACCGTTCGCCAGCTCCGCCGCAGGGCCATGGGAGACGTCGAGGACATGTCCGAGGCCCTGGGCTCCAGGGGGTATTTCAAGTCCACGATCCAGCTCGCCCTGCACGAGGAGCCACCTCCTGTACGGGTGGTCTTCACCGTCGACACCGGCCCCAGGTTTGCCTTTGACTCCGTCGAGGTCCTGGCTGCTGGCAACGGCGTCCTGCCCGAGCTGCCACAGGACCTGTTCGAGGAGCACGGGATGTCCCGCGGCGCACCCTATGCCTCGCGCGTGGTGCTCGAGGCCGAGCAGGGTCTGGTCGAGCACCTCTCCGAGTCGGGCTACCCTTTCCCGCACATGGAGAAACGCAAGGTCGTTGCCGACCATGCAAAGGAGTCGGTCTCGGTCACCCTGAGCATTGACCCCGGCCCCTGGGCCCGCTTCGGGCCGGTTCGCTTTTCCGGGCTGGAAACCATCGATCAGGAGTATGTCCGCAGCAGGATCCCCTGGGACCGGGGGGACACCTTCGACGCCTCCCTGGTGGACCAGGCCCGGACCAGGCTGATCCAAACCGGCCTCTTCTCCTCTGTCTCCATCCGCAAGGACAGTGTTCGGGAGCAGGAGCTGCCCGTGGAGGTCAGGCTGGTGGAACGGGCACAGCGCACCATCCGGGGCGGCCTAGGCTTCAACACCGACGAAGGCCCCTACGTCCTCGCCGGATGGGAGCACCGCAACATCCTGGGGGGCGCTGAAAGGCTCTCCCTGTCCGCCAGGGTCAGCAGCCGCACCTACTCGCTTGAGTCAAGCCTGAGCGAACCGCTCTTCTTTCGCCCGGACCAGACCCTCAACCTGGGCGCCTCCATCGTGGACGAGGACACGGACGCCTTTGACAGCAGGCGCCTCGAGCTTGCCGCGATCGTGGAACGCCAGATCACGGACCAGCTCTCCCTGGGTGCCGGGGCCCGCTACCGGTACAGCCGCATCCACAGGCTGGACTCCTCCGACACCTTCGGACTGCTCTCCTTTCCCCTGCTGGCCAGGCTGGACACCAGCGACGACCTGCTCGACCCGTCACGCGGGGGCCGGTTGACAGTCGATCTGGCACCCTATGCCGACACCCTGGGCACGGGGGTGTCCTTTCTCAAGGGCCGGGCCTCCTACAGCCGCTACCTCGAGCTCATGCCCGATAAGCGGCTTATCCTGGCTCTACGCGGTGCAGCCGGATTCATTACCGGGGACAGCAGGAATCAGGTGCCGGCGGACGAGCTCTTCTATGCCGGCGGCGGGGGTTCCGTGCGCGGTTACGCCTACCAGGCGGCCGGAGACCTGGACAAGGAGGACGACCCCCTGGGAGGTCTGTCCCTGCTGGAGGTGTCGGGCGAGCTGCGCTATCGGCTGAGCGACACATTCGGCGTGGTGGCCTTTCTTGACGGAGGCCGGGCCTTTGCCGAAAGAACCCTGGGCAGCGACCCCCTGCTCTGGGGAACCGGCCTGGGGTTCCGCTACTACTCGCCCATCGGCCCGGTGCGGCTCGACCTGGCCGTGCCCCTGGACAAGCGAAGCGGCGTTGACGACAGCTTCCAGCTCTACATAAGCGTGGGGCAATCCTTCTGACCATGTCCAAGCGCAGGCTGCTCCGGCGCATACTTCGGGCCGCAGGGCTCTCCCTGGCCGCGACCATGCTGATCCTTGGGGGGATGTTCGCATTCCTGCAGACGGACATGGGACAATTGTTTCTGGCCAGGTGGCTCTCCGCCTCCCTGAGCTCACCCGGAGCGTCGGTCTCCATCCAGGGGCTGGGCGGCACCTTCCCCTGGAGCCTGCGCGTCCTGTCCATCGAGGTTGCCGACGACCAGGGGAGCTGGCTCACGGCCGACAACCTCTACCTGCAGCTGAAGCCCGGCGAGCTTCTCCACGGACGCGCACACCTGCCCCTGATCCAACTGGACAAGCTCAACCTGCACCGCCTGCCAGAAGGACACGACCGTGCGGAACCTTCCGAAACAGCCACTCTGCCCAGCCTGAACCTGCCTCCGCTGGACATCGATCACCTGGCGGTCGCCTCCCTGGTAATACACGAGCCGCTTGCCCGGCAGCAGCTGCAGCTCTCCATTACCGGCAGCACCAACCTGGCCGGACCCACCAGCACCGCCCGGCTGACCGCAGCCTCGCTGCAAGGTCCCGAAACCAACCTCCAAGGGCGTTTCCAGCTCAGCCGCGACGACCCCGGGGGGCTGCTCGTCGACGTGAGCTACTTTGAAGCACCGGGGGGGCTCCTGGGGACCGCTCTGCCCCAGACCTCGCAGAATGCTTCTCTCAAGCTCGACCTGAACGGCCAGGGCCCCCTGAGGGACTGGCAGGGGAGCTACTCCATCGCCTGCGGCGACCTGGTCCGCTCCCGCGGCGACCTGCACCTGGATGGATTGGACAGTGCCCGGCTGACCGTGGACGGGCAAATGACCCTGGAAGCTTCGCTGCTGCCGCCGTGGCTGCGTCAGGAGCCCGGGCCGGATGGAACCTTCCGTCTTGTCCTGTCCAGGGCAAAGGACGGCGCCGTGCTCCTGAACTCCCTGCGCCTGGAGGGGGGCGGCTCCAAGCTCGCGCTGCAGGGAGACGTCGACCTGACCCGCGGGGTGCTCCAGGCACAATTTTCCCTGCGCACCCCCCTGGCCGCGGAACTCCTGGACCGGGCCGCCGACATCGACGTCCAGGGGCTTACGCGGTTCAGCGGCAGCCTCAAGGGATCCTTTGAGGAACCAATCCTTGCTGTCGCTGCCCCTGCCAGGGCGCTGCGCTTTCAGGACGTGGGCATCGAAGATGCAGGGGTCGAGGCGACCCTGCATGTTCGGCCATCCGGTCCTCGTGCGGGTCTTAAGGTCAACGCCACCATCCAGGCCCGCCAGGCAGAGCTTCCAGGATTTACATCACCCCTCTCCCCTGTGTCCCTGGACCTTTCCGGAAGCACCGCGGACTTCACGACCCTGCACCTGGAGCGGGTGGTCCTGAAGGAGCGCACGGCCATGGTCACCGCGAGGGGCGACCTGAATCTGGACTCCCGCAACGTGAACGCTCGGGTTGAACTGCGCGACCTGGCCCTCGAGCGACTGTCCGGGATGGCTGCAACCGGGCTTCACGGCGGACTGGACCTGGACCTCGATCTATCTGGAAGCCTGGACCAGCCCCTGTTGAATCTGACCCTGGAAGGAGCGGTCACCGATCTTGGGGGGGTTCCGAAAGAGGCTTCTCCAATGATCGGGGACCATATCTCCCTGGATGGCGGCGGCTCGCTGCGGGGGTCGCGGCTCCAGGTGGACTCTCTCCAGGTCAGCGGTCTGAGCACCCTGTCCCTGAACGGCACCGTGGATGTCGCCTCGAATGCATTCGACCTGGAGTACGCCATTGCCTCTGGCGACCCGGCCCCGCTGCTGGCCTCCACACCGGTTTCTATGGACGCCCCCCCACAATTTCACGGAACCCTGCAAGGCACTGATGGCGACTTCACCCTGAAGCTTGTGGCCGAAACACCCCTGCTGGCCGTTGCCGGCCGGGAGCTGCACTCACCAGCCCTCAGCTTCGAGCTGAGCTCCCTGCCGGAAACAGGGTTCACGGGCAGGGCCGGGCTGCGGGCCGACTTCCAGGGGAGGCCGCTGACGGGCAGCCTGGACCTGCAACTGCCCGGAAAGGAGCTTTTGCTGAACAACATCCTGCTGCGGTCCGGCAGCACCGAGCTTCAGGGATCCGCCACCATTTCCACGGGCCCGTACATGGTTCAGGCAAAGGCACGCCTGCTGGCGCCCGACCTGTCCCTGTGGGAGGACCTCGTCCCCCTGGACGGGCCGGCCGGCTCCCTGGACGCCGCCCTCCGGGCCCGCTTCGACCGGACCCTGCAGATGGACATGGAGGGCGAGATCGTCGGACTCTCCCTGGCCCGGACCTCGATCAAGCAAGCGAGCTTTGAGCTCTCCGGCGAAAATCTGCTTGCTGACCCTGAGTTCACCACCACTGTGCAGGCCAGGGAAATGCGCTGGAAGCACGCCCTGCTCCCAAGCACGCGGCTCACCCTTTCCGGGACCCCGAACAGGATCGGCTTCACCGGCAGCCTCAGCGCCCTGGCACCCATGCGCGGCTCCCTCGACCTGTCCGGGCAGGTCGAACGCCGGGAGTCCGGGACGCTCCTGACCCTTGACAACCTGCAGGGCCGGGCGGACCGGGTGGACTTCGCCCTGGACGGTCCCGCGGACATCCGCTTCGCCCCGGGCTCCTTGACCATCAGGGATCTTGCCTTGCACACCGATCACGGCCTTCTCAACCTGGAGGGCACGGCGGATGAAGACGCCCTGGATGTCCGGGCGGTGATGGAGGATCTGGACCCGGCCCTGTTCAGCGCCCTGGCCGGCCTGCCCCTGGAGGGCAGGATCTCCGGCAAGGCCACGCTCACGGGCGAGGCCGACGCCCCGCTGCTCCAGGCCGACTTCTCCGGGCGGGACCTTCAGGTGGCCTCCGGGCGTATCGGACAGCTCAGCCCCTTTGACATGACTGCCGCCCTGCGCATGACAGGGCGGCAGACAGACATTCAGGGCACCATCAGCGGCTTTGACCCGGAGCCGGGCAGCTATCGCCTGCAACTCCCCCTGACCTGGAGCCTCTTCCCCTGGACCCTTGAAATGCGCCGCAACCAAGCGATTTCCGGGTATCTGCGCTCAGCCCTGCGGCTGGATGCGGTCTCCGAGGCCCTGGCCCTGGACGACCAGTTCTTTGACGGCACGGCCAGTGTCGACATCACCCTGGCCGGCACCTGGTCCGGGCCGGAATTGTCCGGGGGGGGCGACCTGACTGGTGGAAGCTATGAAAACATCGCCTCGGGGACAGCCATCTCCAGCATAAGCGGCAGCTTGTCCTCCCTGCGGGACAACACCTTCGCGGTCGACCTGAGCGGTTCCGGTCCGGGAGGCGGCCGGGTCGAGCTGACCGGAACCCTGGGCGTGCCCCCCCTGAGCCCGCTGCACTACGACCTGCGTGCGGAAGTGGAGCAGGCCCGGCTTGTCCAGCGCGACCGGCTCCAAAGCACGGCCACCGGGACCATGCGGGTCGATGGTGATGCCCAGGGGCTGAGCCTGAGCGGAAGGCTGACCCTGGACCCGTCAGAGCTGCGCCTGCGAAGCGGTACACCGGACATGGTCTCCATCCCCATCGAGGAGGTCAATGTTGACGACAGGCACACCTCGCCGGATCAGGACGGATCCGGCTTTGTAAGCCGCCTGGATGTAGCCCTGGAGTTTCCCGCCCGGCTCTCCGTGCGCGGACGGGGGCTTGACTCGGAATGGCGGGGAAAGCTGTCCGCAGGTGGAACCGCAGACCGGCCCGAGCTCCGAGGGCGCCTGCAGGTGGTCCGGGGCACCTACACCTTTCTCGGGGAACGCTTCCAGCTCGACCAGGGCAGCATCACATTTGACGGCGCTTCCCCCCCCAACCCACTGGTGGACCTGACTGCCATCAACCGTGATAACGGCTTCGAGGCCCGGGTCCTGCTGTCGGGGCAGCCCGACAATCTCACGGTGACCCTGGAGTCCGATCCCGCCCTTCCCCGGGACGAAATCCTGGCCCGGGTCCTTTTCGGCCGCTCCGTGTCCGAGCTTTCACCCCTGCAGGCCCTCAAGCTGGCCCAGACCGTGGGGCAGCTGACCGGGAGGGATACGGGGCCCGACGTGCTGGGCGAGACCAGGGAGTTCCTGGGGGTGGACGAGCTCGAGATAGGCCAGGGCGCGGCCGGCGGCACGACCCTGGGCATCGGGACCTACATCCACGAGGACATCTACATCAAGGGCGAAAAAGGCCTTGACCCCGAGGACGACGCAATCTCCGTGGAGATCGAGATCACCCCCAACATCGGCCTGGAAACAGAGGTCGGCGGCTCCGGCCGCAGCGGCGTGGAGCTGTTCTGGAAGAAGGATTATTGAAGCTGGAAGCTCGAAGCTGGAAGCTGGAAGCAAGAAATATTGGAGCTGGAAGCTGGAAGCTGGAAGCAAGAGGTTGAGAAGGAAAGCAGGGCGAAAGATTTTTCTTTCCTACAATACAACCCCATCCATATAGGGGCGAATAATCATTCGCCCAGGATCATACCCAAATTACCCGCAGGCAAACGGCCTGCGGAAAAGATCTCTTGCAACAATCGTTGTGCGGAGGGTGATATTTGAGCTTCGAGCCCTCCTATTCTTCTTCTTGCTTCAAGCTTCCAGCTTCCAGCTTCGAGCTTGCATCTTCTCTTCTAAAGCTTCTCGGATGGGCCTGGTCGTAGACCGTGGTGATCCTGGACAGGGTGAGGTGGGTGTAACGCTGGGTGGTTGCGAGCCGGGAGTGGCCCAGAAGCTCCTGAACGCTTCGAAGGTCCGCCCCTGACTCGAGCATGTGGGTGGCGAAGCTGTGCCGCAGGGTGTGCGGGCTGACGTCCTGGGGCAGGCCTGCGGCCCTGGAGAGCCGCTCCACGATGCGGTTGGCCTCCCGGCGCTGCAGGCGACCCCCCCGCATGCCCAAAAACAGGGCCCGCTGCCCCGGAGGCGGTGAAAAGGCACCCCGCACGTCCAGGTAGCGCAGCAACCGCTCCCTGGCCGCCCTGGTCAGCAGGGCGATCCTCTCCTTGCCCCCTTTGCCCTGGACACGGGTCACCCCCTCGCCCAAGTCGATGTCCACCACATCCAGGCCCAGGGCCTCGCTGATGCGCAGCCCCGATCCGTAGAGCAGCTCGGCCAGGGCCAGGTCGCGGCAGCCGCGGGGGCCCGCCTCGACGGACGCCTCCATCAGGGACAGGGCCTGATCGACATTGAGGGCCCTGGGATGGCGGCTCTCCTGCTTGGGGTTGGAGGTGCCCGAGCTTGGGTCTTTGCGCAGCAGCTTGCGTCGACGGCAGTACCCGAAAAAGGAGCGGGCCGCGGAAAGCTTGCGCGCCATGGTGGACCTGCGCAGCCCCCGGCGGTGCATCTCCCCCAGATAGCCCCGCAGGTGGTCCCGCTGCACCGCGGAGGGGGTTTTCAGGCTCAGCCCGTGGCGCTTGAGAAAGCTCTCCAGCTGCTCCAGGTCGCGGCCGTAGGCCGTGACCGTAGCCGGGGAGTAGCCCTTCTCCACCTCGAGCCAGGCCAGGAAATCTTTGACCGGGTCACGGGGCATCGCGCCGGTCCAGGGCGTAGGAGCTGCCGGTGACCTCCTTGGCCTTCTTCTTCATGTTCATGGCGATCTGGGAGGCCTGGCCGTAGTGCTTAAGCCGGCCGCCCTCGTTGAAGACAACCCCCACGGAGATGGCCACAAAGGGAAACTCCCGCACCACCCCCCGGCGGTCTGTGGAACTGATAAAGCCCCTGCGCCGGTCCTCGGGGTCGTAGAAATGGGGCACGATGCTGTCGAAGCTCTCCACGATGCGCTGGCAGGCGGCCTCGGCCTTGTCCGGTTCCAGAATGATCACGAAGTCGTCCCCGCCCACGTGTCCGACAAAGGAATCCGCCCCCACAAAGGCCCGGATGGTGTTCACGATCACCCGGGCGGACATCATCAGCACCTCGTCCCCGCGGGAGAAGCCGTACTTGTCGTTGAAGGACTTGAAATGGTCCAGGTCGGCATAGAGCATGGCAAAGTCCCGACCGCGTTCGATGAGGTCCTGGATGCGGTTGATGATGGAGGTGTTGCCGGGGAGCTTGGTCAGGGGGTTGGCATCCAGCCCGCGTACGGCCCGGTGCACGGTCAGGGTGATCCTGGCCCGGGCCTCCACAGGGGAGACAGGGCGGAGCAGGAAGTCGTCCACCTCGACCCTGGCGAAATCGAAGAGCTCCTCCTGGCGCTCGCTCTCCAGGCAGATCAGGACCGGGACCTGGCGGTAGACGTTTTCGCTCTTGACCAGACGCACCAGCTCGGGCGCGTCGAAGTCAGGGATGGCGCTGTCCACGATCAACAGGTCGGGAGGCTCGTTGAACAGCCGCTCGATGGCCCCCCGGCCCCGCTCGAACACGGTCCAATGGACCTCCTCCGCAGGCCACAGCCCAAGGAGCAGTTCGGTGAGCCCCGAGTCCCCGGTGAGGAGGATGAACTGCTGCTTCCGGGAGCCGAGCTTCACCCTGCCTGCCCTTCCAGCTCCGGCGACATGCTCTCCAGGTCGGCCACCTCCTCGATGACCCGGTCCAGGACCCCGTCCAGATCCTGAAGTGTCAACCCCAGGGCCTTGAGGGAGTTCTTCTCCAGGTAGGGCACCTGGTCGTCCCCGCTGTTGCCCACCTCGAGGGTCTTGACCAGAAAATCAGCCACGTGCACCACGTGGGCCATGTCCGGGTAGTGCCTGGCGCTCTGGGGACGATGGTGCCAGGCCAGGCCCTCCCGCAGGTTGAGGGGCAGGTTCCAGTGATCGGCCAGCCAGGCATTGATGCGGTCGTGTGAGAAGCCCAGGACGACCTTCTCGGCGTCGTAGTAGCTCAGGTCCCGGCGTGTGACCTGATCATCGATCTCCTGCCGGGACCCGGGCAGCTGCACCGCCACCACCACCTTGCCGATGTCGTGCAAGAGCCCGGTCACGGCATACTCTTCCGGGTCCTTGATGCCCGCGGCCTTGGCCAGGCAGTTGCTTGCCACGGCCACCCCCACGCTGTGGTCCCACAACCCGACCATGCTCTGGGCCATGATGTCGAACACCGAGGAGCTGATGATCAAGCCCCGGATGACGTTGAACCCGAGCAGCACCAGGGCGTGCTGCACCGTACTGATGCGCCTGGGGAACCCATAGATGGAGGAGTTGACCATCTTGAGCACCTTGGCCGAGAGCACCTGGTCGCGGGAGATGACCCTGGCTATCTCCTCGGTGGAGGAGTCCGGGTCCTGCACCAGCCTGGTCACCTTGTCCAGGACAGTGGGCAGTGTCGGCAGGTCCTTGACCGCCAGGATCTGCCCCTTGCGTTCGGTCTGCAGGTCGTCCATGGGTCAGTCCTTGCCGGCGGCCGGGGGTGCGGCTGTCGCCCCGCTCAGATTTTCCTGAAAATGGCTTGTGAGGAAGCCCTTGACCTGCTCCATCCAGGGGTCGTCCTCGTGGCTTCGAAAGAGGTGGTCCAGCCGTTGCAGCCGCTGTGCGATGGACACCGCGCCGGGCAGACCCTCGACGTCCCCCTTGACCACCAGGGAGGCCACCTCCATGCGCTCCAGCGTGGCCAGGATGCCGGACGTCAGCTCGGTCCCCTCGGCCACGAGCACCATGCCGCTGTCCCCCCTGAACACGGGTTTGGCCAGGACCATCCCCGGCCGGGCCATGCTGAGCGGAACTTTCGCCATGCAATCTCCCCTTGAAATGTTTTCCTCTCCGGTCAGGCAAGCCGATAATACATCCCGGGCAGCTGCCTGACTACCCCCTGAACCTCAAGTACGGACAGGACCCTGCTCGCGCCCCCGCTGTCCCATCCCAGGGACCGGGTCAGCGCATCGAGGTGCAGGCACCCACCCTCACCCAGCGCCTCCACGACCTGCTGCTGCTCCGGGGTCAGGTTCCTGGGAGGCGGCGGTCCCGTGTCTTTCTGAGCTGGGGCGGTCCCCTTTCCGCTCGGATCTGCAGCTCTCCAGGCCTTGAGCAATGGTTCGAGCTCGACCAGCACGTCCTCGGCGCTGCGGGCCAGGAAAGCTCCCTGCCGGATCAACTCGTGGCATCCGTCGTGACGAAGGCTGTCCACGGGCCCGGGCACGGCAAAGACCTCCCTGTTCTGATCCAGGGCCTGCATGGCCGTGATCAGGCTGCCGCTCCTGGAGGCGGCCTGGACCACCACCACCCCCAGGGAGATCCCGCTGATGATCCGGTTGCGGCGGGGGAAGTTATGGGCGTCTGGCGGGGTGCCGGGTGAAAACTCGGTCAGCAGCAGCCCTGCCTCGCTCATGCGGCCCCAGAGGTCGCGGTTGGAAGCCGGGTAGACCAGATCCAGCCCCGTGCCCAGGACCCCGATGGTGCTCCCGCTGCCGGTGAGCGCGCTGGCGTGGGCCTGGCGGTCGATGCCCTGGGCAAAGCCGGAAGCAATGGTCACCCCGGCCCGGGAAAGCCCCCCGGCCAGGCGGCCGGCCATGTCCAATCCGTACCGGGAGCAGTCCCTTGCACCCACCATGCCCACCACGGGGCGCTGCAGCAGGGACACGTCCCCACGGTAATAGAGCACTGGCGGGGCATCCGGGATCTGCCGCAGCAGGGAAGGATACGCACCATCGCTCCACAGCAGCACCTTGAGACCCTGCTCCCTGGCCAGGGAGCGCTCCCTGGTGGCAGCCTTTCGCCACCCTTCACCGAGGAAGGCCGTGACCACCTTCTGCCTGACCAGCCCCTGGCCGGTCCAGGCCCGGACATTGGCCACGGCCCCGCCGGCGGAGCCGTAGTACCCAAGCAGGCTGCCCACGGTGCGCAGCCCCAGCCCGCGGGTGTGCACAAGGGCCAGACAGGACCAGTACTCGTGTTCGCGCGTGGTGTGGGGCATAGGGTTCCGGCTTCAGCTTCCTGCCTTGCTTAAGTTGAAAAATTGCGGCAGTAAAGCCGCGGTTCCTGCACGTGCCCGCCGGTTTCTTCTCGTTTGTACCGATGCAAAAGAGCGGGCCTGACTGAAAGGAGTGGCCCCATGCCCTATCCGGAGCCTGCCCTGAATGCTTTTGCCCTGGCCCTGCTCGGACTGTGCGCCGCCACCTCCCTGGGGTCTTCCCTGACGGCTCTTGTCAGCGAGATCCACGCCTGGGCAGCCCGCAAGGTCTTTGCCGAAAAATTCTCCCGGCACATGGCCCGTCTCGGGCTGGTGAGCGGCAGCGTTGTTGTGATCGTTTTTGCCGCCTGGTGGGTCATCGTGCTGCGGGCCCGGGGTCATGACCCGGCCGTGCCCCCGGACATCCTGGCGCTTCCGGCGCTCCTCGGGGCCACGGCATGCATCACCCTGGCCATCTTCGTGCTGTCCTTCACGGCCCTGCGCAGGATCAGGGTGGTGCGCCTGCTGGTCGTGGCCATGGCCCTGGCCGCCATGGCGGGGTGCGTTCTTTCGGGGACCCGGCTGCTGCTTTTGATGCCGGTCATCGTCACCGGACAGGGCACGGCCTTCCCAGGGACGCTGCTTTCCACGGCACCCCTCTTTGTGCTGGCCCAGCTCGCTCTTCTGGCACCTGGCTCCGGAGGCGTGCTGGGCATGGTCTATCTGCTGACCCGCCGCAACCGTGACGACTTCGGGCGCGACTACTACCGCTGGGCGGTTTCACGAGCCGCGGCCTGGGGCACAACCTGCCCCCTGGTCCTGGCTGGTACCGCTGCCCTGGTCGCACGTACCTTTTCCCAGCCGCTGACCGGGCTTGTTGAAATCCCCTCCCTGCTCGTTCCGCTGGGGCTGGGTCTCGTGCTGCTGCTCGCCGTTTCCGGGCTGTGCCTGACCATCCTGCGCAACCAGCACCCCATGCGCCTCAAGGTCAGAATGGTCCTTGCCGCCCTCTGTCTCCTGGCCGGCACCGGACTGCTGACCCACGCCCAGCTGGGACCCCTCGCGGGCTTGTAAAAAGAGGTTCTTCGACGTTTTATGGATTTATTGGAAGTCGAAGATCCTTATTCTGGTAGGGGCGCGTGGCACGCGCCCTTTCTTCTGTCACACTTTGGTTCCGGCACGAGGTTCCGGCCAAAGGCAGGGCGGCTGCCAGCCGCCCCTACCAGATAGGAACTACTCCTTGCGAAATTTTTTTGGGCATTTCCACACGAAATGTCGAAGAACCTAAAAGAGAGTACTTCTCAGGCCGAAACCGCCGCCCGGGTTGTGCTGAGCAGGAAGATCTCGCCGGGGTCCAGGATCAGGACCACGCTGCCGTCACCCATGATCGTGGCCCCTGAGATGCCCTGCAGGTTGCCCAGATAATTGCCCATGGACTTGATGACCACCTCCTGGCGCTCCAGCAGGGAGTCCACCACCAGCCCCAGCCGCCTGTCGTTGACGGACATGATCACGATGGGCAGGACATCCCGCTCCTGCTTCTGATCGGGCAGGCCCAGCACCTCGGCCAGGTCCACGATGCCCAGCACGTCGCCGCGCAGGGTCACGGCCTTGCGCTTGTTGACCTCCGTCAGCCTGCTGGTGGCGATCTTGGTGGTCTCTGAAACAGCGTCCAGGGGGATGGCGTAGGTATCGCCGCACACTGTGACCATCAAGGCCTCGATAATGGCCAGGGTCAGGGGAAGTGACAGAATGAAGGTGCTTCCCTTTCCAAGCTCCGACTGGATCCCGATGCTGCCCTTGAGCTCCTTGATGTTGTTGCGCACCACATCCATGCCCACGCCCCGGCCTGAGATATCGGTAATCTTTTCGGCAGTTGAAAACCCGGGGGCAAAGATCAGCTCCCTGGCCTCGCGGTCGTCCAGGCTCCGGGCCTCCTGATCGCTGATAAGCCCTTTGTCCACGGCGATGGTGCGCATCTTTTCGGGATCGATTCCCCTGCCGTCGTCCTGGATCTCGATGATCACCGAGTTGCCCTGGTGATAGGCGCGCAGCCACACGCGCCCGACAGGGTCCTTTCCCGCCCCAAGACGCTGCTCCTCGTTCTCCAGCCCATGGTCCACGGCATTGCGGATAAGGTGCACCAGAGGGTCCCCGATCACCTCCACCACGCTCTTGTCCAGCTCGGTCTCCTCCCCCTCGGTGATCAGCTCCACCCGCTTCTCGCTCTTGCGGCTCAGGTCGCGCACCAGCCTGGGAAAACGGGAAAAGACCGTCTTGACCGGGACCATGCGCACCTTCATGATCGTGTCCTGGAGGTCGTCCGATATCCTGGCCATTGAGTAGGTGGTCTCGGTCAGCTGCTGGGCGATTTCCACCACCCCGTGCCTGCCCTGCAGCTCCTTGGCCAGCAGGGCGTAACGGTTGCGGTTGATGATCAGCTCCCCGATCAGGTTCATGAGATGATCGAGCTTCTCGTGGTCGACCCGGATGGTCGAAGAGGTCTGGATCCTGGTCTTGGCCGCAGGCTGGGCAGCGTCGCTGGGCAAGGCTGGCCGGGCCTTTTGCCCGGGCACGGATTGCCCGGGCTGCGCCGCCAGCTCTTCCGGCTGCCGTGACCCTGCTTCTGCGTCCGCTTCGGCAAAGGCCCCGGACCGGGGGCCGGCATCCTTGCCCGGCTCCGCTGTCTTGTCCTCACCCCCGCCCCGATCCACTGACTTGCCGCGCACTTGCTGCAGGGCCTTCTCCACCATGTCGCGGAGTATGGAGGCCTCCTGCTCCAGCATGTCCTGAAGCATCTCAAAGTCCAGGTCCGTCTTGCGGGCCTGATCCACCAGGTTGGCGGTACGCTCCGCAGTGACGGCAATGTCCTCAAGCCCCATGTAGGCGGCCGCATTCTGCAGGGAGACCAGCGAGCGGAACAGCCCGTCGATCAGCTCCCGGTTGCAGCTGTCCTGTCTGAGGCTTTGCAAGGCGAAGTCGATGTTATTGAACTGCTGCCCGGCGGTCTGCTCGAAGATCTTGAGATCCTCGACGTCCTCGGGCGGCGCTTCTGTCTGGCCGGACGGATCCGGGGCGGGCGCCGGGGTCTCTTCGAGCACCCTCTCACGGCTGCACTGCACCGTCTGTTGCAGCAGCTCCGCCAAGCGGGAGACGTCAAAGGGCTCCACCCGCCCGTTGCCCGGGTCCACCCGGGAGACCAGCGACTCGATGGTGTCGACCACTTGCAGCAGCAGATCCAGCACTGGACGTTCCGGAATGGACTCCCTGGTGCGGTAGATGTTGAGCAGGGTCTCGGCTTCGTGCGTGACCCTGTTCAGCTCGGCATACCCGGCAATGCCGCTGTTCCCCTTGAGGTTGTGGAAGCAGCGGAATGCCTCCCGGACCAGCTCCCCCTCATTGTCCGGGCTCTTTTCCATCTCCAGCAGGGAGGCGTTCAGGCTCTGGATGATCTCGCGGCTTTCCTCCATGAAGTCGGAAAGGTGCTCGGGGCTGACCAGGGTCAGGCTGTAGGCCCCGCACTGACCGTTGTCCTCGACCGGGATGCCGATACCGCCCGCGGCTTGTTCGGGGGGGCTGCATTCCCCGGACAGGAGCCCGTTGATGGTGGCGATGGTGGTGGCGGTCTCCACATCGCCCTCTTGAGAGCTCTGCTCCAGGTTGTCGATCAGCTGCCTGAGCTTGTCCGTGGCCTCGAGAACCACATCCATGATCTCGGTGGACAAGCTCAGGTTGCCCTTGCGCAGGGCGTCCAGAAAGTTTTCCGCGTTGTGGGCCAGGGCGTTGATCACATTGAGCCCCAGAAACCCCGAGGCCCCTTTCAGGGAATGCATGGGGCGAAAGATGTCGTCCAGAAGCTTCAGGTTGCCGGGGTCCTTTTCCAGCTCCAGCAGGCTCGGCTCGATGGAATCCAGGTGCTCCCTGGCCTCTATGACGAACTCCGAGAAGATTTCCGGATCAAACATGTCCTGATTCATGGAGTCCCCTGTAACGGCATCAGAGCGTCCTCTTCCCTTCTTCGAACTTTCTTGCTTCCAGCTTCCAGCTTCGAGCTTCCAGCTGTAACGCAGCCCCCCCTTCGCACAAGACTACGGAGGGCAGGCCAGCGGGGATGTTTCAACGGCCCGCTACCCCAGCCAACCCATCGTACAAGGCAGGGCACGTGCAACGTGCCCCTACAACCCAATGCAAAATTCTCCCACCAGGGAACAAGTTCGAAGTCGGAAGTTTGAAGTTCGAAGGAAAGAAAAGAATCGAGTTCCCATTGTATTTATTCTTCCTGGTTTGCTTCCAGCTTCCGACTTCGAGCTTCGAACTTCTTCCCTTGCTTCCAGCTTCCAGCTTCGAGCTTCCAGCTTCAATTTACGTGAGGGTTTGCCCTTGGGGAAGCAACGCAGTCCAGCGGGGATTTTTCAACGGCCTACCTCCCGCCAAGGAGCATCTTGACGTTGCGCACCAGGTCGTCCGGCTGGGCCGGCTTGACCATGTACATGTTGGCACCCAGCATCATGCCTTGCTGGATGTCCTTTTCCTGCCCCTCGGTAGACAGCACCACCACTGGGATGTCCCGATAGGATTCCTGCTCCCGAACGGTCTTGATAAAGGTGAACCCGTCCATCTTGGGCATGTTCACATCGCTGATGATCAGGTCCACCCGATCTGCCGAGTACAGCTTCTCCAGGCCTTCCAGGCCGTCCTCTGCAGTGATGACCCGAAACCCTTCCTTCTTCATGATGAAGGCCACCAGGTTCCTCACAGTCTTGGAATCGTCCACAATCAGGATATGTTTAACCATCCGTCCCCCTGTTTCGCATCAGAACCCTGTCGACAAGGCCGGCGACATCGACGATTCCGATCAGCCGCTCGCCGTTCTTGACCAGACCGGCCAGGAGATCCGAGGCCACGCCAAGGTTTGAGTCGATGTTCCACTCTATGGTCTCGCGGGTCATTCTGTACATGCTGGCCACCCGCGTGACCAGCAGCCCGATCTGCAGCTCCGGAGCCTTGCAGATGATCACGAACTGCTCGTCCCCGGATTGGTGACCGGAAACGTCGAGCAGCATGCCCAGGTGGACCAGGGGGGTGACCCGGCCCCTGAGGTTGATGATGCCGGCCATGAAGGAGGGTGCCGTAGGAAGCCTGGTCGGCTCCATCCTGCGTACCACCTCCTGCACGTCGGTTATGGGCACCACGAACTCCTGCTTCCCCAGATAGAAGCTCACCAGCTGCAGCTCCTCCAACTGGTCACGCTCCGTGGTCCGGGCATCCTCCCCTGCACCCTCATCCGGCGCAGGACATGGAGAAGGAGGGGCCTGGGGCTGTCCGTCCCTGGGATGCTCTTCCGTATCAGGCTTGGCTGCGCCTTCGGCCACGTGCTCCACCGGCCCGCTCCCCGCCTGGGGGGGCTGGTCCCGGCCCGGATGCAGTTCGAGCTTTCTGAGCAGCTCTTCCTGCTCCATGCCCAGATACCGGCGCAGAAACTCCTGCTCGTCCCGGGTGAATGGTTGTTCCTCCGCGCTCTCGGGGAGCTCGATGCCGTCCTTGAAATATTCTTCCGGTGTCTTCATGGCGAAAGCTTTCGGATCTCCCGGGCCAGCCGCTGGTACTCGACCGAGCCGCGTGAATCAGGGGCGATGTCCAGGATGGTTTTGCCCACCCCGCTGGCCTCCCGAAACTTGGTGTCTATGTTGATGACCGTTTCCAGGAGCCGCGCGCCCATCTTGCGCCTGAGCAGGTTGAGCACCCTGCGGCAGGCCCCGGCCCGGCGGTCGTACATCGTGGCCAGGGCACGGTACTCAATGGGCCGCGGCATGACCCTGTTGAGCATGCGCATGGTGTCGAACATGAGCTTGAGCCCGTGCAGGGCCAGAAAGTCCGTCTGGATGGGAATGACCGTCAGGTTCGAGGCCACCAGGGCGTTGACCATGAGCACCCCGATATTGGGCGGGCAGTCCAGGATGATATGGTCGTAGTCCTGTGCAACAGCGATCAGCCCCTTCCTGAGTATGAGGCCCTTCCCCGGCTTGCCCTTGAGGTCCCCCTCCAGGTCTGAAAGGCGGACGTGGCTGGGCACGAAATCAAAACCCATGCCCCTGTCGGGCTGGATGGCCCGCTCCCAGACCGAGCGGTCCGCCACACTCCCCGCGAACAGATCAAAGGCTCCGTGCTCCACCTGCTCCGGATAAAAGGCCAGGTGGATGGTGGCGCAGGCATGCGGATCGAGGTCCACGACCAGGACCCGGAGCTCCATCCTGGAGAGGGCGGCTGCCAGGGTCAGCGCCGTGGTGGTCTTGCCCACCCCGCCCTTCTGGTTGGCGATGCACAGTACTTTGCTCATTGACGATTCGTGTCCGCCTTTACGCTCCAAGCACAAGTAAGACATTAGAAAAGGCAGGGCACGTGCAACGTGCCCCTACAAACCAATGCAAAATTCTCCCCCAGGGAACAAGTTCGAAGTCGGCCTGTCCCCCGTAGCTTCAAATCCATAGACTCAACGCATTCCAGCATACCGTCTAAGAACCTGATTCTGGTCGGGGCGCCTGCCACGCGCCTTTTTTTCTGCCGAGCCTTGGTTCCGGCATGAGGTTCCGACCAAAGGCAGGGCGGTAGCCAACCGCCCCTACCAGAAAAGAAATACTCGATCCGAAAAAAACTCTTTTCTCGTTGTCGTTGTCGTTGTCGTTGTCGTAATCGTAATCGATCTTCTTGTTCCAGCGGGGATTTTTCAACATTTCTTTCTTTGCGGGCCGTTCAAAAACCTCGCTGGCAACCCAGGCTTCGCTTTGGCTACGCCGTGGCATGGGGCGCTTTACCAAGGCCAAGGCCGAAGCGTATTCTTCATACGTGAGGGTTTGCCCTTGGTGAAGCAACGCAGTCCAGCGGGGATTTTTCAACATTCTTTTCTCTTCGCAGGCCGTTCAAAAACCTCGCTGGCAAGGCGCTTTCCCACGGGCAAGGCCGAAGCGTATTCCCTATACGTGAGGGTTTGCCCGTGGGGAAGCAACGCAGTCCAGCGAGGATTTTTCAACGGCCTGCTACCCCAGCTGCTTTTTGATCATGGCTGCCAGGGCCTTCCAGTCGTCCTCCCAGACGTCGACGAACTTGAGCCCCATGTCGTAGAGGGTCAGGGGGGCTTTTTCGTCGATCCAGGCCACCTCGGCCACCGCCACCAGGTGCTGCCCCACATCACTTTCAAAAACCTTGAAGTAGCTCGGGTGGAACTTGTTCAGGCCCGAGATGTAGATGGTGAGCTGTATCTTTTCCCCGGCCTGAAAGCTTCGGGGGGACTCCACCCGGAGCCCGCCCTGGCTGATGTCCCGGCAGTGGGTCGAGACCGCGGGCTGCTCTGCCGGCGGGTACCTGAACTCGCTGATCTCGACCCGGAATTTCTTGCGCAACCGCTGGTACTGTCGTCGGTTGGCATCCACGGCTACCCCTCCTTCTTGTACATGATAGCCCCGGGCAGATGGATGGGCTTGAAGGCTCTGGAAATGTTGTGCAGCGACTCCGAGTGTCCGATGATCAGGTACCCCCCCGAGGCCAGGTTGTCGTAGAACCCGCTGATGACCCTGCGCTTCATCTCGTCGTCGAAGTAGATGATCACGTTGCGGCAGAAGATGCACTGGGAGCGCTCCACCCGTTTGAGCTGGTACCGGTCGCTCAGGTTGATCTGCACGAAGCTGACCATTTTCTTGATCTCGTCACTGACCTCGAACCGCCCCCCTTCGAGCTCCTTCATGTACCGTGAAATCAGGTGCCTGGGCGTGGTGCGCAGGGAGTACTCGGAGTAAATGCCCCTGGCGGCGCTCTTGAGCACCCCCTCAGAAAGGTCATTGGCCGTGATGCGGATGTCCCACTGCTGCACGCTGCCCCGCAGGACCTCATGCAGGATCATGGCGATGGTGTAAGGCTCTTCCCCCGTGGAGCAGCCCGCAGACCAGATGCGCAGCTTTCTGGTCCCGGCCCGGGCGCTGATGATCTCCGGCAGGACCTTTTCCTGGAATGACTGCAGCTGGGGCGGGTTGCGAAAGAAGCTGGTCTCGTTGGTGGTGATGACCTCGAAGAGCCGATTCATCTCCTTCTGGCGCCCCGGGTCGTACTTGAGGTAGTAGTAGTACTCTCCAAAGGATTTGAGGTTGAGATCCTTGAGCCTGTTGCAGAGCCTGTTCTCGAGCAGATACTTGCGGTTGTCCGCGACATAGATCCCGCTCTGCTGGTAGACGAAGTCCCGAAGCTGCACGAACTCCTCGTCCGTGATCTTGAGCTCCTTGCGCAGGGTGATGGTCTTGGAAAAAAGGGACGAGCTCATTCCCCCTCCCCGGGCATCCGGCTGCGAATCCGATCGACCGCATCCTGGGCCACGCCCTGAACCTCAGGGTCCTGCTGCTCGAGCAGCTGCAAAAGCATTTCAAACGACTCACTGTCTCCGATCTTTCCCAGAGTCTCCACGGCCTTGAGCACGATCAGCTTGTTGGGGTGGTTCAAAAGCTCAGCCACGGGCTCAAGCGGCAAAGCCTCATCCTGTTCGGCCAGTGATTCGAGGGCCCGGATCTTGACCCAGTCGTCCTCGTCCCGCAGCGCGTTCAGCAGGTAGCGGTTGGCATCCGGGTGGCGGCAGCTTCCAAGCACCTCCATCAGGGCCTTGCGCACCTCCACATTGTCGTCGTGCAGCCGGTCCTCGAGCAGGGACAGTGCACCTGGTGTCGCGGCACAGGTGCTGCCCACCGCCTCGAGGGCTATCTTGCGGATGTCCGGAACCGGGTCGTGCAGGGCCTTCTCCAGACGCTCCATATAGGCCTCAATGTCCACGTTGCCGAAAGCGTACACAGCCATGAGCCTGTGCAGCGGCTCGGTGCTTTCGAACATCTCCTCGAAACGGCTCATGACTGCCTGGTTGGCCAGGTGGATGCTCGCCTCCAGGGCTGCCTCCTTGACGTCGTCGAAGCGGTGCTCCAGAAAGGCCAGTATCTCTTCCGTGGCTTCGTGCACCCTCTGCTTTTCGCCCAGGTACTTCAGGGCCTGCTTGATGACATGGCCGTCGCCGTGAGCCGACAGCACCTCACGAAAGAAACCCACGGCCTCAGGGCCTGCTGTCTCGCTCAGCACACCTGACAGCTCTCTTTGCAAATCACGTTCCTTGTCCCAGAAAACTTCCATCAGCAGCGAGGTGGCCTCAGGGCCGTCCAGCTCCTTGAGCACCCGCAGGGCCAGAGAGGCGGCCAGGGGGTCCTCTTGGCGCAGGGCCTGGGCCAGCCTGTCGTTGAGACCGATGGACACCAGGGCCCGGACCATGCCCTCGAAACGTTCCGGCTCCTTGTCCTGATCAAGGGTCGCGGCAAGCTTCAGGATGCCCGCCGTGGCCTGCTCGTCCCCCAGATAGCTCAGGCCGAGCACGGCTGCGTCCTGGACCTCTGAGTCCTCGTCCCCCAGAGCCCTGGAAAGGGAGACCCTGAGCATCTCCTGCTCTCGCAAGGAGAGCAGGGTCAGAGCCCGCTCCCCCAGCAGCTTGACCAGGGCCTGGACGATCTTGTTGCCAAGCGCCGGGTTGGCCGCTTCCAGGCTTTCCAGCAGCATGGGCACGGCCTTGATGTTCCCGGCCTCCCCCAGTGCCTCCACGATCATGGAGTCCACCAGCTCGGAGCCTTTCCCCAGGAAACCGGCCAGCGCGTCCACCGAGGATTCGTCGCGGATCTTGATCAGTGCCTCGATGACCGAGAACTGCACCCATTCTTCGTCGCCCAGGGCCTGGTTGAGACACTGGGCCGCAACCGGGCTCGCAATGTCGCCCAGGGCCACTGCGGCCTGATAGCGGACATTGACCTCGGGATCATCGAGCAGCACCCGGCACAAGGCCCTGACCGCCCGGACATCGCCCGTGGCGCCCAGGATGTCGGCGGCAAAAATGCGCAGATCGGGATCGGGCCTCTCGAGCATCTCCAGGAGAGAGTCCAGGTCCCGGGATCCCACCTGACGGAGAATGTCCATGGCCAGGTTGCGCACCGCCACGTCATCGGACTCGAGCAGGGGCAGCACCGCCCTGACAGTGGATGGGTCGGGGATCTTCCGCAGCGCCTGCTCCGCCGCCTCCTGAACGCCGAGGTTGTCGCTGGTGAGCAGCTTGACCAGAAGCGGCAGGGCCTCTTTGCACTGCAGCTCTCCGGCGTGGTATGCGGCTTCACGCAGGGTGGCGCTGTCCGTTTCTTCCAGCTTGGCACACAGGGTCTGGCAATCCATGGTCTCCATCCACTTGCAGTGTCCGGGGCGGTGGCCCGGACCGGTCAGTTGTAGAGGCTGTTGGTGATTTCCGCTGCCATGTCCTCGATGTCCACCACACCATCGGCCAGACCGTTTTGCACGATGGCCTTGGGCATGCCGTAAACCACGCAGGTGGAGTCGCTCTGGGCCAGGGCCTTCCCCCCCCGCTCCTTAAGGGCCCGGATGCCCTCCAGCCCGTCGGAGCCCATTCCGGTCAGGATGATCCCCAGCCCACGCCTGCCCACACCTTCGGCCACGGAAGAGATCAGCACGTTGGCCGAGGGTTTGTAGAGCGAGCCCCGGGGCTCCTGGCTGACCGTGACATCGATGTGGGTGACCCGCTGCGTGATGGACAGATGGGAGCCCCCCGGGGCGATGAAGACAACGCCGTCCTTGACCCGGTCACCGGCTTCCGCCTCCTTGACGGTGATGGCGCAGGTGTCGTTGAGCCGCTTGGCAAACGGACCGGTGAAGGCCTTGGGCATGTGCTGGGCAATGAGGATGCAGGCGGGGAATTTTTCCGGCAGCATGGAAAGCAGCTTCTGAACGGCGGGGGGCCCGCCCGTGGAAACCCCGATAGCCACGATGTCCCGGACCTGGGTCCTGCGGTCGGCCTTGGGCACGGTGACCACCTTGTCCGGATCCTGCCGCCTGACCCTGGCGGCCATGGGTGACCGGACCTTGCGCCTGGCCACGGTCTTGACCTTCTGCTGCAGCTCCTCTTCGATCTTGATGATCTGCAGGGAAACCTTGGAGAGCTGCTTGGGGATGAAGTCGACCGCGCCGAGCTCCATGGCCTTGAGGGTTGCTTCGGCCCCCTCGTTGGTCAACGAGCTGATCATGATCACCGGCCTGGGCATCTCCATCATGATGTGCCTGAGCGCGGTCAGCCCGTCCATGCGCGGCATCTCGATGTCCATGGTCACCACGTCGGGATTGAGCTCCCGGACTTTCTCCAGGGCCTCCTCGCCGTTGTGGGCCACGCCCACCACCTCGATCTCGGGATCGTTGTCCAGCATGGTGCTGATGGCCCGGCGCATGAATGCCGAGTCATCCACGACCAGTACGCTGATCAATGCCTGCTCCTCGCGTTGTGATTTGTCCGATTGTACGAGGACGGGCCGGCCACCTTTCGCAGAAAACCCCTCCCGGCTGAAAAATCCGATCGGTCACGCACCATGCGGCCCTTCCAATTCCCTCACGAACTCCTCGTTTTCCAAAAGTGAAAGCCAGGTCCGGGTCAGATCGCGGTCCCACTGCTTTCCGGCCCCTTCGGCCAGGATGGCTTTGACCTTGTCAGGATCCATGGCCTTGCGGTAGGCCCGGTCCGAGGTCATGGCCTCGTAGCTGTCCACCACGCTGACCAGCCGGGCCAGGTAGGGGATGTCCTCACCGGCCAGGCCTTCCGGGTAGCCGTGGCCGTCAATGCGCTCATGATGGTGGTAGATGATCAGCAAAATGTCCTGCAGGGTGCCCACCTTGGACAGGATGTCCCTGCCCACGGCGGGGTGCTTCTTCATGACCTCGTACTCGTCCGCTTCCAGTCGGGAATCCTTGTTCAAGATGTGGTCCGGCACCCCGATTTTGCCGATGTCGTGCAGCACGCCGGCCGTATAGAGCTGGTCGAGCTCACTCTGCTCCAGCCCGAGATGTCTGCCCAGGGCCGTGGCGTAGTGGGCCACCCGTTCGGAATGCCCCCTGGTATAGATGTCCTTTGCCTCCACGGCCTGGGCATAGGAGCGGATCACGTCCATGGTCATCTCGCGCATCTGGCCATAAAGGCGGGCGCTCTCGATGGAGGTGGCCGTGTGGGAAGCGAACACGGTCAGCAGCTGCAGGTCCGAGGTGGTGTAGAGGTTCTGCTCGCCTTCGCGGATGAGCACCACCACCCCCACGACCTTTTGCTGCTGGTTGTACATGGGCACGACCATGAGCGAGTGGCTGAGGGGCTCATCCACAAGGAAGGACAGGTCGTTGTCGGCATTGACCACGTAGGGGTCGACCAGCTTGGAAACCCGTTTCTTGAGCACCAGCTTGATGACCCTGCTCAACCAGGGCCAGACCTTGGAGTTGTTGCGCAGGTTCGTCCCGTGCACCGAGACCGACTTGAGCCCTGTCCGCCTTTCACCGTCGGCAACATACAACCCCACCCCGTCCGGGGAGAAGTTGCGCTGCAGGTGGAAGATGAACTCGTTGAACAGGGAGGTCAGGTCGAGCTGGGTGTTCAGGTCCTTGGTCAGGTTGAGGATGCGCACCAGGTTGCTCAGGTTCTTGCGCTCGGCCCGCTCCCTGCGCTCCTTGAGGACCTTGTCCACCTTGAGCAGCAGGTGGTTGATGTTGAAGGGCTTTGGCAGGTAGTCCGCAGCCCCCATTTTCATGCTCTCCACCGCGGTCTCGATGGTCCCGAACCCGGTCATGATCAAAAACTCGACGTCGATCTTCTCCTTGCTGATGCGCTGCAGCAGCTCCAACCCGTTGAACACGGGCATGCGCAGGTCCGAAAGCACCAGGTCCATGGCGTTTTCGTGCAGGAAATCGAGGGCTTCCTTTCCGTTTTTGGCCTGGTGGACCTCATACCCGGCGTCCTCCAGGGCGTCCTGGCAGATCTCGCGCAGGCTGACCTCGTCGTCGACCACAAGAATTTTGGCTTGGTTCTGGTTCACGTGGTGATCTCGCCTTCTGAAGACGTGGATGGAAAACGGGTATTATCCGTACCGATATATGACTCGCATGTAAATTAAACGAATTACTGCATAAACCGCGCCCTGACAATATTCAAAAAAGTTCAATGATCCAGCTTGCCACGAAGCAGGAAAAAGACTAATTATCTTTGGCTTCAAACAACGGGATGTGGCTCAGTCTGGCTAGAGCGCTGCGTTCGGGACGCAGAGACCGCGTGTTCGAATCACGCCATCCCGACCAGGTCATTCAAGGGGTTGCGCGAACATGCCGTGACCCCTTTTTCTTTTCTCCAGCCTGCTTTCAGCCACCCCGATTTTCTGTGCTTTTGTCCCTGAATCCCGTCAAAAAAGCCCCTTTTCGCTTCGCACGGCCTGTGGCGTTCCCGGCCTAAGGCAATGGACAGCCAACTGCCATGGTTACAGGGCATCGGCTGGGGCCAAGGCCAGGCTTCCCCCATGGCTCGGTCACCCGTTTTCGTGCGACCGGCTCAAAAAACCATTGGTCTCTGAACATCTTTCCACTGTGATACGGTGTTGACAAACCAGGGTCGACTTGCTCTCCTCATATAAAAGGTATCTTCTGAGCAGAGCACCAAAGTTGGGAAAACAACGGTTTAGAATGTTTTACGAGGAGAGATGATCATGCGTTTGCTCGCCCTGACCAAAATATTCACACCCTTGATCTTGCTTTTGTTTGTTTCACCAGTCCTTGCCCAGGAAGTCGAGCTGGTCAAAAAAACCGACAACTTCTGCCTCTTTTTAGACCAATCCAGCTCCATGAAATGGGATTACGAGGACCAGGGCATGAAAATCGCCCTGGCCAAAAAAATTCTTGCCGACATCAACCGCAGGATACCGGAGTTGGATTACAATGGCGGCCTCTACACCTTTGCCCACTACTCTGAGCTGCTGCCCTTCAAAAGCTACAACCAGAGGGAAATGGCCACGGCAATTGACGGGATCGATACTGAATACTCCGGGCTGTTCAGCCTTCGGAACACACCCATTGGATGGGGGCTTGAAGACTTGCAGCCCGCATTGTCCACACTTCGCGGCAGGATAGATCTCATCCTGATCACGGACGGAGGACAGAACATCGGCACCGACCCTGTCCGGATAGCCGGGAGCATGGCCCGTGAGTACGGTGACAGGCTGTGCATCCATGTCGTCAGCCTGGCCCAGAGCCCTGCTGAACAAAGTGTCACCACCGCCCTGAGCCAAATCACGCCGGATTGCAGCGTGTCCGTCACCGCGGCCGATCTTCTGTCAGAGAAAGAGCTGGAGAAGTTCGTCGAGGACGTCTTTTTTGAACGACGGACCGTGTCCGCGCCCGCTCCGGCCGAACCCGAAGAACCTGTGGAAGAACCTGTTGTTGAGGAACCCACGGAGCCTGCCCCGGTGCCTGAGGAGAAGCCCGCAATGGAGCCGGAGATCATCGCGCTCCAGCGTGTCCACTTCGATTTCGACAAGTCGTTCATCAAGCCCGAGTATGTGCCGGTTCTGAACTGCGCAGTGTCCGTGCTCGAGGACAATCCCGATGTCGAGGTGCTCATCCAGGGACACACCTGCAGCACTGGAACTGAAGAGTACAATCAGGGACTGTCTGAACGCAGGGCACAATCGGTCAAGAACTACCTGGTCAAACACGGGATTGCCCCCGAACGGCTGGAAACCATCGGTTACGGCGAGAGTCGTCCGCGACACGACAACTCCACCCCCGAGGGTCGGGCCAAAAACAGACGGGTGGAGCTGAACGTCAAGCACTAACAGTCCTCTGTCCCGAACATATCACTGTCTTGAATTTAGAGATGGGGGGCGGCTGAGCCGCCCCCTTTTACCTTGGTACCAAATCCCTTAAGGTCATAAGATACAAAATGGCTGCCGGTGAAGAGCGTTCTGCACGATACAAATGATTTGAGAAAACTTTTTTGCCTGAAACTAGTGAATTTTCAAGGCTCTTGGACGTTTGTGTGGAATTTTTAAAGATTCGTGTAGAGGCATTTTATCATTTAATCGCCAGGACCATGCTTACTTCAAAGTCATTCCCGCCTGCGCGGGAATGACTTACCGATAAAGGGTGCCAAGATTGAAACATTTTTACTTGATACGTAAATATCGTTCAAATTCGTGGATGCAACACTAGTATTCCACACAAACGTCGAAGAACCATTTATAAAGGAGCAACATGAGCATCGACTCCTGGGTCGACGATGCAACTGCCGGGCTGCTGACCGACCTGTACGAGCTGACCATGCTCCAGGCTTACTGGCAAAAGGGCATGCACGACGAGGCCGTGTTCAGCCTGTTCACCCGCAAGCTGCCGGCCGGCCGCAACTACCTGCTGGCCTGCGGCCTGGACGATGTCCTGCGCTACCTGGAAAACCTGCGCTTCGACCAGTCCTGTCTGGAGGCCCTGAAGAAGCTGGAGCAGTTCTCGGACGGGTTTCTGGACTGGCTGGCCGATTTCCGCTTCAGCGGTGATGTCTGGGCCATGGCCGAGGGCACTCCCTTTTTCCCGGATGAACCCATCCTGGAGGTCCGCGCGCCCATCGACCAGGCCCAGCTGGCCGAGACCTTCATCATGAACCAGGTCCACCTGCAGACCGTGCTGGCCTCCAAGGCCTCCCGCATGGTGACCGCGGCCGGCGACAGGGCCGTGGTCGACTTCGGCCTGCGGCGCATGCACGGCACGGATGCCGGGGTCAAGGCGGCGCGTGCCTTCCACATCGCCGGGATCCACTCCACCAGCAACGTGCTGGCGGGTGCTGCCTACGACATCCCGGTCTCCGGCACCATGGCCCACAGCTTCATCGAGGCCCACGACAGCGAGATGGCCGCATTCAGGGACTTTGCTTCCGTCTACCCGAAGACCATCCTGCTGGTGGACACCTACGACACCCTGGATGGGGTACGAAAGGTCATCGATCTGGCCCACGAGTTGGGGGACGACTTTCAGGTCCGGGGCGTCCGGCTTGACTCCGGCGATCTGGCCGACCTGGCCGTCACATCCCGCCGGCTGCTGGACCAGGCGGGGCTCGACCAGGTCTTGATCTTTGCCAGCGGCAGCCTGGACGAGCAGCGCATCGCTGAGATGCTCGCCACTGGCGCCCCCATCAACGGGTTCGGCGTGGGCACGCGCATGGGGGTGTCGGCTGACGCCCCCTACCTGGACATGGTCTACAAGCTCACGGAGTACGCGGGCAAAGGCCGGCTCAAGACCTCCTCGGGCAAGCAGACGCTCCCGGGCCAGAAGCAGGTCTTCCGTCAGGAGGAAAATGGCCGGGCCGGGCGCGACATCGTGGCGCAGCACCACGAGTACCACCCGGGAAGGCCCCTGCTTGGCAAGGTCATGGAGAACGGCACGCGGCTGGAGGCGGGAAAGGTTTCAGTGGGTGCGGCCAGGGAGCACTGCCACAACGAGCTGTCGCGCCTGCCCGGCCGCCTGCTGGCCCTGGAGCAGGCCGCCCCCCCCTACCCGGTCGAGGTCAGCGACCACCTGGCCCGCAAACGGGACGAGGTCAGGGAGCGGGTGAAAAAGTAAAAAAACTACCCGCGGCTCTTCTCAAACCGCAAAAACAATAAAAAAACCGGGAAATTCCCGGCCTTTTATTCGCGCCTCATTCGCGTGATTCACAGCAAAATTTCGTATTTTTGGTTCTTCGACATTTTGTGTGGCAATGACTGATATTGATCGGAAAGCTTCCATGTGAGATCGGTGCTCCAATGTACCGTCATTCCGGCCCCCGCCTGTCCCGGCGTAGCTGGAAGCGAAGAGGGAAGCCGGAATCCATGCCTTTGTCCAGATGATCGCGAAAGGCATGGATCCCGGATCGAGTCCGGGATGACGATGGTGCTGAGCCTTCATTCCGCTGCCAAGCCGGAATCCTTGTCTTTGTTCTCAGATGGCTCTGAGCAAATACAGGCATGGATTCCAGATCAAGCCCGGAATGACTTGGCACAACTTCCGTGGGGAGTAGAACATCGACTTTTTCCCCACATCCGGAATTCCACATCAAACCTCGAACAACTAAGATTTTTGCTTCCAGCTTCCAGCTCCCAGCTTCGAGCTCTGCGCGCAAAGCGCGCTAATGTATCCCTCGCCGGGACTCCCGGATGACCTCCAGCACCGGGGGCAGCTTGGTCAGCTTCTCGATGGTGCGGTAGAGGTGGTCGGTGTCGTTGACCTCGATGGTGATCACGTTCTCGCTGCGCCCCTCCACGTTGGAGTTGAAATGGCCCGAGTCGATGTTCACGTTCTCGGCCGCCAGTACCTTGCAGATCTCCAGCAGCACGCCCTTCTTGTTCTCCGACAGAATCTTGATGGTGGCCGGAAAGGACTCCTTGGCCTCGCTCTGCCAGGAGACGTCCACCAGGCGTTCCGGCTCCATGCGCTGCACATTGCTGCAGTCCGCCGCGTGCACGGTCACGCCGCGGCCGCGGCTGATGTACCCGACGATGGGATCTCCGGGCAAGGGCTGGCAGCACTTGGAAAAACGGATCAGCACATTGTCCACGCCCTTGATGCTGATGCCCTCCCTGGCCCGTTTCTCCCCGGCGGCGGGCTCGGTTCGCTTCTCGCCCGAAGGGGCTTCGGCCTTCTCCCTGGGCAGCTCCTCCCTGGGCACGAGGCGGTTGAGCACCTGCTTGGGGGTGATCTTGGCGTAGCCCACCTGGGAGAGCAGGTCGTCCACGGTCTTGAAGGAGAACTCCGCGGCAATGGGCTCCAGGCCCCCGCTCTTCATGACCTTCTGGAAGTTGACCCCCATGCGCCTGCCCGCCTTCTCCAGCATCTCCCTGGCCAGGGCGATGCTCCTGGCCCTCTCCTCGGTCCGGATCCAGTGCTTGATGCGGGTCCTGGCCTTGGCGGTCTTCACGAACTTGAGCCAGTCCCGGCTGGGGGTCCGGGCGGGGTTGGTGATGATCTCCACCGTGTCCCCGTTCTTGAGCCGGGTGTCCAGGGGCACCAGCCTGCCGTTGACCTTGGCCCCGGAGCAGTGGCTGCCCACCTCGGTGTGGATCAGGTAGGCGAAGTCCACCGGGGTGGCGCCGTCCGGCAGCTCCTTGACCTCGCCCCGGGGGGTGAAGACGTAGACCTCCTCCTGGAAAAGGTCGAAACGCAGGGAGGACATGAACTCCCGGGGATCCTTGATCTCCTGCTGCCAGTCCATGATCTGCCTGAGCCACTGAAAGCGCTCCTCGTCCTTGGCCTTGAAACGGCTTCCTTCCTTGTATTTCCAGTGCGCGGCCACCCCGTACTCGTTGATCTGGTGCATCTCCTCGGTCCGGATCTGGATCTCGATGCGCTCACCCCTGGGTCCGATGACCGTGGTGTGCAGGCTCTGATACAGGTTTGCCTTGGGCATGGAGATGTAGTCCTTGAACCGGCCGGGAACCGGCTTCCATATGGAGTGGACAAGCCCCAGCACGGCATAGCAGTCCTTGACCGTGTCCACGAGCACCCTGAAGGCAATCAGGTCGTATATCTGATCGAGATTGAGGTGCTGCTGCTGCATCTTGTTGTAGATGGAGTAGATATGCTTCTGTCGTCCGGCCACCTTGCCCTTGATCGCATTCTTGACCAGGATTTCATCGATCATCTCGGTGACGTGGGCGATGTACTCCAGGCCCAGGGTCTGGTGCTTCTTTATGCCCGCCTCGATCTGATTGTAGAGGTCGGGCTTGAGGTACTTGAGGCTGAGGTCCTCGAGCTGCACCTTGAGGCGGTAGAGACCGAAACGGTTGGCCAGGGGGGCGTAGATGTCCAGCGTCTCCTGGGCCACCAGCCGCTGCTTGACCGATTTCTGGAACCCCAGGGTGCGCATGTTGTGCATCCTGTCCGCCAGCTTGACCATGATGACCCGGAAGTCCTCGGACATGGCCAGCATCATCTTGCGGATGTTCTCGGCCTGCGCTTCCTGGCGGGAGGTGAAGCTCATCTTGCCGATCTTGGTCACCCCGTCCACGATCAGAGCCACATCCTCGTTGAACTGCTCCCTGACCTCGCTGATCTCTATGTCGGTGTCCTCCACTGTGTCGTGCAGCAGGCCGGCGGCAATGGTGGCTGCGTCCAGGCGCATCTCGGCCAGGATGTTGGCCACCTCCAGGGGGTGGGAAAGATAGGGCTCCCCGGACAGGCGCACCTGCCCGGAGTGGGCGGCGGCGGCATAGACGTAGGCCTTCTGGATGAGGGCCTGGTCCGGTGCCCCCAGATAGGGGGAAACCTTGTCGATGATTTCGTTGATTCTGATCATGTTCGTTTACTGACTGCCTTTATCTAATGGGCGTGTGCAGTGATAGCCGGTTCCGCCCCAATATTCCAGCCGGGAGTGCGGGCCGTTCCCCGGCAGAAAAACAAGCCTTGCCGGGCCTGAGTGCCCCCATCTTCCATGTTGTGCGCTGTTCACACTATCCTGAACCGGGGAAACTGAAAAAATAGCCACGAATCGGAAGATTTCAAGGTTCACCTGATCCCTTCGCATCGTCCTGACGTTCCTCGGCAGGAAACAGATCGGGCCTGCGGATCAGGCGGGCTGGAGTTCAAAGCCTTCGTAACGAAAATGTAATGTATTACAGGAAGATAGGGGAAGCACCCCAGTTTGCCGCCCCCCCTTGCGGTGGAGGCGATTCTCATATATATAATCGTGCTCTTTGAACCGGTGCGTGTGGAATCAACACGGTTTTCCCATTTTTTCATCACGATATGAGAGTACCAAGAGAGACCTTTGCCCAATGAACATTTCAGATACAACCCAAGTCAGGGAGCTGCTCAAAAACTTTGTCCACGACAGCATCCCGGAATACATACTGGACGGTTCCCACCAGATCGTGTCCCACGACGGGGTCCAGAAGGTCGATCTCAAGGAGCGGGACCACTTCCTGGACATCGACGGCCGCATCCAGGCCGAGGACTTCCAGGTCTACAACTCCGAGATAGGCGTCAACCTGAGCGATGGGACGGTCAACTTCTACTGCAACTGCCCCGACTCCTTTTCCGGAGTCTGCCGCCATGTCGGTGCCACGGCCATCAAGCTCCTTAACTCCCTGGAGAGCGAGGACGCCACCGGCACGGCGCCGAAACCGCGCACCGACTGGCGCCAGAACTTCAGGTCCTTCTTTGCCACGGCGCCCGAGCCGGAACCCGGCAACCACTACCTCATCTACCGCTTCTACCCTGAGCCGGAACGGCTGCAGGTGGCCTTTTTCCGGGCCCGCCAGAACAAGACCGGCCTGTCCTCGGTGCAGAACGAAGTCTCCCTGGAACAGATCGTGCGCAACCCCGACTGGAGCGAGATGGCCCCGGGCCTGCCCCAGGTCCTGGAAAGCATCGGGCAGCACAACGACTACTACGGGCACCGCATCGAGATCCCCCCGGGGCTGCTGACCTGGTTTTTCTGGACCATCAAGGACGAGTTCTACCTCTTCTGGGAGGAGAGCGAGCAGCCGCTGCGCATCGTGTCCAACACCATGCGCCTCCAGGTCAAGCCGCAGCTCTCCGAGGACGGGCTCAGCTTCGACATCATGCTCGGCAGGGAAGGCAAAGTGCCCTTCTCCATCGGGGGGGAGGAGGTCTTCTTTTTCGGCACCATGCCCCTGTGGGTGTGCTGGAAGCACGCCTTCTACCCGGTGCAGACCAGCCTGGGCTCCAAGCTGGTCCAGGAGCTGGTCCAGGACTCCCCCATCATTCCCCACGGCGAGATATCCGAGTTTCTGGACCGGGTCTGGACCAAGATCCCCTCCTCCGACCTCTTCGGCCAGGAGGAGTTTCTGGAACGCATGCAGCCCATCTTCGTGCCGGCGCGGTTCAACCCCAAGCTCTTCCTGGACGAGGAGGGCAGCCTGCTGACCCTGGAGATCCAGTGCGTCTACGAGACCGAGCACGGGGAGGTCACCCTGCCGGGGCCCAACCCCGACCTGCAGACCGGGAGCTACCACTTCGAGGGCAAGCCCTTTTTGCTCCGGCGTGAGCAGGAGCGCGAGTCGGAGCTGCTGACCAAGCTCATGGACATGGACTTCCAGCCCCGGAACAACGCCATCTGGTTCCTGGAGACCGAGGAGGCCATCACCTTCCTGCTCGACCACTACCCCACCCTGGTTCAGGACTACCGCGTCTACGGAGAGCAGAACCTGACCCGTTACAAGGTCCGGCTCACCCCCCCCACCATCGTGGCCAACGTGGAGTCGGACAAGGAGGAGGGAGGCAAGTGGTTCGACCTGGACCTGGCCGTGGAGTACGACGACATCCGGGTGCCCATCGACAAGATCTGGAAGGCCTGGACCCAGGGCAAGCGCTACGTCCAGCTCAAAGACGGCTCCTACACCAGCCTGCCCGAGTCCTGGCTGAAAAAGCTCGGCCACAAGCTGGAAGCCATGGGACTGGACCCGGAAAAACCCGTCAAGAGCCGCTTCAAGCAGTACGAGGCGCCCCTGCTGGACAAGCTTCTCGAAGACCTTCCCGAGGTGCACACCGACTCCTTCTGGAACGAGCTCCGGGAGAAGATCCACACCTTCGAGACCATCCGGCAGCTCAAGCCCCCCAAGGGGCTGGACGCCAGCCTGCGCGGCTACCAGCAGCAGGGGCTGAACTTCCTCAACTTTTTGCGGGAGTACAACTTCGGCGGCATTCTGGCGGACGAGATGGGGCTGGGCAAGACCGTTCAGACCCTGGCCTTTCTGCAGCACATGGTGGAAAAGGGCCAGGGGGGCCCCAACCTCATCGTGGTCCCCACCTCGGTTCTGCCCAACTGGGAACGGGAGGGACAGAAGTTCGTGCCCGGGCTCAAGCGGCTGGTCATCTACGGCTCGCGCAGGGAGCACCTCTTCGACGAGATCCCCGGCTCAGACCTGATCATCACCACCTACGCCCTGCTCAGGCGGGACCTGGACGACCTGCTCAAGCACGAGTTCAACACCGTGATCCTTGACGAGGCCCAGAACATCAAGAACCCCAACACCATCACCGCGCGCTCGGTGCGCAAGCTCAACGCACGCTTCCGCCTCTGCCTCTCCGGAACCCCCATCGAAAACAACCTGCTCGAGCTGTGGTCGCTGTTCGAGTTCCTGATGCCAGGCTTCCTCGGCTCCCAGAACGCCTTTCAGAAAGGCTTTGTCAAACCCATCCGGGACGGCGACCAGGAAAGCCTGGAGTACCTGCGTCTGCGGGTCAAGCCGTTCATCCTCAGGCGAACCAAGAACGAGGTGGCCAAGGACCTGCCCCCCAAGGTGGAGAACGTCTACTACTCGGCGCTCATCGACGAGCAGAAGGAGCTCTACTCCTTGCTGGCGAACAGGCTCAAGGAGCAGGTCCTCAGGGACGTGGAGCAGCGGGGCATCTCCCAGAGCCAGATGTCGATCCTGGACGCCCTGCTCAAGCTGCGCCAGATCTGCTGCCACCCCAGACTGCTCAAGCTGGACATCCCCGGGGTGTCCACCAACCTGCCCTCGGGCAAGTTCGAGGCCTTCAAGGACCTGGTCACCGGCATCATCGAGGACCGGCAGCACAAGGTATTGGTCTTCTCCCAGTTCGTGCAGATGCTCAAGATCATCCGCTCCTGGCTGCAGCTGTCCAACATCCCCTTCTCCTACCTGGACGGGGCCAGCAAGGACCGCATCGAGCAGGTGGACCAGTTCAACACCAACCCGGACATCCCCATCTTCCTCATCTCCCTCAAGGCTGGGGGCACCGGGCTCAACCTGACCGCTGCCGACTACGTCATCCACTACGACCCCTGGTGGAACCCGGCCGTGGAAAGCCAGGCCACCGACCGCACCCACCGTATCGGGCAGACCAGGAAGGTCTTCTCCTACAAAATGATCTGCGAGAACACCGTGGAGGAGAAGATCCTCAAGCTCCAGGAGCAGAAGCGCGGCGTGGCCGAGGCCATCATCCCGGGCACCGACCACTGGAAATCCATCACCCGCAACGACCTGGAGATGCTGTTCGACGTGTGAAGAAGCTCGAAGCTGGAAGCTCGAAGCTGGAAGCAAGAGGGTTTTGAAGATTCTGATTCTGGTAGGGGCGCGTGGTACGCGCCCTTCTTCGACGGAATGACGGTCCCAGCAAGAAACCAGTTTACCAGCGGATCACGTACAAATGCGCAAAAAAAATGCCGGGAATTTCTCCGGCATTTTTTATTTGAATTTGTTTTGAACTTTCTTGCTTCAAGCTTCCAGCTTGCTTTATCCTTCCTTACGACTTCGAACTTCGAACTTCGAACTTTCTTACTTTGAGCTTTGAGCTTTCAGCTTTGAGCTTTCTTCAAAACGGCACGTCGTCCATGGCGCTGGCTTCCGAGGGGAAAGCCGGGCCAAGGTCCTCGTTGTCTTCTTCGGGTTTCTGCTGGCCCCCTTTCTGGCGCTGGTCCTGGGGGGCCGATGCCACGCCGGCGCCCGACCCCTTGGAGTCCATGAAGTTGACCCGAAGGGCCTTGACCTCGGTGGTGTAGCGCTTCTGGCCCTGCTGGTCCTCCCACTGCCGGGTCTGGAGGCTCCCTTCGACCAGGACCAGCCGCCCCTTGGCCAGGTAGTTGCTGCACATCTCGGCCTGGCGGCCGAAGACCACGATGCGGTGCCACTCGGTGCGTTCCTGCCTGGTGCCCTGCTGGTCGGTGAAGGATTCGTCCGTGGCCATGGAGAAGTTGACCACTGGAGATCCGGAGGCAGTGTAGGCCAGCTTGGGATCTTGCCCCAGCCTGCCAACCAGGATGACCTTGTTGAATGATCCTGCCATGCGATGCTCCCGTGTGAGGTTGAACGTTTCTTCCTGGGGCCCGCCAGGACTTTTCAGTCCTGTGGCACCGTCTCCTCGAGCTCGTCCAGCAGCCCTTCCAGGTCGTTGCTCAGCGAGTTGGCCTGCTGGGGTTTCCAGTCGCCCAGGGCAGCTTCGAGCTGCTGTTTGAGATAGACCAGCCGGCTGACCCCGGGCTCCAGACGCTGCTTGCGCTCCCCAGGCCAGTCGCCGAGACGGGACTCGTTGCTCAAGCGGTCGATCAGCTCCAGCACCCCCACCCGAACCGGCTCGTGCACATCCGCCTCAGGCCAGGCCAGGTTGAAGAGCCTGGGCCAGTCCTTCTTGACATCCTCCGGCCGATAGGTCGAGGCCGAAACCCGAATCTGCAACACCCTGCCCATGGTGACCTCCAGGAGAGCTCAAAGCAAGATTTGGAATGCAGTCACGCAAAAGTCAAACAACATTTATTTCGAACACTCTCTCCGCTTTACTACACGAAAAAGCAGGAGGGGTAAAACATAAGCTCTGGCCCTTCTTCACCCTCACCTTCTTCCCCTTGAACCTCACCCCTCTCTGCCTTGCTTTCAATTTTCTGCCTTTCCTTCATCCTTCATCCTTCATCCTTTATTCACTTCTCCTCCCACTCGCTGTGCACCCTGTTGACCACGTCCTGGATGGTGTCCAGCTGCTCCTCGGGGCAGACTCCGATGAGGGGCTCGCCCTGGTCCACATTCTGGTTGGTCTTGAAGTAGACGGTGTAGATCAACCCGCTCGGCCCGCTGTAGCTGAGCAGTGACTCGCGCTTCATCCTGGACAGGATGAAGACCTCCTTGCCTTCCGAGACCCTGACGGACCGGGCACCCTTGGACTGGATCTTCTTATCTATTTCCGGGATGAAATAATAGGTGGCCCGCTCGGGTGCGCGGAACAGGTGGAGGGCCTTGCGCAGGATGCGCTGCAAAACCTCGTCCCTGGTCAAGAGGTGCCGAATGGTCAGCAGCGGGGTTCCGGCCTGCACGAACGCACCTTCCAGCTCGCTTTTCAGGCTGACCACCTCGCCCTTTTGAAAGGCACGGATGGGCTTGACGTTCCTCTCTCGCTCGATCCGCGCCAGCAAGGTCCCCGGCTTCTCCTGCCAGGTGCCCTGCGGACCCCGGACCTCGGTCCCGGGCTCCGTGACCACGAACTCCACCGTGCCGGTGTGCGGGGCTCGGACCGTGATCTCTTCATAGGGCGAGGACTTGATCTGCTCCAGATGCTCCTTGACATTGATCACGGGGCTCTCTCCTTGCATTCTTACAGGGCCTGGGCGCTCAGCGGTAGTAAAGGTTGCGTCCGCCCATGGTCAGCAGGGCCTGGTGCAGGTTGTGCCGGGTCTCCCTGCGGTCCCAGATGCCCTGGATGTGGCCGCGGGACAAGGCATGGTGCGCCTTGTGGTAATCAGGTGAGATATCCAGGCCGGTTGTCTCCTTGATCACACCCGGACCGGCAAACCCGATGTTGGCCGAACGCACTGCGAACTGATAGGGGGAGCTGCCCAGAAAGCTGGCTACGGGGCCTGCATAGGAGTTTGTATCGTACAGAACCAGGTAGAGGCCGCCCGCTTCAAGGTAGTTGCGCACGGCCATGGTGCAGCGGGGCATCTGAATGACTCCGTTGGTCCCTTCCTGAATGCGGATGCCCGCGGTGCCGTGGGAGTAGGCCAGAAAGGGCAGGTGCTTGCGCTTGGCACGCTCTGCGGCCCGGATGAACTTCTCCCCCTCGGCCGCTCCCACCGAGCCCCCCCGGAAGGGGGCCATGTGCATGGCCACCACCAGCCGGATACCCTCGATGCGGGCCTCGAAGGTCATGCAGCCGGACTTGTGGCCGGTGGTCTTCTTGGCCTTCTCAAGGGTCAGGTCGAAGCCCTCGTAATCCAGAGGGTTGCCCGATTCCAGTTCCCCGTTGAACTCGTGGATGGAGCCCGGGTCGAAGATGTTGTACAAAAACCACTTGTATTCCATGGGAAAATGGTAGCCGCAGTAGCTGCACACCCCGGCCCACTCCCCAAAAAGGTCGGGGGCCCATTGATCCAGGCAGCCCCGGTCGGGAGCCCTGGGGCAGCTCACGGCCCTGTCTTCCCTGGCCTGGGGGCTGAGGTAGGCCCAGCGGC
>CAZQOG010000002.1:0-64625 GCA_964594925.1 uncultured Desulfohalobiaceae bacterium
ACCAGCTGGTGGGAGTTGATGAAGTCCCGGGGCTGGAGCAGGGTGGTCACCGGCAGGGTGGAGGCGATGAAGGCATAGGCCAGCAAGAGGATGGTCCACACCCCGGTAGCCGGAATACCCGCAACCGCGGGCATCTGGATGGGCAGGTAGGTGCCGATGACCACGGTCACGTACATGGCGATGACTGCGTAAATGGACCACAGGGTGACGTTCTTGCCCCGCTTGTAGACCATGTAGCCGAGCAGGATGGCGATGGGCACCTCCAGCCAGACCGGCAGCACCGCGGCCGGAAACATGTTGAAGATCACGGCGATGACCAGCCCGAAGATGGCGGTAATGATCAACAGGTCCATGAAAACCACAAAGAAAAGGAAGTACTTGGTGCGGGGGTTGATATACTTGGAAGTGTATTCGGACACCGACTTGCCCTGGTTGCGCATGGAGACCACCAGGGCGCCGAAGTCGTGCACCGCGCCCATGACGATCGAGCCGACAAAGATCCAGAGCATGGCCGGCACCCATCCCCAGATGACGGCGATGGCCGGTCCCACAATGGGGCCTGTTCCGGCGATGGAGGTGAAGTGGTGGCCGAAGATGACCTCCTTCTTGGTGGGCACGAAGTCCATGCCGTCCTCGAACTCCACCGAGGGAGAGATGTTCTTGTTGGTCAGGGAGAAGATTTTGCGGCCGATGAAGCGCCCGTAAAGCCTGTACATGACGATGTAGCCGGCAAATGCGGCCAGCATCATAAACATGGCATCCATAGAACCCCCCTTTGGTTGTGGATTGTGAAAAAGAGGACCGGCCCCTTTTTCAGTCCATGATCAAATATCCAAATGCCGGCCATGGAGACCGGCGTGGCGCCAGAAGGGGAAAGACAGGGAGACAGCAGAGCGGACCGGGGGCACGCCTGCCCACGCAGATCCCTGCACGGGACATGCCCTCAAGACGCACCACGTGTACCCGGAAGAATGTATGCATCCTTTCCTGTTGCTGCAGGATCGGGCCACATCTTTCATGAGCCTTTCATGCAGGCCATCAGAGAGAGGTTTTTATGGCCTCATGCCATTGAAAAAAGATTCTGTCTACCACCGGGCGCAAGAAACACTATTCCCTCGTAAAATAGTCCGCAATGGCAGTGCGTCTGGAAAAGTGAAAATAGGGGGTCTCAAAACCCGGGGTATGGGGTGCGCCCAAGTGCGGGCCTGAAGATCAACCAGGTTGACAGGTCTGGTCAATCAAACGCCCCAGGCTCAGAAGCGCCGCGTCGTGCATGAAGCGTCCGGCGAGTTGCAGGCCAATGGGAAGCCCTTCCCGGGAGTGCAGAAGGGGCAGGGAGAGGACCGGGAGCCCGGCGTGGGTCCAGGGCAGGTTCATGACCGGGTCCCCTGTTGATTGAAGACCTGCTGGCGCGGGACCCACAGCGGCAGGGCTGATCCAGGCGGAGAGGGAGTGACGGTCCATGAGGTCGTGCAGCACGCGGCGCAGCTCCAGGCAGCTCTGCCGCAGCCGGGGGAGATCGCTGGGATCAACCGAAGACCCGCGCTCCAGCAGCCGGGTTGTTGCCTCACTGTAGAGTGCGTGGTGCTCCTTGAACCAGGAGTCGTGGACCTGGGCGGCCTCTGCAGCGATCAGGGTCTCGTGCCGCTCTCTGATTTCCGGAAAGTCTGGCATGGCAGGGATTTGCAGCACCTTGACCCCTTTGTCCTGCAGCTTTCGCAGGGCCCGGTTGAACTCGGCCAGGGTAGCTGGGTCCGCCATGTCCAGGAAGTCCCCGCTGGGAACCCCAAGGATCGGGAACGACGGGGCCGGCCTGTCCTGTATGTCAGAAAGCAATATGCCGGCGGCAAGGGCCGCGTCCGCAAGGCTGCCACAGAAAAACCCCACCTGGTCCACGGTGGGGGAAAAGGGGATGACCCCTTCCGTGGGAATCCTGCCCAGGGAGGGTTTGAAGCCGACCACCCCGCAGAAGGAGGCCGGCCTGATGACCGAGCCCACGGTCTGGGTGCCCAGGGACAGAGGGCACAGGCCCGCGGCTACTGCCGCGGCGGAGCCGCTGCTGGAACCGCCTGGTGTCCGGGAAGGGTCGTGCGGGTTCCGGGTCGGCCCGGGGGAGAAGTAGGCGAACTCCGTGGTCCGGGTCTTGCCCAGCACCAGGGCACCTGCCCGGGTGAGCCGCGTGACCACCGGGGCCTGCGCACCGCTGAGGATGTCCGGGGGCAGACGGCTGCCCGCCCTGGTGGGCAGCCCCGTGACATGGATGATGTCCTTGACCCCGAGAAGCACACCGAACAGGGGAGGGCGTGCCAAGGGGTCGGGGAAGGCGTCCTCAAGCGCCCGCCCCTCCCGGGCCAGCCGCTCAAAACGGCCTTCCTCGGGCACCAGGGTCTGCAGGGCGGGCTCCACAGCCTGCAGACGGGCATAGGTTGCCTTCAGGTAGTCATCAAGGGGCAGGGCCCCGCTGGCGAGTGAGCGGGCCAGGGCGGCCAGGCTGCCGGGTCTGTCGGGCTGCATGGCAGTGCTCCCGTTGTGGTGCATGCGACCGCTTTGACACGTGGCACCGGGTACCTTGCTGTGCGTTTCCAAGACGGTTCTGTTTTGCTAGGTTTGCAAAAAAGAAGTGTACGACGGCTGCCTTGTTCCGGCAAACTCAAAATTCCGGACAGGCGTGCAGACCAATCTGAGCAAGGAGACAGGATCATGGAAGAGATCCGCGCCAGGGCCAGGGAGTTGATGCAGGGGTACTGCCGCGTCTGCCCGGTGTGCAACGGCAGGGCCTGCGCCGGGGAGGTGCCCGGCATGGGGGGTGTGGGAACGGGTGCGGCATTCACGGCCAACCTGGACTCCCTGTCCCGGTTCAAGCTGAACATGCGTCTGGTGCACGGGGTTGTGGAGCCGGATACAAGCACCGAGTTCCTGGGAAGGAGCCTTGCCCTGCCGGTGCTGGCCGCCCCGATCGGCGGGGTGTCCTTCAACATGGGGGGAAAAATCCCTGAGGAGGAGTACATCGAGGCGGTGCTGGGGGGCTGCGTGGACAGCGGCACCCTGGGCTGCAGCGGCGACGGTGTGCCGGACTTCATTCACCAGGCCGCCTTTGCGGCCATCGAAAAGCTCGGCGGCCGGGGCATCCCCTTTATCAAGCCCTGGGAGGACGAGGAGCTCTTTGCCAAGCTGGACAAGGCCGTGGCCACGGGCGCGGGCATCGTGGGCATGGACGTGGACGCGGCCGGTCTGGTGACCTTGAAAAAGATGGGGCGGCCGGTGTCGCCAAAGTCTCAGGACAAGCTGGCGCAAATTATCGAGCGGACCGGGGCGAAGTTCATCGTCAAGGGGCTCATGACCGTGGAGGACGCCTGGCGCGCCGTGGAAGCCGGGGCGGACGCCATCGTGGTTTCCAACCACGGGGGCAGGGTCCTCGACCACACCCCGGGCACGGCCGCTGTGCTGCCGGACATTGCACAGGCCGTTGCCGGCCGGGCCGCAGTGCTTGTCGACGGGGGGGTGCGCAGCGGCGTGGACGTACTCAAGATGCTGGCATTGGGGGCGGATACGGTGCTGGTGGGGCGTCCGGTTTCCATAGCGGCCATGGGCGGCGGCAGGCAGGGGGTGGCAACGTATCTAGGACAGCTGCGCACCGAGCTGGTCCAGGCCATGGTCCTGACCGGATGCCGGGACATAGCCTCGGTGGACGGCCAGGTGCTGCAAAAAACCTGACGGGGTCAGACCGGCCGGGCCAGCCAGACCGTGTAATGGGTCCCGCCACGGGCGCCCCGTCCCCGGGCCGTTATCTCCTGCACCGTGAACCCTGAGGCGCGCAGGCGCTTGACAAAGGCCTGGTCAGGTCCGGCCGACCACACGGCCAGGACCCCGTCCGGCTTCAAGGCTCTGCGGGCACTGCGCAGCCCGGCTGTTGCGTAGAGCCGGTCATTGGCCACACGGGTCAGCCCCTCGGGGCCGTTGTCCACATCAAGCAGCACGGCGTCGAAAGCGGCAGGGGGACCTTTGAAGAGCTCCCCCACATCCCCCTCGAACACGGTGACCCGGGGGTCGAAGAGGGGACGATTGGCCAGTTCGGCCAACACCCCGCGGTTCCAGGCCACCACCGCGGGCACCAGCTCGGCAACAACCACAGAAGCGTCCGGGCCGAGGCAGCGCAGTGCCGCGGCCAGGGTGTAGCCCATGCCGAGGCCTCCGATCAGGACCCTGGGGCGGTGCCTGCTGCTGATCCCCGGGCAGGCCTGCTCGGCCAGGGCGTCTTCAGCCCCGTAAGCCTGGTTGTTCATGAGCTCACGACCATCCACCCGGATGGAGTACTCGTGGCCCCGTCTGTAGAGGCTGAGCTCGCTCGAGGAGCCGGGTACGGGGGCGCTGTCGAGAAGCTCCCAGGGGATCATGGGCGTTCCTTGGTAGAAAGGTTGCGCGCTGCAGGCATGGAGTTTCCCGCCAATCGCTTGAAGTGACTGAACAGTCATCCTACCAGACAAAGGCGGTGGCGATAAGAGGAAACCGGCCTGCCCCGCGGCTCGGGATCCTGGACAACCTGTCGCGGATATGGTGGTATAAAACGTTGAATCCGCCCTGTCCGGTCTGAGCCGGCAACCTTCAAGTCCGCGGGGTCCCGACATGAACGTGCTCCTGGTCTATCCCAGCTATCCCGACACCTTCTGGAGCTTCAAGACCGTCCTCAAGTACATCTCCAAAAAGGCGGCCTTCCCGCCTCTGGGCCTGCTCACGGTGGCGGCCATGCTGCCTCGGGAGTGGAACCTGCGGCTGGTGGATGTCAACGTGCGGGAGTTGACGGACCAGGACCTGGGCTGGGCGGACCTGGTCATGATCAGCGCCATGATCGTGCAGAAGGACTCTGTTCACGCGATCATCGATCGCTGCGGTGAGCTGGGCAGGAAGGTCGTGGCCGGAGGGCCGCTGTTCAACACCCGCTGGGAAAGCTTCCCGCAGGTGGACCACTTCGTGCTCGACGAGGCCGAGGTCACCCTGCCCCTGTTCCTGGAGGATATGGCCCGGGGCGCAGGCAAGCGGATCTACCGTTCGAGCCGGCGTCCGGACATCAACACGACCCCGATCCCGGCCTGGCACCTCATCGACATGGAGGACTACGCCACCATGTGCGTGCAGTACTCCAGGGGGTGCCCCTTCAACTGCGAGTTCTGCGACATCATCATCATGAACGGCCGGGTACCCCGCACCAAAAAACCGGAGCGCCTTCTGGCCGAGCTTGAGTCCCTGTACAGCGCGGGATGGCGTCGTGGCGTTTTCATCGTGGACGACAACTTCATCGGCAACACAAACAAGGTCAAGGCCATGCTGCCCCACCTCATCGCCTGGCAGCAGGCCCGCGGCCACCCCTTTCAGTTTCTGACCGAGGCCTCCACCAACCTGGCCGACGACGAGGAACTGATGTGGCTCATGAGCGCGGCCAACTTCCACAAGGTCTTCCTGGGCATCGAGACCCCGGAGGTGGAAAGTCTGCGGGAGTGCGGCAAGCTCCAGAACGCCTCCCGCGACCTGGTCGCGGCGGTGCGGGTCATCCAGAGGCACGGGATGCAGGTCATGGGCGGGTTTATCGTGGGGTTTGACAGCGACACCGAGTCCACCTTCGAGGCCCAGGTCAGGTTCATCCAGCAGGTGGGCATTGTCACGGCCATGGTGGGGGTGCTCAACGCCCTGCCGCAGACAAAGCTCTGGCACCGGATGCGGGCCGAGAACAGGCTGCTGGAGGAGGTGCCCGGCGGGGAGAACACAGCCGCCGAGATCAACTTCATCCCCCGCATGGGCCGGGACAGGCTCCTGCAGGGGTACCGCAGCGTCATCGGCAGCATCTACTCCAGGCGCATGTATTACAAGCGGATCAATGTCTTTCTCGCGGACTACGTGCCCACGGTCAGGGGCCGCTTCACCCGCCGGGACCTGCGGCCCCTGTTCCTGAGCATGGTGCGTATCGGGATCTTCTCACTGAGCAGCGCCTTCTACTGGAAGCTGCTCGTCAAGACCCTGTTCACCAAGGCCCGGGCCCTGCCCGAGGTCATCGAGATGACCATAGTGGGGGAGCATTACCGCCGGATGCGCAAGCGCGTGCTGGCTGCAGGGAGGGACGGGCTGGAGGTGCCGTTGAAAGGCAGTGAGTCCTGAGCCGGAACGAGGCACGGTCTTCACTGAAAGCCCTGCTGCAGCTGAAGCAGCGGGGTGTTACTCTCCTTTGTGGCCGGCTGCTTGGGGTGCCAGGTCATCCAGCACCCTCCGGGTGCGCGAATCCGGATTGAGGTTGCGTTTCCTGAGGGCTGCAAGGTCCTTAACCGTGTCCACGTCCATCCAGGACGGAAGGCACTTGGCGGTCAGGCCGGCCTCGACCATGCGGGCCATGGTGGCCGCAAACACCTCCGGACCGCTCCAGACGATCCCGGAAAAGATATCCGGGGTGAAGGCCTCGGCCCAGAAGCCGATGCACCAGTAGCCGCCGTCCGCGGCAGGCCCGAGCACCGCGTCGTTGGTCTCCAGGGCGGCAAGGGCCTGGGTAACGTGGTCGCGGGGCAGGTCGGGCAGGTCGCTCCCGATGCACAGGGCCCTGTCATACCCCTGGGCAAAGGCATCGGCAAAGGCACAGGCCATGCGCTCTCCGAGGTCCTCCCCCCGCTGGGGCAGGTAGAGGAGATCCGGCCCGAGCCAGGCGCGCAGCTCGGCCAGCCCGTGGGCCGGTGTGCCCACGACCAGGACCTGAACCTCGAGATCCTCAAACATGGCCAGCTGGTCCCGGACAAAGGCGCGGTAGAGGCGCAGGGCGGCCTGTGCTCCCAGCGCGGCTGCCAGGCGGGTCTTGACCTTGCCGATCTCGGGAAGACGGACGAAGAATAGGATGCAGGTCATGATTTCAAGGATGAAGGATAAAGGATGAAGGATGAGTTTTTCATCTGTACCATTTCGCCAGCCGGTCTGGCGAGACGCCCAGGTGGTAGAGCAGGCGCAGGGCCCAGTTGCGCAGGGTGCCCCGGACCATGCCGTCGTGTTCCCAGCGTCGGGGCGAGGTCAGGGCCGGGGCGTCCAGGATGACGATGGGATGCCCCTGCTTCCTGATGCGGCGCATGAGATCCAGGTCCTCCATGATCGGGATCGGCCGGTACCCGCCGAGCTGGAGAAAGAACCGCCGTTGCACGAAGATGGCCTGATCCCCGTAAGGCACCCGGGTCAGCCTGGAACGCAGGGAGCCCACCCGTGAGATCAGGCGCAGGCCGGGGTGTTGCGAGTCGATCTTCAGGTCGAAGGATCCCGCCTTTATATCGGGAGGGCGCAGCCCCTGAAAGATCAGCCGGAAGGCACGCTCCGGGAGCCGGGTGTCGGCGTGCAGAAAGAGCAGCACGTCGCCGCCGGCCCTGTGGGCGGCGGTGTTCATCTGCCGGCCCCTGCCGGGAGATGAGCGCAGGCCGATCACCCCCGGCCGGTTCAGCGATTTCAGCGTGGAGCCGTCAGGGTCGCCGTCCACGACCAGGATCTCCACCCCCGCACCCTGCTCCAGGGAACGCAGGTGGTCGATCAGGGAGTTGATCCCCGGCCCTTCGTGGAGCACGGGGATGATGACGGAGATGGCCGGGTGCACGGTGTTCACGGAGCTCCTTCCCGCACAGTGTAAGGGCAAACAGGAAAAGCGTCGAGACTCCGCGCCCGGGCCCAGGACAACTGCGTCTCAGACTGCCCAGTGGCCATTTCTTCTCCCCGTTTTCCTGCTTCGAGCTTCCAGCTTCCAGCTTCGAGCTTCCCCCCCTTGCACCCCGTTTGGAAAAGGGGCAGTTTCAGGCAAAGAACACCACCATGGGGAGAATCATGAGCCCATCCAGAGATCCGGCCGGAAAGATCCTCACGGTAGCGGCATTCAGGCAGCTGCGGGGCGCTCTGCCGGCAGAGTCCAGGGTCGTCTTCACAAACGGCTGCTTCGACCTGCTGCATCCCGGGCACGTGGAGTACCTGCACAAGGCCAGGGTTCTTGGCACCCTCCTGGTCGTGGGCCTGAACTCGGACGCCTCGGTTCGCAGGATCAAGGGGGGGCACAGGCCGGTCAACCCGGAGGGAGAACGGGCCTATGTGCTGGCCGGGCTGGAGAGCGTTGACCACGTGCTGCTCTTCGAGCAGGACACCCCGCTGGAGCTGATCAGGGAGGTTCGGCCCCACGTGCTGGTCAAAGGGGGGGACTGGCCCGTGGCTTCCATTGTCGGGCGTGAAGAGGTCGAGTCCCGGGGCGGTCGGGTGCTGAGCATTCCGCTTCGCCCTGGCTTCTCCACCACCGGACTGATCAGCCGCATCCGCGGTTCGCTCACTGCAGAGGGGGCGGCCGGAAAGAGGTGAGCACTTTGTTTCGGGCCTTCAGGGCAGCACATGTTCTGCCTCCCGGCCCTCTTTTCAGATTTCGGGCTTCGAGCTTTACCAGAACGGGGGGGGCATGAAGGCCAGGATACTGCACATCTTCCGGAACACGCCCTTTGGCAGGGAGACGCTGATGCAGTCCGCGCTGTTCGCCGGACGGCTCGGCCTGGACCTGGTGGTCTACGTTCCAAGGGAAAAAAAGTTCCTCATGTACTTCGAGCACGACGCGGTGCAGGTGGACCTGGACGATTCCTACCTGCGCATGCCGGAGAGCGCTGACAGGCACGTCAGGGAAATTCTCAAGTCTTTCGAGATCGAGCCGCACTTTGTTTCACCAGGCTCCTACACTGCTTCGACGCTGCCCGACGTGCCAACGGATTTCGAGTTCATGTGCTGTCCCCGGGCCATCAGCGATCTTTCCGCCAAAATCGGCCTGGGCTACATCGGCTCCAAGGTGCGGCAGATCCTCAAAAGCGCCCCGTTTCCCGTGCTCATCCCCAGCCCGGTTTTCAAGCCCTGGGCAAGTGTGAGCGTGCTCTTCGGCGGCTCGGAACCGTCACTTCGGGCTTTGCGGCTCGGGCTCAGGATCAGCCGGGAAACCGGGCTGCCCCTGGATCTGTTCACACAGGCCGAGGGACGGGAGCGGGGCATGTTCGAGGCGGCCGTGGAGGGGGCCGGGCTCAGCGACCTGCTGGAGCAGCACCTCCGGAGATGGAAGATCTTCTTCAGCGGCAGCCTGGAGGACAACCTCTATACTGTGGGCCACGACAGCCTGGTGGTGCTGGGGGCGTACGGCCACGGCACCATCAAGACCCTCATGTTTGGTTCCACCACCGAGACGGTGCAGTCGGTCCTGCCCAACAGCCTGCTCATCGTAGGGCCCGCGGGGCATTGAGAGTTCCCGCGCCCTAAGCTTCCCACCCACGCTCCTGATAGTACTCGCTGAGCATGGTCTCCATCTCCTGCTCCGTAATGGTGTGCCCGGAGGGGAGCACCTCGCTGGTCAGGCGGCGGGGCAGGCGGTCCATGTCCGGGGTCAGCCCCTCGCGCAGATTGAAGCGCCTGGTTGCGTCCACTGTGCGTGCGGCTGTTTTTCGCAGCCCGGACGTGTCCAGGTCCTGCCCGGTGAGGAGTCGGACAAGTGAGGCCAGCTCCTCCCAGGGATAGAGGTCGCGGTAGAAACGGCACAGGATCAGGGAGTCGAACAGGCAGAGCCGGTCTTCGAAGTCCACGAGCATCGCGGCCTTGCCTTCGACCTGTTGCGGGGAGATCATTCCGGACAGCTCTGGCTTGTAGAAGGTGGTGCGCAGGTGGCAGGCGCCCCGGGGGCTGGTTCCGTAGGTCAGCCCCATGCCCTTGAGCACCCGCGGGTCGTACCCGGCAGGCTCCATGCCCTTGACGTGCACGGCCTGGTCGGACATGCCCCACGAGGCAGCAGCCTGGACAATGCCCCCGGCCAGTACCGCACCCAATCCCTTGCGTCCGGCCATGTCCTTGATCAGGGCGGCGCACCCGTCAGGGTCATTGTACCCGGCAACAGGTTCGATCTTCCCCTGCAGCCCGGCTTCGATGGCCAGAGCGCACAGGTTGCCCGCGCTGATGGTGTCCAGCCCCAGCCGGTCGCACAGGTCGTTGAGCCAGGCGATCTCGGCCAGGTCGTCGATCATGCACAACCCGCCAAAGGCATAGATGGTTTCATACTCCGGGCCCTCTATGACCAGGCCCTTGTGCCGCCCGTGGCTGATCTCGGCCATGCGCCCGCAGGCCATGAAGCACTTCAGGCAGGCGTGGGGGCGCACCCGGTGCTCGGCGTGGTAGGTTTCCCCGGTCAGACGTTCCCAGTGGTCGCAGGTGCCCTGCTGCCAGTAGCGGGCCGGAAAGGCCTGGGCCGTGTTCATCAGGGCCACCATCATGGTGGTGCCAAAGCCTTTGTAGGCCTTGACTCCCGGGTTGTCCCGTCCCCGGGACGAAAACTCACGGGCGTACTCCTTGAGCCCGGCGGGGTCGGCAACGCTGCGCTTGCTGTCGCCGGCAAAGACCAGGGCCTTGAGCTGTTTTGCGCCCATGACGGCGCCGGTCCCGCCCCGGCCGGCACTGCGCCAGCGGTCGTTCTCGATGCAGGCGAAGACGACCCTGTTCTCCCCGGCCGGCCCGATGACCACCGCACCGGGCCGGCCAAAGCCGGGCCCGGAGGGTGCGAACCTGCGCACGGCCTCTGTTTCGGCTTCATAGGTCTCCATGCCCCACAGCGCAGTTGCGTCGTGAAAGTCGCACCCGTCGGGATGCACGGCCAGCACCGTGGGCCGCTCGGCAGATCCTGAGATGACCAGGGCATCGAACCCGGCAGCGTCCATGGCCTCGGGTGTTTTGCCCCCGGCATAGGACTCGGCATAGAGCCCGGTCTGGGGGGACTTGGTGTAGACCCCGTAGCGGCTGCCGCCCCAGGCGGGCCCGTTGCAGGCGGGGCCGGTGGCGAAGATGAGCCGGTTCTCCGGGGCCAGCGGCTCCACCCCGGCGGGGTTGTGCTCGAGCAGCAGGTGCGTGGCCAGCCCCCTGCCTCCCAGCGTGGCCGACAGCAGCTCGTCGGACAGGGGCAGGATTTCGCAGCAGCGGCGGGTCAGGTCGACCGAGAGGTAGCGTCCGTAGAATCCGTGCATGGGGAAACCTTGTTCAGTTCGAAGTTCGAAGTCGGAAGTTGGAAGGGAAGACCTCTAACACAATGCCGCAACGTTGAGGAGATACTGTTGATTCAGTCCTTTCTTGTTCATCCTTTTCAACGGTTGTTTAAAAACCAAGTTTCAGGCCGAAAGTTCGAAGAAATGAGAAAGTGCGTGCATTTTTCTTCATTGCTTAAAATGTCGTTTTGTCTTTCCCTTCCAGCTTCGAACTTCCGACTTCGAACTTTTATCTAGCGCAAAGCGCTCAATCCGTCGCGCAGGATGGACAGGCCGCGTTCCAGCTCCTGATCGGTGATGACCAGGGGCATGAGGGTGCGGATGACGTTGCCGTAGGTGCCGCAGGACAGGACGATCAGGCCGTGCTCGTGGCACCAGGCCACCAGCTGCTTGGCCGTGTCCGTGGCCGGCTTCTTTGTCTCGCGGTCCTGGACCAGCTCCAGGGCCAGCATGGGCCCCTTGCCGCGCACGTCTCCGATGACCTCGAACTCCTGCTGCAGAGCGGTGAAGCTTTGCAGCAGCCGTTCTCCAAGGTCCCGGGCCCGCTCCAGGAGACCGTCCCCCAGGAGAATATCCAGCACGGCCAGGGCGGCCCGGCAGGCCAGGGGGTTCCCGCCGTATGTTCCGCCCAGCCCCCCCACGTGGGGGGTGTCCATCATTGCGGCCCGCCCGATGACTCCGGACAGGGGAAGGCCCGCAGCCATGGACTTGGCCACGGTGACAAGGTCCGGGGCCACGTTCCAGTGCTCGATGGCAAAGAGGCTTCCGGTGCGTCCGAAACCGGTCTGGACCTCGTCGATGATCAGGGCGATGGCGTACTTGTCGCAGATGGCCTTGAGCCTGGCAAAGTACTCCGGCGGCGGGGTCGCAAACCCGCCTTCCCCCTGGATGGGCTCGGCCACCAGGGCCGCGGTCTGCTCGGCGGCCACGTGGGAGATGAAGAACTCCTCCAGGTAGTCGGCGCAGGCCACGTCGCACCCCGGGTAGGTCAGCCCGAAGGGGCAGCGGTAGCAGTAGGCGTAGGGCATGCGGTAGACCTCGGGCGCAAAGGGCCCGAACCCGAACTTGTAGGGCTTGACCTTGCTGGTCAGGCTCATGGTCAGCAGGGTCCTGCCGTGGAAACCGTTCTCGAAGCAGATCACGGCCGGCCTGCCGCTGACGTACCGGGCAACCTTGACCGCGTTCTCCACGGCCTCGGCACCCGAGTTCAAGAGCAGGGTCTGCTTGGGAAAGTCCCCGGGAGCCAGGCTGTTCAACCGCTCGGCCAGCTCCAGGTAGGGCTCGTACATCATGATGTGGAAGCAGGTATGCAGGAACTTGTCGGCCTGGTCCTTGACCGCCTCCACGACCTTGGGGTGGCAGTGACCCACGTTGACCACCCCGATGCCTCCGGCGAAGTCGATGTACTCCTTGCCCTCGGTGTCGGTAATCACGGCCCCGCGGGCCTTGGCCGCAAAGGCTGGGACCACGTTGAACGGCCCTTTGGGGATATTGTCGGCACGTCGCCCGAGAAGGCTTTTGGTGTCGGACATTATTTCAACTCCTCACGTTTTCAAGTTCGAAGCAGCCGGCTGCGCCGGAGTTCGAAAGGGGAAGTTCGAAGTCGGAAGGAAAAGGCAGAACGGCGAGAACGCAAAATTCTTATACTTTTTCTCCCTTCGAACTTCCGACTTCGAACTTCGAACTTCGAACTTTTATACTCTTTCTATCACCGTGGCCACGCCCTGGCCGCCGCCGATGCAGGAGGCGGCGCAGCCGATGCTGCCGTTCTCGCTGTGCAGGATCCTGGCCAGGGTGCCCACCAGGCGGATGCCGGTGGCGCCCATGGCATGGCCCAGGGCCAGCCCCCCGCCCTTGACGTTGACCCGGTCCATGGGGATGCCGAGATCCGTGACCGCATTGAGCACCACCACGGCAAAGGCCTCGTTGATTTCCCAGAAATCAATATCCGAGGGCTTCAAACCGATTGCTTCCAAGGCCCTGCGGGCCGCGGGGACCGGAGCCAGCCCCATCAGGGTGGGGTCCACCCCGGCAAACCCGATGGAACGGACCGTGGCCAGGGGGGAGATTCCCTTTTTCTCGGCGCTTTCACGGTCCATGAGCACCATGGCTGCGGCCCCCGAGTTGAGGGGGGAGGCATTGCCCGCGGTGATCCCGCCGTGGTCGGGGTCGAAAATGGTCTTCAGCCCGGCCATGCCCTCCAGGGTGGCGTTGTCTCGTACCGCCTGGTCGCGGTCCACGGTCATCACGCTGCCGTCGGCCTGGGGCGCGTCCACCGGAATGATCTCCCCGTCAAAGTAGCCCTGCTCCCTGGCCCGGACAGCCAGCTGGTGGGAACGCACCCCCAGCTCGTCCATTTCCCGGCGGGTGAAGCCGGTCTGCTTCCAGAGCTTCTCCGCGGTTCTGCCCATGACCATGGTGGTGTCCATGTCCCAGTGGGCGTAGCGCTCCTCGGTGGACAGGGCGGGGTTCATGCTGATGCTGCCTTCCTTGAACAGCTTGGGTCCCATGGGGACCCTCGTCATCTGCTCCATGCCGCAGGCCAGCACGGTGTCGGCGAACCCGCCGGCAATCTCCAGGAAGGCGGTGTGCAGGGCGGCCATGCCCGAGCCGCACTGCATGTCCAGAAACTTGGCCGGGATGGAGGCGGGCAGGTTGGCCTGGAAGATGGGGGTGCGCCCGCCAAAGGTCCAGTTCTCGGTCACCCCCAGGGCGCAGCCCACCAGGAAGTCGTCCAATGACTCGGGGGCGACCCCGGCGCGGGCGAGCACCTCGGGGATGACGGCGGTCAGCAGCTCGTCAGCCCGCAGGGCGTGGAACCAGTCCCTTTCGGGCTCCTGGGGTCTGGCCCTGGACTGGGCCGTGCGGCCGTAACCGACAATGACAACGTCGCGCATGTCTAAAAAGCTCCTTGTTGCAGTGACTATGGGAAGATTTGTCTTTGTAGGGGCACGTTGCACGTGCCCTCTCCCAGTCCCGGCTTCACCACGACACCCTTACTCCACCACCCCGCACCAGCGAACAGCGAACAGGGCGTAGGCCCTGGCCGTGTGCAGGACCGAGTCAAGGCGGACCCGCTCGTCCGCCCCGTGGATGTTTTCGGCCACCGGCCCGTAGCAGCACCCCCGCGCCCGGCCAAAGGAGTAGAAGGCGCGCAGGTCGGTTGTGCAGGTGGAGACATAGCTGTCCGGTTCGTTGCCGGTCAGCTCGCGGTGACAGCCGGAGAGCACAACCAGTGGGGGGGCATCCGGCTGTTCGACATGACCGTCGGAGCGGAACCCGTAGAACTCTACCTGCGGGGGGTTCTCCCGCAGCCACGGGTCCTGTTCGGCCGCCCGGGACACTGTCTCTGTTATGCGCGTGCGCATGGCGGCAAACGTGGTTCCGGGAAAATAGGAGAGCCGGCAGTGGAACTCTGCGTCGGCCGGGACAGTGGAAGGCCAGTCCCCTCCGTTGAGCATGCCCACATTGAGGTTGAGGGGGTGGTCAAAGCCCTCGTAGGGCGGGGGCAGGGGGGGCTGGTTCAACTCTTCTTCCAGCTCCCGGAGGGCCGTGATCAGGGGAAAGCACTTTTCCAGGGCGTTGGCGCCGGCCCCCGCTTCCAGCACGTGCACCGGCCGCCCCCCCACCCGGACCCTGAACCAGAGCACCCCCACCTGGGCGGTGTACAGCCGGGGGCCGAAGGGTTCGGGGATGAGCACGGCCCGGGCATCGACCCCGGCAGCCCGGCAGGCCAGGGCCCCGTTGCCCGAGCACTCCTCCTGGACGACCGCCTCCAGGGTCAGGGGGGCGGCCAGGCCGAAACCGGCCCTGCGGATGGCCGCGGCCGCATAGGTCATGGCCGCCACACCCGACTTCATGTCGCCGGAGCCGCGTCCGTGCATCCAGCCGTCGCGCACCAGGGGGTCGAAGGGGTCACTGGACCACAGACGGGAAGGCTCGGGGCTGACCACGTCCAGGTGGCCGTTGAACAGGGCGCTGCGGCCGGTTGTCGCCCCTGGCTGGATCTCCGAGACCAGGCAGTGGGACGTGTGGGAGGCCAAAGGCATGGGCCCGTAGCCCGGATGAGCGTTCAAGGCGGCGTGGTCCACGGGGATGCGCCTGACCGGCAGGCCCAGCCGTTCGAGCTCCTCCTCCATGACCTGGAGGGTACCAGCCTCGTTGCCCACGGTGCTGGGCTCGGCCACCAGCCGGGCGGTGAAGTCGAAGATGTCCTCGGACAGGGCTTCAACAGCGGTGATGACGGCTTGCTCTCGTCGGTCCATGGTGCCTCTGTCAGAAGCGCGGGATCTCACCCGTGGGAACGGTCACCTCGGCCTCGGTCCTGCTGAGCATGTCCGCAAGGTCGGCTTCTTTGGCCAGCTCGCGCAGCACCAGGCCCTGTGGGGTCACGTCCAGCACTGCCAGCTCGGTGACAATGGTGGTCACGCATTTTTTAGCGGTGACCGGCAGGGAGCAGCGTTTCAGGATCTTGGGACGCCCTTTGCCCGTGGTGTGGGTGGTGGTCACGATGACCTTGCGGGCCTTCTGGGCCAGCTCCATGCCCCCGCCGATGCCGGGCGCGAACCTGCCGGGGATGACCCAGTTGGCCAGGTCACCCCCCCCGCTGACCTCCAGGGTGCCCAGGATGGCCACGTCGAGCCGGCCGCCCCGGACCAGGGCAAAGGACAGGGCGGAGTCGAAAAAGGCGGCCCCGGGGCGCAGCTGCACGTAGTCACCCCCGGAGTCGATCAGGCATGGGTCCTCGGTCCCCCTCGGGCAGCGCGGCCCCATGCCCAGGATGCCGTTCTCGGAGTGGACAAAGATGTCCACCCCCGGGGGCAGATGCTGCAGGACGCGGGTGGGCAGGCCGATACCCAGGTTGACCACCTGGCCGGAGACAAGCTCGGCAGCGGTGCGCTGTGCGATCCTGGTCTTAGGCGACATGGTTCTCAAGCACCTCGTACTCTTTCATGCCGGTGGCCACGGGCACGACATGGTCCACAAAAGCGCCGGGGGTGTGGATGTGGTCAGGGTCGAGCTCGCCGATGTCCACGATCTCCCGCGCTTCAGCCACCACGAGGTCCGCGGCCGTGGCCATGAGGGGGTTGAAGTTGCGGGCTGTCTTTTCGAAGATCAGGTTGCCCCAGCGGTCGGCCCTGGCCGCATGCACAAGGGCCACCTCGGCCCGCAGAGCCGGCTCCACTATGTAGCGGCGCCCCCTGAAGGAGGTTGTTTCCCGCTGCTCGGCCAGGATCGTCTCCAGCCCGATGTCCGTGAGAAAGGCGGCCAGGCCCGCCCCACCGGCTCTGATCTTTTCGGCCAGGATGCCCTGGGGGTGCATTTCCACCTCCAGCCGGCCCTGGTTCATCATCTCGATGGCCAGGGCGTTGAGGCCCATGTGCGAGACGATGAACCGCTTGGCGCGGCCGGCCTCGAACAAGGTGGATATGCCCATGCCCTGCTCGTTGGCGTCGTTCTTGATCAGGGTCAGCCCTGCTGCACCCTGCTCCAGCAGGGCGGCAATGAGCGTGAAGGGGGTGCCTGGGGCGCCGAACCCCCCGATCATGACGCGTGAGCAGTGGGCCACGGTGCGCAGTGCCCCGGCAGGGGTGGTGGTCTTGTCGATCATCCGTGCCTCTTCATGGTGCCCGGGGTGCGCAGCCCCGGGGTGGGGAAGGCCGGATCCAGGGCCTCCACGCCGGCATCGGCCAGGTAGCGGCTGGTTCTCTTCAAGGCCCGCTCCAGCTTGTCCAGCAGCTCGCCGATCTGCTTCTCATTGATAATCAGCGGCGGGGCCACCAGCACGTGGTCGCCGAACAGGCCATTGATCGAGCGGCGGGGGTAGATGATCAACCCCTCCTCAAAGGCGTTGTCTGTGAGCACCATGGCCGCGTTCCACTCCGGTGGGAAGGGGTCGCGGGTCGCTGTGTCGCGCACCAGCTCAATCGCGGTCAAAAGCCCCAGGCCGCGGACGTTGCCGATGATGCTGTACCGGTCTTGCAGCTGCTCCAGGCCGTGCAGCAGGACCTTGCCCATGGCTGCGGCGTTCTCCGGCAGCTGCTCCTCCAGGATGATGTTCAGCACCTCCAGACCTACGGTGCAGGCCATGGGGTTGCCCGCGTAGGTGTGTCCGTGGGCGAATCCTCCACGGGAGACCACGGCATTGACGATCTCCTGGGAGGTCAGAACCGCCCCCAGGGGGTAGTAGCCCGAGGCAATGCCCTTGGACAGGGCGATGATGTCCGCCTCCACCCCCCAGTGCTCGTAGGCGAACAGCCTGCCGGTGCGCCCGAACCCGGTCATGACCTCGTCCAGGATGAGCAGCACGCCGTATTTGCGGCAGATGTGCTGGATGACCGCGAAGTACTCCTTGGGGGGCACCAGGGCGCCGGTGCTGGCCCCGCCCACCGGCTCGGTCACGAAAGCGGCCACGTTGTCCGGACCTTGCTCCAGGATGACCCGCTCCAGGGCCCAGGCGCACTCCAGGCCGCAGTCCGGGTAGGTCTGGTGGTAGACGCAGCGGTAGCAGTAGGGAGCGGGAATCTTGGGGTAGTCGCGCACCAGGGGTTTGAAGGCCACCTCCAGGGGGGCGTAGGATGTCAGGGCCAGGGCGCCGAGGGTGGCTCCGTGGTAGGAGGGGACCCGGCTGATGAACTTGTAGCGTGAGCCCTCCCCCAGGTTGAAAAAGTACTGGCGGCAGACCTTCATGGCCGACTCCACCGCCTCAGAGCCTCCAGAGACGTAGAAGACCTTGTTCAGGTGCGGGGAGGTATGCTGGACCAGCTTCTTTGCCAGACGCTTGGAAGGCTCGTTCTCGAACTGGGTGCGGTAGGCGAAGAAGGTCCGCTGGGCCTGCTGCTCCATGGCCGCAATGACCCGCTTGTCGCCGTGCCCGATGTTGTTGACCACCGCCCCTGAAGAGCCGTCCAGGTACCGTTTCCCCACGGTGTCCCACATGTAGATGCCCTTGGACTTGGCAATGGTGGGCTGGCGTTTCTTGGTCTGGTAGAAAAGAAACTGCTCCTGGTCGGGGTAGGCGGCCAGCTCTGCGGGGTGGACCTTGAACAGCTCGGGGTTTGAGGCGTGGAAGCGGTTGAGCTTTTCCACGGGTGTGAGGCGGCCCAGGCTGCGCAGGGGGATGTGGGTGTTGTACACGTAGCAGTAGGAGAGCAGCTTCTTTTCCAGCTCCTCGCTGGAGGCGAAGGGGGAGTAGGCCAGCTCAGAGAGCCCTGACAGGAGCTGGGACTCACCGGGCGCGGGGTCCGGGTAGACGTGCTGCTCTATGGAAAGCTCCCGGCAGGCAGCGGCAAAAAAATGGTCGTGGTCGGATCCTTCCGAAGTGAAGGCTGGGCGGTCGGCAGTGAGCACGCGCCAGATGCAAAAAGGGGCGGCCTGGCTCAGGTTGCGCAGAAACCCGGCGGCCGAGTCCGGTGAGCCATCCGGCCGGGTTTCCATGAAGATCCAGCTGGTGGCCCGGTCAACCGACAGAAAAAGGTGCTTGCGGAAGGTCTCGTCCTGCATGCGGGGCAGGGAGCGTTCGTAGAGGCGCATGTGTCCCGGCAGGTACCGCTGGTGTTTGCGGACAACCGCCTTGTGCTCCTCGATGTCCGGGACCAGCTCGCCCACGCGGCACACCCCGTGGCGGCGCAGCAGCCTGTCCAGTGAGGACCGTGAGCAGGAGGGCATGAGAAAGGTCCGGACCACGGTGAGCAGGTCGTCAAGGGACAAGAGCAGGATGCGGCGGATCTCGACGATGAGCAGCTCCTGCTCCAGCGTGAACAGCACGCTGGAGTGGGCAGTGCAGTCCCGGGTCTGGACCTTTCCGGCCCGGCTGCGCCATTTGCGGACGGTTGCGATGCTCAGCCCCAGCTCGTTGGCCAGCTCGGCCACGGAGTCAGTGGACTCCTGAATATATCTGCCGATCTCGGGAGTGACAGTGATCTTCCAGTTCTTTCTCAGCCCCATGTCAGTGCTCCGGTCTGAATCGAGGATACATCACGCGCACCCAGGCCGGTTTTTTGCGGCCGGGTCTGGCGTGCCGGCCTTTGACCTCTTCCCCCCTGGCGGGATGATGCCTCACACCCAGGCCCGGGGAGGTGCACGGGCAAACCATTTCAGTATAAAGGGAACAGGCGCAAAAAGAAAGACACACCCGGTCTTTGATGCATGGCCGGGTTCGTATCACACCCGGTATGCCCCGGCATGCATAGGATGTTTTACACACTGTTGCAACGTGCATCTGGCCGGTACCATTCCTTGAGTAAGGATGTATTGGGAGGCAGTGGTGCACACTGCCAACGGCTTGACAAATGAAAACCCGCCCCATACCATCCGCGAATCTGAGTAAAGATGCGCAGTAATCGGGTTTTGAGAACAGTTGTCAAATGATTGAAGTGCTGTGCCCTGATACACACAAAGCCCCACGCAAGCCATGTCTGAAAAATCGGGCTGGAAACCCTGGGCACTGTTGGCCCCCTCCCTGAGCGCGGTCTTCTTCCTGCTGGTCGTCCCGGTCTGCTTTATCATAGTCTACAGTTTCTGGCTCCGCGCTCCAAGCGGTGCGGACATCCCGGCCTTCCAGTTCGGAAACTACGCCAAGTTCTTCCAGGACTTCTTCTACTCCTCCATTTTGCTGCGCACCATCAGGGTCAGCCTGGAGTGCGTGGCCCTGTGCCTGGTCATGGGGTACATCCCCGCATATTTCTTCTACCGCACCCGGACCCGTTTCCGGGGGGTGCTCATGCTGCTGATCATGCTCCCGTTCTGGATCAGCTTCATCATCCGCACCCTGTCCTGGATCAACATTTTGGGGGACACCGGCCTGATCAACTACGTGCTGACCAGCACCGGAATCCTCTCCGAACCGCTGGGCATGCTCTACAACGAGGGCGCGGTGCTCATGGGGCTGATCCAGTACCTGCTGCCCTTCATGATTTTGAACATCTACGTCAGCCTGGAAGGCATCGACAAAAGCCTGCTCGAGGCGGCCCGGTCCATGGGCTGCACCGAGTGGCAGGCCTTCAAGGAGGTCACCCTGCCCCTGTCCCTGCCCGGGGTCAGCGCCGGCAGCCTGCTGGTCTTCGTGCTCACCGCGGGCACCTACCTGCCGCCCATGATCCTCGGCGGGCCGGGCAACGAGATGATCGCCAACCTGATCTTCAAGCGGGTCATCGGAACCCTGGACTGGCCGTTCGGGTCTGCCATCAGCGTTGTGCTGCTGCTGCTCGTGGGGACCATCGTCTGGACCTACAACCGTTACCTGGGCATCAACCAGGTCTTCAAGGCCATGCAATAGGGAAAGAATGGTGCGGATTTCCGGCTGGTCACTCATCAAGCTCTACACCATCCTGGTGTACGTGTTCATGTTCGCCCCCATCGTGGTGGTGATCATCCTGGCCTTCAACCCGCAGCAGTTCGGCTCTTTTCCCATGGACGGATTCAGCCTGCGCTGGTTCGTCAAGCTGGCCCAGAACGAGGTCATCCTCATGGCCTTCAAGAACTCCCTGGTCCTGGGCAGCCTGACCGCTGTCTGCACCACCCTTGTGGCCATACCCGCGGCCATGGCCTTTGTGCGCTACGAGTTCCCGGGAAAAAACAGCCTGAACACCCTGCTGCTGGCCCCGATCATGGTGCCCGAAGTCATCCTGGGCGTGGCCCTGCTGCTGTTCATCCGCTGGCTGCAGCAACCCAAAAGCTTTGCCCTCTTGCTCGTCGGCCACGTGGTCATCACCCTGCCGTATGTCCTTCTCGTGGTGCAGGCCAGGCTGGTGGGCATCAGGACCGACTATGAGGAAGCTGCCAAATCCCTGGGCGCCAACGCCTTTCAGACCTTTCGGGAGATCACCCTGCCCCTGCTTCTCCCAGCCATCTTCGCCGGCATGCTCTTCTCCTTCACCATCTCCTTTGACGACATCACGGCCACGTTGTTCTGGGCAACGGCCCAGAACCAGACGGTGCCGGTCAAGATATTCGGCATGCTGCGCAACTCCATCAGCCCGGAGATCAACGCCCTGGGCGCGGTCATGATCGTGCTCACGGTGTCAACGCCCCTTCTGGCCGGTTATCTGGCCAGGCGTTTCGCCAGGGGAAAGTGAAACCCGGCCGAAAGACCCGGCCATTTTTCAGGGCGGGGGGATCCCTGCTCAAAACTCAAGGAGGACGAGATGTCTGATGTTTGGAAGAAACGTGTGGAAGATGTGCACGCCCGGTATGAAGCTGGTGAGCTCTCCCGCCGCGATTTTTTGCGGTTCATGGTCATAGCGGGCACGGCAGCGGGACTGGCAGGCGGCCCCTTCGGCCTGCTTGGTTCGGCCCAGGCAGCCGACTCCATCCGTTTCGACGGCTGGGGCGGGACAACATCCGAGGCCTTTCGCAAGTATGCCTTCGATCCCTTCACCAAGGCCACGGGCATCGAGGTCATCGACGGGGAGTTCGGGGACATGGACTCCTATCTGACCCGGGTCAAGGCCTCCTTTCCCCCGGGGGGCGAGTACAACCTGGCCCACCTGTCCGGGGTGTTCGACTACGCCCGCTACGTGGGTCTGGGCTTCAACTCCGCCCTGGACGAGAGCGAGATACCCAACCTGTCCCTGGTCATGCAGGCCATGGTCAAGCCCTACTACGCCATTACTCCGGGATCCCTGTCCGCTGTGCCCTACGACCTCGGGCAGACCGGCATTGCCTACAACACCAAGCATATCTCAAAGGAAAAGGCTGAAAAACTTGGGGCCGGGATCCTGTTCGAGGAGACCCTGAAGGACAAGATCGGCTCCTGGACGGACTGGCGCACCAACATCTGGTACGCAGCCCTGTACACCGGCCAGAACCCCAACGACATCAGCGATTTGGACAAGGTCTGGAAGGCCCTGCGCAAGCAGCGCGACCTGATCAAGAAGTACTGGGGATCGGGCGCCGAGCTGATGAGCCTGCTGGCCAATGAGGAGATCTACGCCACACCGGCCTGGTCCGGGCGGGTCTACCATCTGCAGGAGCAGGGACACCCCATCGGGTACCTGGCGCCGGAAGGCACCTACTCCTGGCAGGAGTGCATCTTCGTCATCAAGGGCACCGACCTGGACACGGCCCACAAGCTGCTCAACTTCATGCTCGAGCCAGAGGCGGCCATTGCCGTGGCCGATGCCCAGAAGTATCCGCCCAGCCTGGACCCGTCCAAGGTGGACATGCCTGAATCGGTCTCCAAGCTGCCGGCCTTCGATCCCACCGGGCAGCTCAAGGGGTACCTGTTCGGCGTGCCGGACTACTGGAACGGGCACCAGCTGGAGTGGGCGGAGCAGTGGGACCGCATCATGGCCGGCGCTTAGCAATCAGTTGAAAAATCCCGGCTGGCTTCGTTGCTGCGGCCAGGTCAAACCCTCACGTATATGGTATACGCTTCGGACTTGACCAGGCCTTGCGCCTCGCCAGCCAGGTTTTTGAACTGATTGCAATCCGCCCTGCGGGCGAGTTCGAAGTTCGAAGCTCGAAGCTGAGAGCAAGGGAAAGAAAAGAAGCTGAAGCAAGGCTTCAGCAGTATTGCCTCCGGCCGGCCGGTCCTATCGGTCCTACAGTGACGGCCGGCCGGAGGCTTCACCACAGCGCTGTCCGGCAGCACAGCATGTAACGCGAAGAGGAACACCAGTGGCTACCGGTACCAACCAACCCGTTGTCCAGCTCAAAGGGCTCATGAAGCGCTTCGGCAGGACCCTGGCCGTCGAGAAGATGGACCTGTCCATTGCACAGGGGGAGCTGGTGACGCTGCTCGGCCCCTCGGGGTGTGGGAAGACGACAATCCTGCGCATGATCGCCGGGTTGGAGAAACCCACCGAAGGCGATATCTACATCAAGGGAAAGTGGGTCAACGACACCCCCATCCACAAGCGGAACCTGGGCATGATCTTCCAGAACTACGCCCTGTTCCCGCACAAGACCATCTTCGACAACGTGGCCTTCGGGCTCAAGTACCGCGATGTCCCAAAAAGTCAGATGAAAGAGAAGGTCTCCAATGCCCTGGAGATGGTCCGGCTGCCCGGCGTGGAGAAACGCTACTCGGCCCAGCTTTCCGGAGGGCAGCAGCAGCGCATCGCACTGGCCCGGGCCATTGTCATCGAGCCCGACGTGCTGCTCATGGACGAACCCTTGTCCGCCCTGGACGAGAAGCTGCGGGAGGAGATGCGCATGGAGATCGACAACCTGCAGCAGAAGCTGGGGCTGACCACCATCTTCGTCACCCATGACCAGCGGGAGGCCCTGTCCATGTCCACCAGGATCGTGGTCATGAAGGACGGACGCAAGCAGCAGGAAGGCGAGCCCGAGGACGTCTACGACTACCCCTCCAACCGTTTTGTGGCCGACTTCCTGGGCCACTCCAACTTCTACGAGGCCAGGGTGACCGGCCACACCTCGGACGGGTACACCAAGGTGGTGACCAGGGACGGCCTGGAGTTCGTGACCGAGCACCCGGGGGAGTGGGTCGAGGGACAGGAGGTGACCCTGGTCATCAGGGCCCAGAAGCTGAACCTGACCAGCCCCGGCCAGGAGGAGGAGCTCGAGTCCACAGCAGTGAACCTCTACAACGGCACCATTTACGACCGCAGCTACATGGGGGGCGAGACCAGCTATTTCGTCGAGCTGGAAGGAGGGGTCAGGCTGCACGCCATCAGCATGGTCAGGCGCCGGCCCCACCGGATCGGCGACCCGGTGGTCCTGCACGTCCCGCCCCGGCACTGCGGGCTCCTGGCCCGGGAGGAAGCCCCGTAGCAGCCGGCTCTCAAACAGGCTTTGCCCCGGAACACCCCCTTCAATGGACCTCGCACACCTGAGCGCTTTTTTTGCGGGCCGCCATGACCAGGCCCTGGTCACGGTTGACTCCCACACGGCCGGTGAGCCCACCCGTCTTGTCGTGGGGGGGCTCCCGCCGCTTCCCGGGGCCACCATGGCCGAGAAACGCGCCTACTTCATGGAGCACCTGGACCATGTGCGACTGCTCCTGACCCGGGAGCCGCGCGGCCACCGGGACATGCTGGCCGCAGCCGTGACCGAGCCGTGCACACCGGGCGCCGACTTCGGCCTGATCTACATGGACGCCAGGCGCTACCCTTTTCTGTGCGGCCACGCCACCATCGGGGCAGTGACCACCTTGGTGGAGTGCGGGGTCATCAAGGCAAAGGGGTCCAGGGTCAGGGTCACGGTGGACACCCCGTCCGGCCCCATGCCCGCCCTGGCATCCCTTGATGGGGGGCGGGTCGTGAGCGTGTCCTACCATTCGGTCCCCTCGTTCGTTGCGGCCCGGGACAAGCCCTTGGAGGTGGAAGGGCTGGGCCGAATACCGGTGGACCTGGTCTGCGTGGGCGGCTACTTCGCCATGGTCGATGCCGTTAATACCGGCTTGGAACTGGTGCCGGAAAACGGACCCGAGCTTGTCAGGCTGGGCATGCGCATCGTTTCCTCGGCCAATCGCCAGTTTCAGGTCAGCCATCCCCTGCGGCCGGAGGTGGGCAGCATCGATGTGGCCGAAATCCATGCAAGCAGGGGAAGCGAAGGGATCAACGCCGTGGTCTATGGTGAGTCCCATCTGGACCGGTCCCCCTGCGGCACGGGGACCACGGCCAAGCTGGCGCTGCTGCATGCCCGGGGGCAGCTGGAGCGGGAGGAGCTTTTCGTGAACAGGAGCATGCTGGGCCAGGCCTTCACCGGGAGGATCGTGGCCGTGACCACTGTGGGCGACTACCCGGCCGTGGTGGCCGAAATCAGCGGGTCGGCCCACATGACCGGGCTGCACAGGTTCTTTTGTGATCCTGACGACCCCTACCCCCGGGGGTTTCTGCTGTGAGCCCCACGCCAGAGCTCATTCTCTGCAATGCAAAGGTGCGGACCCAGGACCCCGGACAGCCGTCTGCCCAGGCCCTGGCCATAGCCGGCGGCCGCATCACCGCCGTGGGGGACGATGGGACGATCCTGGGGCTCGCCGGCAGGGGGACGCGTCGCCTCGATCTGGAGGGGCGTCTGGTCCTGCCCGGCTTCATGGACTCCCACTTTCATTTCTACGACTGGAGCCTCTACCAGGACCTGGCCGGGGTGAGCAGCTTCCAGGGGCTGGAAACCGCCCTGGCCGGCGCTGCTGCCCGGGAGGTGCCGGGGAGCTGGGTCCTGGGGCAGGGCTTCAACGAGACCGACTGGCCCGACGGACGCATCCCCGAGCGGGAGGATCTGGACCGGGTCACAGGGGACGTCCCCACCGTGATCTGGCGCTGCGACCTGCACCTGGCAGTGGCCAACACGGCCGCACTTGTCCGGGCGGGCATTGACGGGGCGGCCATCCCCGATCCCCCGGGAGGGGTCATCGCCCGGGACCGGACGGGCCGCCCCACAGGGGTCCTCAGGGAGACGGCCATCAACCTGGTCAAGGACTGCATTCCGCAGGTCAGCGACGGGGAGCGGCTGCGGGCCATGGAGCAGGCCCAGGAGCGGCTGCATGCCTGCGGCATCACCGCGCTGCACGACCTGCGGCTCAAGGGGGAGCGGGACGCACCCAGGGCCATGCGGCTCTTCCAGCGCCTGGACCGCGAGGGGAGGCTGGCTATGCGCACCTGGGTCAGCCTGCCCGGGGAGCGCCTGGACGAGGCCGTGGCCCTTGGCCTGGCCGCAGGATTCGGCAGCGAAAGGCTGCGGCTGGGGCACGTCAAGTACTTTGCCGACGGGGGCATGGGGGCACGCACGGCCAGCGTGCTTGAGCCCTACCTGGACGCGGGGTGCGGCCTGAGCCAGATGGGGGTCGGGGAGAGTGCGGCGGTTTTGCGCACAGCCGAGCAGGCCGGTCTGGCGGTCATGATCCACGCTGTGGGCGACCGTGCCGTTTCCGAGGTCATCAGCGCCTTTGAGGCGCTCGAAGAGTGGCGGTCCTCACCCGAGGCACGGGACGTGCCCCGCCCGCCCCTGATGCACCGCATCGACCACTTGCAGATGGTCAGACCAAAGGACCTGGCGCGCCTGGCCCGCCTGAAGGTCGCCGTGGGCATGCAGCCCAGCAACATGGTCCTGGACTTCAACCTCATCGACCGCTGCCTGGGCGACAAGGGCAGGTACGCCTACACCTTTCGCAGCGTGCTCGAATCGGGCATACCCACCCTGTTCAACTCGGACTGCCCGGTCAGCGACCCCAGGCCGCTCATGGGCATCCACGCCCTGGTGACCCGGCAGCGCCCGGACTCCACCCCTGAAGGGGGTTGGTACCCTAAGCAGCGCATCAGCGTGGACCAGGCCGTGGCCGGGTACACCAGCACCCCCGCCCTGGCCTATGGGGCAACGCAGCAGGGCAGGATAGGGCGGGGGATGCTGGCGGACCTGGCCGTGCTGGACAGAAATATCTTCGCCATAGAGCCCCATGAGATCCAGGCCGCCCGGGTGGACCTGACCCTGTTCAACGGCCGGATCGTGTACGAGCGACCCGGAGCCTGAAGGCCCCGGCAGAACCACGAGGTGTCCGTCATGACCTTTTCCCTGCCCGCCTACCTCCCCCCCGTCTTTGATGCCGAGCCCCTGCGCAGTGCGCCCACGGCTGTGTTTAAGCCGGCCCCTGCAGACGGTGTGGCCCCGGACAACTACCACGGCACGTCCATCTTCCCCGAGTATGTCCACCTGCAGCCGGGCCGCTGGGAGCTGATCCGCAACTCGCGCATGGACTGCGTCGTGGTGCTGCGGCCGGGGGGCGCTGTGGAGACGGTTGAGTTCAGGAGGCTGCAGAAGGGCGACCAGGTGGCCGTGGGCCGCACCGAAAGCGGTCAGGACGGAATCCTGGTTCACGACACCGGGTTTGCGGCCCAGGCAGGGGAGGTGGAGAAGTTCGCCTTCCGGACCCGCATCACCCGCGAGTCCTCATTCTCCATCGACTACGACACCATGTACGATTTGCTGCGCTTCGAGCGGGACAAGGGGCACATCGTCTGGGTGGCGGGGCCGGCCGTGGTCTTTGACTCTGACGCGCGCAAGGCCTTTGTCCGGCTCATCGAGCAGGGGTTCGTGCACGGCCTGCTGGCGGGCAACGCCCTGGCCGCCCACGACATCGAAGCGGCCATGTTCCAGACCGCTCTGGGCCAGGGCATCTACCACAAGGTCCCGGCCCGGTTGGGACACTACCACCACCTGGACGCCATCAATGCGGTGCGCCGGGCCGGCTCCATCCGGGGAGCCGTGGAGCAGGGGCTGATACCGGACGGGGTCATGCGCGCCCTGGAAGAAAAAGGCGTCCCCTCTGTGCTGGCCGGGTCCATCCGGGACGACGGCCCCCTGCCGGACGTGATCGGCGATGTGTACCAGGGGCAGGACGCCATGCGCCGGGTGGCCTCACGGGCCACGACCGTCATCACCCTGGCCACCCAGCTCCACTCCATTGCCACCGGCAACATGACGCCCTCCTACCAGGTCGACGCCGCGGGCCGGGTCAGGCCGGTCTACTTCTTCTGCGTGGACATCTCCGAGTTTGCCGCGGACAAGCTGGCCAACCGCGGCTCCCTGACCGTGCACGCCATCTTGACCAATGTGCAGGATTTCATAGTTACCTGCGCGAGAAACCTGACAAACGGCTGAGAATCGATTCTCAGCCGTTTGTCAGGAGGTATTGCGGGGCTTGGGAATTGACTCGGGGGGACCCTGATCACGCGTCCAGCGTGATGGCGGTTTGTCGGGGGGGCTTTTCTTGCTTCGAGCTTTAAGCCTCGAGCCCTATTCTTCTTGCTTCGAGCTTCCAGCTTCCAGCTTCGAGCTTTATTCTTCTTGTTTCGAGCCAGAGGCGCAGCCGATTCTATTCTTTTTTCATCCTTCCGCCCTCATCCTTCATCCTTTTCTTCCCGCAGCCTCTCCCTGATCTCGGTCAGCTCGCGCTCCACCAGGGTCAGGATTTCGCCGTACTCCTGCTTCTGGTCCAGGAGGCGGCGGGCCCCTTCGATGGTCATGCCGCGCTCGTGCAGCAGGTGCTTGATGCGCCTGAGCAGGAGCATGTCGGCCTCGGAGTAGAGGCGCTGGCCTCGGAAGGTGCGCTCGGGCCTGAGCTGGTGGAACTCGCTTTCCCAGAAGCGAAGCACATAGGGCTCCAGGCCGAGCTGCTCCGCGGCCTCCCCTATCTTGTGCTTCTTGCCGGGCGATTTGCTCACGGCCTCCTCCGGTCAGGATCTCTGAACAGGCAGCGCCTTGGTGAGCCCCTCGGCCAGGGTGTTGTGCACCGTGTCCACTTCCTTGTCCTTGAGCGTGCGCTGCGGGTGACGGTAGGTCATGCGCAGGGTCAGGTTGTGCACCCCGGGATCCTCGGGCTGGTAGACATCCACCAGGGTGAACTCCTCCAGCAAGGCCGGGCGCAGTGACGCAACGACCTCCATCAGGGACTGCACCCGGACCTCCTTGGGCGTGGCCAGGGTGAGGTCGCGCCGCACCGGTGGAAACTTGGGAAGGGCCTGGAAACAGACCCTGGACCGGGAGGAGAGTTCCCGCAGACGGTCGAGGTCCAGCTCGGCCAGCCACAGGTCGTGGCGCGGGTTGAACTCCTCGGCGATCCCGGGCTTGATCCGACCCATGAAGCCGATGGAGCCGCCCTCCAGGGACAGGGACACCCCGGGATCCAGGAAGGGGTGGTCGTCCATGGCCTCGAATGTGGCCGCAGGCAGCGTGAAGGTTTCCAGGAGGTGCTCCACCAGGCCCTTGAGGTCGGAGTAGTCACTGATCTGGCCCGGCCAGGGCCACCTTCCGGGGTGACGCCGGCCATGCAGCAGGATGCCCAGCCTGGACTCTTCCCGGGCGGTGGTGTCCGAATCCGGGTCGGCAAAGAAAACGTGGGCCACCTCGAAGAGGCGCAGGTTGGTGTTGCCCTGCCCGGTGTTCTGCCGGACGTTGTGCAGCAGCCCCGGCGCAAGCACCGTGCGCAGGGTGTCCTGGTCGCTGCTCAGGGGGTTGCAGATGGTGATCCTGTTCCCCGCCGCCAGGTTCAGGGCATCGAGGTCGCTCGCCCCCACGAAGCTGTAGTTGATCGCTTCCAGCAGCCCCTGACCAACGGCCCAGGTCTTGACGTCCCGGATGAAGTCGAAGGGGTGGCGCTCCCCGGAGGGGGCCTCCAGGGGCTTGCTGACGCGCGGCAGGTGCGTGGGGATGCGGTCCACGCCGAAGACCCGGGCAGTCTCCTCGAACAGGTCGACCTCCCGCTCCAGGTCCAGGCGGTAGCTCGGCGGGGTCACTGCCCATTCGCCGTTGCCGGGGGACACCTCGCAGCCCAGGGAGGTCAGGGTTTCGCGGCAGAAGTCCTCGCTCAGCTCCATGCCCAGGAGCTGGTTGCCGCGCTCCGGTCGAAAGCGCAGCCTGGTGGGAGCCCACGGCCTGGGCTCGTTTGTGGCGATGCCGGGGCGCACCGTGCCGCTGGAAAGCCGGGCCATGAGTGCGGCGGCCCGGTCCAGGGCCCGGGTCGAGCCGGGCTGGTCAACCCCACGCTCGAAGCGGAAGGAGGCTTCGCTGGACAGGGCCAGGCGCCTGGCTGTCTTGCGCACGGTGCCGGGGTGGAACACGGCGCACTCCAGGAGCACCTCGCGGCTGTGGGGCTGGACTTCGCTGTTGGCCCCGCCCATGACCCCGGCCAGGGCCACGGGCTTTTCCCCGTCCCAGATGAGCAGGTCCGTGTCCTCGAGCACCCGTGTCTGCCCGTCCAGGGTGCGCAGGGTCTGCCCTTTTGCGGCCGGGCCGACCCGGATGGTGTCCCCGGCGATGAGGTCACGGTCGAAGGCGTGCAGGGGCTGCCCTGTTTCCAGCAGGACGTAGTTGGTCACGTCCACGATGTTGTTGATGGGCCGCATGCCCGAGGCAGTGAGCCGGTAACGCATCCAGGCCGGGCTCGGGCCCACGGTTATGTCGCTGATGAGCCTGGCCTGGTACAGGGGGCAGAGGTCCGGGTCGTCGATATGGATGGTGACCTGGGACGGGCATCCGGGTCCGGACTCGTGCAGCGTAATCTCGGGGAGGCGCAGGGGGAGCTTGAAGGCGGTGGCCACCTCCCGGGCCAGGCCGGTGATGCTCAGGCAGTCGGAGCGGTTGGGGGTGACCCCGATGTCCAGGACCACGGTGTCCAGGTCAAGTGCCTCCACCAGGGGGGTGCCGGCGAGCGCGTCCTGCTCGAGCACCATGATGCCGCTTGCATCCTCACCCAGTGCGAGCTCTTTCTCCGAGCAGATCATGCCCAGGGACGCCTGGCCGCGGATCTTGGTCTTCCGGATCACCCCGCCGGGGAGCTCGGTGCCGATGGTGGCCAGGGCCACGTTCTGTCCCGCGGCCGCATTGGGCGCACCGCAGACAATGGGCAGAGGCTCGTTGTTTCCAGGGTCGACCAGGCACAGGGAGAGACGGTCGGCCTGGGGGTGCGGGCCGCACTGCACCACCCGCCCGACCACCACCCCGGACAGGTGGGCAAAGGGATTTTTTATCTCCTCCACTTCCAGTCCGAGCATGGTCAGCCGGTCGGCCAGGGTGTCGATCGGGACCTCAAAGGGGGTGAACTCGCGGAGCCATTTGGTGCTGCAGAGCATGGGTCTAACGTTCCTTACGTTGATCTGGAATGTACTGCGGACATGGCGTGGGCCAGGTGCGGCCTTTCTTGCAGCAAGGCGGCCGGCACGAAAACCAGGACCATCGGATCAGGCGAACTGACGCAGAAAGCGGATGTCGTTTTCAAAAAACATCCGCAGATCGCCGATGCCGTATTTGAGCATGGCCACGCGCTCAACGCCCAGGCCGAATGCAAAGCCGGTGTACTGCTCGGGGTCGTAGCCCACAGCCTGGAACACGGCCGGGTCGATCATGCCGCAGCCCAGGATCTCCACCCAACCGGTCTCCTTGCAGACCCGGCAGACCTGCCCCTGGCAGGAACCCTCTCCAGCGCACATCACGCAGCTGATATCCACCTCGGCGCTGGGCTCGGTGAAGGGGAAGAAGCTGGGGCGGAAGCGCACCTTTGTCTCGGGGGTGAAAATCTGCTGCACGAACGAGGTCAGGGTTCCGCGCAGATCAGCCATGCTCACCCGTTCGTCGACCAGAAAGCCTTCGATCTGGTGGAACATCGGGGTGTGGGTCAGGTCGGCATCCCTGCGGTAGACCTTGCCGGGGGCGATGGCTGCCAGGGGCGGCTTGCGCTCGAGCATGGTCCTGATCTGAAGGGGGGAGGTGTGGGTCCGAAGGACGATGGAGTCGTCAACGTACAGGGTGTCCTGCATATCCCTGGCCGGGTGGTCCCGGGGGATGTTCAGGGCCTCGAAGTTGTAGAAGTCGTTCTCCACCTCGGGGCCGGTGACGATGTCGAACCCCAGCCCGGTGAAGACGTCGCATATCTCCCGGGTGACCAGGGTCACCGGGTGCAGGCCGCCAAGCCAGGGGAGCCGCCCGGGAAGCGTGGGGTCGAAATGGGAGCGCCCGGTGCTCCGCTCCCGGCGTTCCAGCTCTCGTCGCTTGGCTTCGAGCAGCTCCTGCAGACGCTCTTTGACCTCATTGGCCGTGCGTCCGGCCTGGGGGCGTTCCTCCGGGGGCAGCCCGGGCAAGGCGGCAAGAACCCCGGCCAGCTCGCCCTTGCGCCCCAGGAAGCGGACCCGCTGCTCCTCCACCTCGGCCGGAGACGCGGCTTCGGACAGAGCGGACTCGAAGGCGGGAACGAGGGACTGGAGCCGTTCGACGACTTCCCGGCCGGAACCGGACATCAATGCACCCGGGACTTGGCCAACTCCGTCAGCTTGGCGAAACCGGCCTTGTCATTCACGGCCAGGTCGGCCAGGACCTTTCGGTTCAGCTCCACCCCGGAAGTCTGCAGCCCGTTGATGAAGCGGCTGTAAGACATGCCGTGCTCACGTGCCGCGGCATTGATGCGCACGATCCACAGACGACGGAAGTCACGCTTGCGGGCCTTGCGGTCGCGGTAGGCGTAGCTCAGCGATTTCTCGACCGCCTCCCGGGCCGTGCGGAAGAGCTTGCTCCGCCCGCCACGGAAGCCTTTGGCCATCTTCAGGTATTTCTTGTGCCGCTGGTGGGCGGTCTTTCCTCTTTTGACACGCATGACACTCTCCTTAAAAAAGTTCGAAGTCAGAAGCTCGAAGTCGGAAGGACGATGGGTTGCCTCAGGCTTGCAAGGCCTTGTAACAGTGCCTTTCCTTCGAAATTCGAACTTCCGACTTCCACCTCGCGCGAGCAGCGCGCGTTATACGTGGTAGGGCATCAGCCGCCGGATGGCCTTCTCGTTGGCCGAGGCCACAGGGGCGTCCTGCCGCAGGTTGCGCTTCCGCTTGGGCGACTTCTTGGTCAGGATGTGCCGGTGGAAGGCCTTGCGGCGTCTGATCTTTCCGGAGCCGGTCACCTTGAATCGCTTGGCCGTGCTCCTGTTGGTCTTGATCTTGGGCATATCTGGTCCTCCTGGTCCCCCGGACAGGCTGTGCCCGGTCCGGGTCTCTCTGTCTGTAGTAAAACATACCAGCCGCCAACGCTGAAAAGCGCGGCGGCATCCCCCCTGGTCCAGGGCGGCGCCCGCTCCTATTTCGGCGAAACGACCATGCTCATGGTCCGGCCCTCGAACTTGGGGACCTGATCCACCTTGGCTATCTCCTCCAGCTCCTGGCGAACCCGGGTCAGGATCTCCATGCCCTTGTCCTTGTGCACGATCTCCCGTCCCCGGAAAAAAACAGTCACCTTGCAACGGTCGCCGCCTTCGAGAAACCGCCGGATATGCCTGACCTTGGTCTGAAAATCGTGCTCGTCGGTCTTGGGCCTGAACTTGACCTCCTTGAGCTGGATCTGGACCTGCTTCTTGCGGGCTTCCTGCTGCTTCTTCTTCTGCTGGTACTGGTACTTGCCGTAGTCCATGATCCGACAGACCGGTGGCTCGGCCTTGGGGGCCACCTCCACGAGGTCCAGCCCCTGCTCCCCGGCCAAGGCCACGGCCTCCCGCGTCGGCATGATGCCGAGCTGGTCGCCGTCCTCGCCCACGACGCGGACCTGGCTTGCCCTGATCTGAAGGTTCCGACGGGCACTAGTAGGTGAAGCTATAACGCATTCCTCCACGTTTGAAAGGTTCCTGACAGTCCTGCTGGATCAGTTCCACCACCTCGTCGAGGCTCCGCGACCCCAGGTTTTTTCCATCCCGGAGCCGGACGTTCACCGTCGCAGCCTCGACCTCCTTCTCACCGACCACAAGCATGTAGGGGACCTTCTCAAGCTGGGCCTCGCGAACCTTGTAGCCCAGCTTCTCGTTGCGCAGGTCGGCCTCCGCCCGGATGCCGGCATTTTTGAGCACGCCAAGACACTTCTCGGCGTACTTGTTGTGGGCATCGGTGATGGTCAGCACCCTGACCTGCTCCGGAGCCAGCCACGTGGGAAAGGCCCCGGCGTAGTGCTCGATCAGGATGCCCAGGAAACGCTCCAGAGAGCCGAAGATGACCCGGTGGAGCATTGCAGGGCGGTGGCGTTCGCCGTCCTGGCCCACGTATACCAAATCAAAACGCTCTGGCAAGGTGAAATCACACTGGATCGTGGAACATTGCCAGCGGCGGTGGAGCGCATCCTTGAGGATGACGTCGATCTTGGGCCCGTAAAAGGCGCCGTCGCCCTGATTGATCTCATAGGGCAGCCCCTCGCCCTCCAGGGCGCTGGTCAGGGCTGCGGTGGCCCGTTCCCAGTCCTGATCGGAACCAATGGCCTTTTCCGGACGGGTGGAGATCTCCAGCTCGTACTCGAAGCCGAACAGCCGGGTCATGTCGGCGACGAAGCGCAGGATGCCGACGATCTCCTCCTGGAGCTGGTCCGGGCGGCAGATGAGGTGGGCATCGTCCTGGGTGAACTGGCGTACCCGCAAAAGCCCGTGCAGCACGCCCGACTTTTCGTGCCGGTGCACCGTTCCCAGCTCGAAGTACCTGACAGGCAGGTCGCGGTAGCTGCGGACCCGGGACTTGTAGATGATCATGTGGGCCAGGCAGTTCATGGGTTTGATGCCGTAGGCCTGGTCATCGATCTCGGTGAAGTACATGTTCTCGCGGTAGTTCTCGTAGTGGCCGGAGCGCTCCCACAGCTCGCGCTTGAGCATCTGCGGCCCCTGGACGATCTGGTAGCCGCGCCTGAGATGCTCCTTCTTTTCGAAGTCCTCCAGGATGGTGCGCACCAGGGCGCCTTTTGGGTGGTAGAAGACCATGCCCGGGCCGGCTTCCTCGGAGAAGCTGAACAGGTCGAGCTGGGGGCCCAGCCTGCGGTGGTCACGGCGCTTGGCCTCCTCCAGCCGCTCCAGGTACTGCTTGAGGTCCTTGGGGGAGGGCCAGGCCGTGCCGTAGATGCGCTGCAGCATGGGATTTTCTTCGTCCCCCCGCCAGTAGGCCCCGGCCACCGAGGTCAGCTTGAAGGCCTTGATGAAGCGGGTGCTGGGCACATGGGGCCCCCGGCACAGGTCCACGAAGTCGCCGTGGGAGTAAAGCGAGACCGTGTCGTCCTCCACCTGGTCCAGGAGCTCGAGCTTGTAATCTTCCCCCATGTCCTGAAAAATTCTGCGGGCCTCTTCCTTGGGGACCTCGCGCCTGACAAAGGTCTCGTCCCGGCCCACAGACCTGGCCATCTCCTTTTCAATGGCCTCCAGGTCCTCGGGTGTGAAGGGGCGCTCGTAGTCGAAGTCGTAGTAGAAGCCGTTCTCGATGTCCGGTCCGATGGTGACCTTGGCCGAAGGGAAGAGGTGTTTGACCGCCTCGGCCATGAGGTGTGCCGCGCTGTGGCGCAGGATGGACAGGCCTTCCGGGGAGTCCTCGGTCACGGGCTCCAGGTTCAGGCAGGTGGCGGGCACGGGGCTGTCCAGGTCATAGACCCGGCCGTTGCACCGGCAGGCCACGGTCTGCTTGCGCTTCTTGCCGCTGAGGACCTTGGACAGCACCTCCCCGAAGGACTCTTCGGGCCCAGCATCGACTTGTGTGTCGTCAACCATAACCTGCAAAAGCGTTCCCTCCCCAAACCAAACACAACAAAAGAAGGGAGGCCATGGCCTCCCCGAAAGATCCCAAGATGGTAGGCGCGAGGAGATTTGAACTCCTGACCCCTTGCGCGTCAAGCAAGTGCTCTCCCCCTGAGCTACGCGCCTACAATAAGGCTCGGATACCTAGCACCGAGGCCACGGCCTGTCAACATGCTGCCAGACAGAATGCACAGCTTCACGAGGCAGGTCAATGGGGGCTGGAAGATGGAGAGGCGTGGGTGTTGCCTGCTGTAATGAAGAGGAGATCGTGGGGATTGGGCCGGATCGGTGCGGGTTGAGTCCGTCGACATCCGGGGGCATGGGTCACGTTTGCATGTTTGAAAAGCTGGGCTTGAGGACATCGGGTCCGTGCTCCTTGGCCGGGGAGCCGGTGAATGTGCCTGGACCAGGAACTTTATAAGGACCAAAGCGTTTTCGGCTCCGGCCAGGGGAGAAAAAGGGATTGCGGGAAAAGTTAGTCAACCCTAATAAATTTTTATTGACAGGGAAAGGGGGAGAGGGGTATCGGGTGGAACATTCTCGTGGTGGAAAGGTTATTCTCTCCGACAGGGGGAGAATTTTTTTTCAAATTGAAGTTAGGAAAAGCTAACTATTGGGGTGTGATCATGACCAGAGCAATCGGATTGCGGCAACTGCCGGCGGGACAAAAGGCTGTGATACGAACCGTGGCCGCAGGCGGGGAGCTGGGGCGTCGCATTCGGGACATGGGGCTGGTGCCCGGCACGGAGCTGACAGTGGTGGGCAGGGCACCGCTCAGGGATCCCGTAGCTCTGCGGCTCAGGGACTTTACCTTGACCCTGCGCAACAACGAGGCCGACCACATCAGCGTCGACACGGCGGGAGGAGAAAACGGATGAGTGGAATATACACCATCGCACTGGCCGGAAACCCCAACTCGGGCAAGACAACAATGTTCAACGGGCTGACAGGGGCCCGCCAGCGGGTGGGCAACTACCCGGGTGTGACCGTGGAGAAGAAGATCGGCACTGCCACGTTGGAGGGAGCTTCGCTGCACATTGTGGACCTGCCCGGGACCTACTCGCTGACAGCCTACTCCCAGGAAGAGCTGGTGGCCCGGAACTTCCTGGTGGAAGAGCGGCCCCAGGTGGTGGTGGACATCCTGGATGCAACCTCTCTGGAGCGCAACCTTTATCTGGCCGTGCAGTTCCTGGAGCTGGGCGTTCCTCTGGTCCTGGCCCTGAACATGATGGACGAAGTGGCCAAACAGGGCAAGCGCATCGATTCGGCCAGGCTGTCCGAGCTGATGCAGGTCCCTGTGGTGGAGACCGTGGCCAGGCAGGGCAAGGGCAAGCAGGAGCTGCTCAAGGCGGCCGTTGCGTATGCATCGGCCAGGAGCGGGGACTGGACGCCTCTTGCCATTTCCTACGGTCCGGATCTGGACCCTGTGCTCCAGGACATGGCGGACCGCATCACCATGGAGCGGTTTCTCGCAGACCACTATCCTGCCAGATGGGTGGCCCTGAAGTACCTGGAACGGGATGCGGAGGTCATGCGGCTGGGTGAGGCCCGGCACGAGGCTCTGCATCTGGAGCTGCAGGCCAGGGCCGACGAGGTGGCCGCGCATTGCCGCAAGACCCTGGACACCCACCCCGAGGCCGTCATCGCCGACTACCGGTACGGCTACATCGCCTCCGTGCTCAAGCAGGGCGTGATAACCGGAGGCGCCGTCACCGACCGGATCAGGCTCTCGGACCGCATCGACCAGGTGGTGACCCACCAGTTGCTGGGGCCAGCGATCATGCTGCTGGTGGTCTACGCCATGTTCAAGGCCACCTTCACCATCGGCGAGATCCCCATGGGCTGGCTGGAGGGACTGTTCGGCTGGATGGGGGGGGCGGCCACGGCACTGATCCCGGCGGGACTGATCCAATCACTGGTGGTCTCCGGCATTATCGACGGCGTGGGAGGAGTGCTCGGGTTCGTCCCGCTCATCTTTGTCATGTTCCTGTTTCTCTCCTTTCTGGAGGACTCCGGGTATACGGCGCGCATGGCCTACATGCTGGACCGGGTGCTTAGGCTCTTCGGGCTGCACGGTTGCTCGGTCATGCCCTTCATCGTCTCCGGCGGCATCCCGGGCGGCTGCGCCGTGCCCGGGATAATGGCCACCAGGACGCTGCGCAGTCCCAAAGAGAAGCTGGCCACCCTGCTCACCGCCCCCTTTCTGACCTGCGGGGCCAAGGTGCCGGTATTTTTGCTTCTGGCCGCGGCCTTTTTTCCGGGTTCGGCCGCCTCGGTCATGTTCTGGATCACCCTGGGCGGCTGGGCCATGGTCCTGCTGGTGGCCAGGCTGCTCAGGTCCACCGTGATCAAAGGGGAGTCCACGCCGTTCGTCATGGAGCTGCCGCCTTACCGGCTGCCCACCCTGCGCGGCGTGTTGACCCACACCTGGGAGCGTTCCTGGCAGTACATAAGAAAAGCGGGAACCGTGATCCTGGCCATCGCCATCCTGCTCTGGGCGGCCATGACTTTTCCCGGACTGCCCGAAGAGCAGGCTGCACGGTTCGACGCGCAGCGGGCCCAAGTGAAAGCCGCTGTTGGCACCGGTTTGAGTGATGCGGAGCAGGCGGTACTTGAAGAGCGTCTGGAAGCCATCGACAATGCCGAAGGCCAGGCCGCACTCAAACACTCCGTGGCCGGACGAGTCGGCACCGGGCTGGAAGGGGTGACCCAATGGGCCGGATTCGACTGGAGGACCAACATCGCCCTGGTGGGCGGGTTCGCGGCCAAGGAGGTCATCGTGGCCAGCCTGGGCACGGCCTACTCCTTGGGAGAGGTGGACCCGGAGGAACCGGCATCCCTGTCCCAGCGTCTGGCCAGCGACCCGCAGTGGACCGCGGTCACCGCCCTGAGCCTGATCGTGTTCGTCATGCTCTATGCCCCCTGCTTCGTGACCGTGGTGGCCATGGCCAGGGAGTCTTCCTGGCGCTGGGCTTTGTTCTCCACCTGCTTCAACACGGTGCTGGCCTTTGTGCTGGCCGTGGCGGTCTATCAGGTGGGAACCCGTTTGATCACCTAGTGTGGGTGTTCCCCGGAGATGATTATGCGTGCACAAAAGAAGACCGTGGTTCAGACCGATCGGCCCATGATCACAGGAGCGGTGAATATACCCTCCAGGAAAAAGTTTTTCAGAAGTATCAGGATTTCGATTCTCGGATCCTTAGCAGATGGAGATGGGCAGTCAGAACTCCAAGGCTCCGATGACGTGCCGGCCCTCGAATAGAGCGGTCAGAGGCTGGTCCAGAAAAGAAGCGCACCCAGTCCGAAGATGGCCACAGAGCCCAGCAGGGCCAGGGTGAAGTGGACCATGGTCAGGGCCTGCTCGTGTCCGGCCAGGCTGCGGTAGAGGCCCTTGCGGGCCTGGATGGTGGCCAGGGCGAACAAGGAGGTGGTCAGGCCCATGCCCAGACCGATTGCGGCCATGGCCAGCAGGCCGGTGGCCATGATGCCCAGGCTGACGGCCGCGACCAGGATGATTCCCGCCCCGGGGCAGGGGACCAGCCCGATGCTGCAGGCGGTCAGGATCAGTCCCCGATTGTCCTCAGGTCCGGAATGCCTCTCGGTGCCGTCGTGGCTTGCCCTGTCCTGCAGCCGGCCCCGCAGCCCGAGGAAGGATTTGACCAGCAGGAACAGGCCGATCAGGGCCAGCAGCCCGTAGCTGGCCGTCTCCAGGCGGGGGCCCATGTCGTCCAGGGTCAAAGCCCCGGAGGTGCGAAGCACGAAGTACCCCAGGCAGACCAGCACCGTTGCGGACAGGACGTGGGAGAACATGGTCAGGAAACCGAATGCCACCCCCTTGGAGAGGCTGCCGGGCCGGTTCAAAAAGTAGGAGCAGACAAAGAGCTTGCCGTGGCCCGGTCCCAGGGCGTGGACCACGCCGTAGGCAAAGGCGCTGAGCATGAACAGCCAGAAAGAGCGCCCCAGGGGGTGCTCCCGGATGTCCCGGCCCAGGCTGACAAGGCTCTGCCTGAGCTGAAGCTGGACCCTGGCTGTGGTGTCCATGAGCGGCCGGAAGACCTTGGGATAGCCGACCACGCTTCTTGGCGCGGTTGCGTTGGATGAGTCCCCTGCCCCCAAAAAAGGGTTTTTGGCAGCAAGAGACGGCATGGGGCCACCTGTCCAGAGCATCAGGGCCAGACCTGTCAGCCACAAAAGAAACTGGAAGCGGGTCATTTGATGCGAAACTTGAGAACAAAGGCCTCGGGTGTGATCTGCTCGAAAAAGTAGGCCATTTCCGGTGCTCTCTTCACCCGGGTGGCAATTTCGAAGCCGTCTGCCGCCCCCTCGACCCTGACTTCCCCACAAAAGTCCTGCAACCCCACGGCATCGGAGAACCTGGCAAAGTCATCCGGAGAGGGGCCGGCTGCAGGGTCGCCGTACAGCGGGTCCGAAGAGGGGTCGAGCGATTCGCCGTATTCCTGGGCGTAGGCCACAAAGGTGTAAAAGGTCTCGTCATAGACTGCGGCCTTGATTTCCTTTGACTGGGTGTCCGCAGTGACGTGGCAGGGAACAAAGAATTGGTAGACCAATACCCCCTCTTCCAGTGCGGCGGAAAAGTCAGTGATCCACCGGGCCTTGAACGGGTCACCGTTGATGTGCGCGTGGGTGTAGTAGTGAAACTCCCGGAAGCCTTCCTTGAAGAGGGTCTCGATCTCGGCGGCCTCCTGCTTCCTCAAGGCGGCGTTGCGGTCCTTGTCCACCACGTCCAGGATGGACAGGGTGGTCATTTCGTCCAGGGTCCACTGCTGGCGGAACCCCGCCAGGCCCTGGTCGTCGAAGACAAAGGAGAATGTGCACTCCACAAAGGCGTGGGGATGGGGTCGGCCGGCCTGTGGGGCGAGGAAAACAAAGAGCACCACGGTTGCTGCAACTTCCAAGAGCAGGAAGGCCGTGCTCTGGTGCACCTTGAACCGGCGGGGCTGGAAAAAAGCCATGGGGTCTCCTCAGGCAAAAAAGTCCCGCACCGTCTTCTCCACCAACGACCAGGGGATGAGCAGGGGCTTTTTGATGATCTCGATGTTCACCTCACCATCCCCGATGGTGTAGGATCCAACCACGCCCATGGCGGTGAACCGGCCCTGGCTGGCGTCGCCATTGAAAGAGGCGTTCTTTTCCCCGGCCTTCTGTCTGGCCTGGGCCACCAACTCCACAGGGTCCTTGTTCAGGGGGGCGGTGATGGTCTTTTTGCTCATAAGGTGGGGGGATGCATGGTTGTGTTCCCTGGAGATCCCTGTCTATCATGGTCGGGTGCCCGGGAAAAGTGGAAGCTGCAGCCAGGAAAGCTCAGTCTTCTGTTGAAAAAACCATGCAGCAGGTCGTTCAATTTTTTCCGGCCTGTCAAGGAGTCGGTCATGAAAACTGTCAAAGTCAAGGGCATGTCCTGCATGCACTGCGTCAACTCCGTGGTGGAGGCCTTGAGCGCCCTGGAGGGCGTGGGGGACGTGAAGGTCGATCTCAGCAGCGGGGAAGCCCAACTGGAGGAGATCAGGCCGGTGGACCAGGAGGAGATCAGAAAAGCCGTCGAGCAGATCGGCTTCGAGGTGGAGGAGGAGTAGGGTGAAGAAGCTGAAAGATGAAGAAGCTGAAAGCTGAAAGCAAGAGTTCGAAAGGCGAAAAGACGGGAAAAGCGGCAGATGAAAATATGCTTTGGCTCTTCTCTTTGCCTTTACTTTGAGCTTTGAGCTTTGAGCTTCGAGCTTCTTGTCCCCTTGGGCTTGAAATAGCGCAGCCTGAGCGCGTTGGAGACCACGGTCACCGAAGACAAGGCCATGGCCGTGCCCGCGAACATGGGGTTGAGGGTCGGCCCGCCGAAGGCGTGCAGCAGACCTGCGGCCACGGGGATGCCCAGGGTGTTGAAGGCAAAGGCCCAGAAGAGGTTCTGCTTGACGTTGGCCATGGTGGCCCGGGAGAGCTCGATGGCCGTGAGCACGCTCTGGGGCTCCCCCTTCATGAGCACCACGTCGCCGCTTTCCACCGCGATGTCGATTCCCGAGCCCATGGCCATGCCCAGGTCGGCCCTGGCCAGGGCCGGGGCGTCGTTGATGCCGTCCCCCACCATGGCCACGGTCAGCCCTTGGTCCTGGAGCCGCTTGATCTCGTCGGCCTTCTTGTCCGGGAGCACCTCGGCCAGGACCCGGTCCACCCCGAGATCCCTGGCAACGGCCTCGGCCGTGACCCGGTTGTCACCGGTCAGCATGGCCACGGAGAGCCCCCGGGCCTCCAGCGCGGCCACGGCTTCGCGTGCGCCCTGCTTGGGCCGGTCCGCCACGGCCAGGACCGCCCACGGGCGGCTGTCCACGGTCAGGTAGAGAGCGGTCTTGCCCTCCCGGGCGAAACCGAGGGCCGCTTCCGCGGCAGGGCCGGCATCACACCCGGGAATGCCCTCCTCCTGCATGAAGGAGAGGTTGCCGATGCGCACGTCCCGGCCGTCCACCCTGGCCCGGACCCCGCGCCCGGAAACAGCCTCCAGGGCCTCGGCCCGGGCCGGGGCGACGCCCCGCTTCCTGACCGATTCCACCAGGGCCCGGGCCAGGGGATGCTCGGAGAGCGACTCGGCGCCGGCTGCCAGGGCCAGGGCTTGGTCCTCTCCTCCCCCGGCTTCCCCGAGCAGGACCACGTCGGTCAGCTCCGGCCTGCCCCTGGTCAGGGTCCCGGTCTTGTCAAAGACCACCACGTCCAGGTCCCCGGCCCGCTGCAGGGCGGAGCCGGTCTTGACCAGCACCCCGAGCAGGGCCCCCCGCCCGGTGCCGACCATGATGGACATGGGGGTGGCCAGGCCCATGGCGCAGGGGCAGGCGATGACCAGCACGGCAATGGCGATACGCAGGGAAAAGGTGAAGGTCTCCCCGGCCCACAGATACCAGGCCAGGCCCGAGGTGACGGAGACGACCATGACCAGGGGCACGAAGTAATAGCTGACCCGGTCGGCCAGATTGGCGATGGGGGCCTTGGAGCCCTGGGCCTCCTGGACCATGCGGATGATGCGGGCCAGCATGGTGTCGCCGCCCACCTGCTCGACCCGGATGGTCAGGGCGCCCTGACCGTTGACCGTGCCCCCGGCCACCCGGTCGCCCCGCCCCTTGTCCACGGGAAGGGGCTCCCCCGTGAGCATGGACTCGTCCACGGCCGAAGAGCCCTCCTCGACCACGCCGTCAACCGGGATGCGCTCCCCCGGCTTGACCAGCACCATGTCCCCCCGGGCCACCTCCTCCACGGGCACCACCTTCTGCCCCCCGTCCTCGAGCAGGGTGGCCGTCTCCGGCCTCAGCTTGAGCAGGGCCCGGACGGCGTCGCCCGTCTTGAGCTTGGAGCGGGCCTCGAAGTACTTGCCCAGGGAGATGAGGGCGATGAGCACGGCCGTGGACTCGAAGTAGAGGTCCATGGCATGCTCCACCGGCCGGATCCCCAGGGCGATGAGCACCAGGTTCCAGGTGGAGTAGACAAAGGCGGCGCCCGTTCCCAGTGCCACCAGGGTGTCCATGTTGGGGCCGCCGCGCAGCAGGGCGGGGATGCCGCGGGTGTAGAAGAAGCGACCCAGCCAGACCACAGGTGCGGTCAGAAGGAACTGGGCCAGGGCAAAGGCCAGGGGGGACTGCATGGGGTCGAGCCAGCCGGGCAGGGGCATGCCGAACATGTGCCCCATGGACAGCACCAGCAAAGGGCCGGCAAAGGCGAACTGCCACACCAGGCGTCGCTGCATGGACTGCAGCTCCTTTCTGGCCTCCTGGCGGCGCTCCTCGAATCGTCTGGCAGCCGCGGACTGGACGGTTGCCGTGAACCCGGCCTCCCGGATGGCCTCGGTGATGTCGGACAAGCGGACCCGGGTCGGGTCGAAGCGGAAGGCTCCGCTGTTGTCGGCCAGGTTGACCGAGGCCTCCTCCACGCCGTCAAGGGCGGAGGTGACCCGCTCGATGCGCGAGGAGCAGGCCGCGCAGTGCATGCCGCCCAGCTCGAGGCGGACGGTGCGCACCCCTTCTTCGGTGGGAGGCAGGGCAGGACCCTCCAGGGAGAGATCGGTGGAAAACCCCAGCTCCTTGACCCGGGCCTCGATCTCCTCGGGGGCCAGCTTGTGGCGGTCCCAGGACAGGTCCATGGTCTCGGCGGCCAGGTTGACGCTGACCTCTTCCACCCCGTCCAGCTTGGACAGGGTGCGCTCGATGCGCGTGGCGCAGGCCGCGCAGTGCATGCCCGAAACAGGCGCCTGGAGCCTGCGGGTGGTGTGGTCGGATGAGTGATCGTGGCTCATGAACCGCCCTGGGTAAGAGGTGGTGTGGTGCACAGAGAATAGCTATCGGGGTGGGGAGGTCAAGCGGGGTTGGCCGGAAGGGGAAGGGGTAACGGACCGGCTGGAAGGATTGGAGTGATCGGACATCAGAGGGCTTTGCTTGACTCCGTGCACCAGAAACAGGCTACACTTGAAGCCTGGACACCACCCCAACCTGCGGAGGAGACATGAACGCAACCCAACAGCTCACACGGTCCGTGCTCCTGGTCATCGACATGGAGAACGACTTCCTTCCGGGCGGGGCGCTGGCGGTGCCTGACGGGGACGCAGTCATCCCGGTCATCAACAGGGTCATGCCCCTGTTCCCTCTGGTCGTGGCCACCCGTGACTGGCACCCCCCGGGGCACATCTCCTTTGCTTCCCGGCACGAGGGCAAGGAGCCGGGCCAGACAGCCGAGGTTGCCTACGGGGAGCAGGTCATGTGGCCGGAGCACTGCGTCCAGGCCACGCACGGGGCCATGTTCCCGGAGGAGCTGGATCAGCGGCCCTTCAACCTCATCCTGCACAAGGGCACCAGGAAGGACCTGGACTCCTACTCCGCCTTTTTCGAGAACGACAGAACCACCTCCACGGGCCTCGAACCCTACCTGGCCGGGATGGGCGTGGAAAAGGTCTTTGTGTGCGGTCTGGCCGAGGACGTGTGCGTGTCCTTCACCGCCCAGGACGCCCGGAGGCTCGGCTTCGAAACCTTTGTCATCGGGGACGCCACCCGGGGCGTGGATATCCCCGAGGGCAACCTGGAAGAGGCGCGGCAGACCATGCGGGAGAAGGGGGTGAAGCGGATCAGCTCGCAAGAAGTGGAGGAGATGGCAGGGTAAGACAAAGCTCGAAGTTGGAAGTTCGAAGGGAAGACAGAAGAAAAAAGGAAACCTTCAGTTTGAGGCGTAGCTGGATCATGTGCCTTGCTTCCAGCTTCGAACTTCGAATTATTCTTCCAACCGCAACCTCTCAAACTTGCTCTGCCAATCAACCAATCAACCACGCAACAAATAAACCTGCCTTTCCCTTCGAGCTTCCGACTTCCAGCTTCCAGCTTCCAGCTTTCAATCCCGCTCGTAGACCCGCACCATCTCCCCGAGCCGCTTGGCCAGGTCATCGGTCAGCAGCTCGGGCCGGCAGCGCCAGGTCCAGTTGCCGTTTGACTGGGCCGGGGTGTTCATGCGCGACTCCGGGCCCAGCCCGAGGACATCCTGCAGGGGGATGATGGCCGTGTCGGCCACCGAGGACAGGGCCATCCGGATCAGCTCCCAGTGCAGCTCTTCGAGCCCGACCTTCCTGCCCAGGTAGGCAAAGAGGCGTTTTCTGACCTCGTGGTCGGCCTCCTGCTCGAACCAGCCGTGCACCGTGTTGGTGTCGTGGGTGCCGGTGTAGACCAGGCAGTTCCTCTCGTAGCGGTGGGGCTGGTAGTCGGTGCCGCCGCCAAAGGCGAAGAGCAGGACCTTCATGCCCGGGAAGGGGTAGCGGCAGAGCACCTCCTTGACGTCGGGGGTGATCAGCCCCAGGTCCTCGGCGATCAGGGGCAGGGTGCCGAAGCGCCGCAGCAGGGCCTGGAAAAACGCGTCCACGGGCACCTCCACCCAGCTCCCGTTGACAGCGGTCTCCTCCCCGGCCGGGACCTCCCAGTAGGCCACAAGCCCCCGGAAGTGATCGATGCGGGTCAGGTCGTAGAGGGTGAAGCAGTGCTCCAGCCGGCGGATCCACCAGTCAAACCCCGTGGCCTGGAGGCGGTCCCAGTCATAGACCGGGTTGCCCCACAGCTGTCCGGTGGCGCTGAAGTAGTCCGGGGGGACACCGGCCACCACCTGGGGGCACCGGTCACTGCCAAGCTTGAACATCTCGGGGTTGGACCAGACGTCGGCGCTGTCCAGGCTGACGTAGATGGGGATGTCGCCCACGATCTGGATGGAGCGCCTGTTGCAGTACCCCTTGAGCTCCTGCCACTGGGAGAAAAACAGGTACTGCACGAACATGTGGCGCAGCATCTGCTCGGCCAGCTCGGTCCTGGCCCGCTCCAGGGCATGGGGTCGCCGGTCCCGGAACTCTGCGGGCCACTCCAGCCAGGAGCTTCCGTGGAAGCGGTCCTTGAGGGCCGTGAACAGGGAGAAGTCCTCCAGCCAGGGTTGGTGCTCGCGCTTGAAGCGCGCGAACAAGGCGTCCCGACCGGCCCGGGGGAGAAAGCGCGCAAAGGCGCGGCGCAGCAGGTCGTCCCTGTGGCGGGCCACGGCCCCGAAGTCCACCCGGTCGGTGGGGAAGCAAGGCGTGCCGTCGAGGTCGGAGGGCTCCAGAAAGCCGTCCCGGACAAGCATCTCCGGGCTGATGAGCAAAAAGTTGCCGGCAAAGGCCGAGGGGCTGCTGTATGGGGAGTTGCCCAGCCCCGGGTTGGTCGCGGTCAGGGGCAGGATCTGCCAGCATGTCTGGCCCGAGGCCGACAGGAAGTCGACAAAGTCCCGGGACCCCTGTCCCATGTCGCCGATGCCGTAAGGAGAGGGCAGGCAGGTGATGTGGCACAGAATGCCGCTGCCGCGTTTTCTCATCGCTGTGTTCTCCCGATGCACAGAGCCGCGGGAAAGCGGTCCATGAGGGTGTTGAGGTGCAGGGAGCGGCCCTGCGGAGCGTGGGTCTGGCCGGTCAGCACATTTTGGAAACGCCGCGGCCCGGCCGCGGGAAGAATCACCCAGGTGTCCTGCCAGAAGTCTCCCAGGGGGTCGCGGCCGTCCTTGAGGACCTTGGCCAGGAAGCGGGGCACCACCACCACGGCCGTCCTGGCGCCGTGTTGCCTGGCAAAGGCCAGCACATGCCTGCGCATGTTCCCGCGCACCCGGAGGGGCAGGTAGGCGCCTTTCTCGAAGAGCCGGGGGCTTGCGGTGCGCACGGTCAAAGCGCGGTGCACCAGGAAGAGCTTGATCCGCCCGTCCCGTCTGGAGTCGAGCAACTCCTGCAGCAGAGAGTCCCGGTCCCGGGCAAACCGGTCCCTGAGGTCGCTGAGCAGCTTCCTGCGCAGCGTGAAGTCCACGGGGCGGCGGTTGTCCGGGTCCACCAGGGAGAGGTCCCAGAGTTCGCTGCCCTGGTAGAAGTCGGGCACCCCGGGGGCGGCGGTCTTGATCAGGGTCTGGGCCAGGGAGTTGTAGATCCCAAGCCGGGCCACCCTTTCCTGGAAGGGCAGGAAGGACTCCAGGAAAAAGCCCCCGGACTCCGGGTCGAGGATGGAGGCGGCAAAGTCGAGCAGGGCCTGCTCATATTCGGGGTTGGGGTTGACCCAGGAGGAGTGGACCTTGGCCTCGCGCACCGCCTTGGTCAGGTACCCCTGGACCCTGTCTCGCAGGTCGGAGCCGTTTTCGGGCTCAAAGGGCCACACCCCCACCAGGGTCTGGTAGAGCAGGAGCTCGTCGTTGCCGTCAGGGGCGCGGAGCCCGTCAACCCAGCTTTTGGCCTTGGCATTGCCCCGGCGCCAGGAGCGGACCAGCCTGCCCCACTCCTCGGGAAGCTCGGACAGGACGTTCAGGCGGGCCCGCACGTCCTCGCCCCGCTTGTTGTCGTGGGTTGCGCTGGCATTCATGGACAGGGGCCAGTGCTCAGCCCGGCGGCGCACCCAATCGTGGAAGGTACCGGGGGCGCACCCGAACCGCTCAGGGTTCCCCCCCACCTCGTTCAGGGACAGGAGGCGGTTGTAGACATACAGGAGCGTGTCCTCGAAGCCTTTGGCCATCAGGGGGCCGGTGAGCTGCTGGAAACGGTGCACAAAGGCCAGCCACAGCCGGCGCTCCTCAGGGCTGCTGTCCTGCAGCCCGTTGAGCAGGAGGTAGCGCCTGATGAACAAAAACTCCTTTTCCAGGGCGGGGAGGCTGCGCTGGGCCTCGTCCAGGGCCGAGGTCACGATGTGCCGGTCCTGCTCGGAGATCCCCCGCTCGTCGATGTAGGTGCGGTAGATGGGGAAACGGGCCAGGAGCTCGACCAGGGCGCGCTTGAGCCCGAACAGGGTGATGTCCCGGCCGTAGCGGTCCCTGGCCGAGACCTGTTTCAGCAGCTGGGCCAGGTTGTCCACGTCCCCGGCCATCTCCTTGCCGATGATGAGCCGCTTCTTGTCCGCCTCCAGCTCCTGGTAGGGCTGCCGGCTGCCCGAGACCGAAACATAGAGGCGGTCCAGGGCACGGCGTCCTCCAGGGTCGCAGAAGAGCTGGGTGACCCGGTTCATGAACTCGTAGCCGGTGGTTCCCTGGACCGGCCACTGTCGGGGCAGATCCTCGTCCCACTCCAGTATCTTCTCCACCACCAGGTAGGCCGCGGGGCAGCGCTTCCGGAGCTGACGAAGGTATGCCCCGGGGTCGTACAGCCCGTCCACGTGGTCCACGCGCAGCCCGGTGAACCACCCGCTGCGCACCCCGCGCAGGATCAGCTCGTGGGTGCGCTCGAAGACTTCCCGGCGCTGCATGTTCAGGGAGATGAGCTCGTTGATGTTGAAAAAACGGCGGTAGTTGATCTCCTCGGTGGCCACCTTCCAGAAGGAGAGGCGGAAGTGCTGTTCAAAGAGCAGGTTCTCCAGGTCGTCGAAGCTGCCGGGTTGGTCCGTGCTCCCGTTGAAGCCGGTCACGGCCCGCTGGATGTGCTTGCTGATGACCGGGTTGGTCTGGTGCAGCTCCCTGAGCATGCGCTTGGCAAAGCGGACCTGGGTGTCGCGTTCCTCCGAGCTCTCCGGGGGAAGCGATTTGAGCAGGTAGAGCACGCCCAGCAGCTTGAGCGCGTCCTCGTCCTTGTCGTCGAGCTCCTCCAGGATGTCCGGGACCACTGGCTGCACCACCCGGGGGTAGGAGGCCACGTCCAGGGGGAAGCTGTGCTCGTAGTAGCCGATGCAGAAGCCCTGGTCGTCCTGATAGCGCAGCCGGATCTCCCCATCCTCCAGGCACTCGGCAAAGGAGCGGCCCAGAAACGGGGCCAGCAGGCGGCCCTTGAGAGCGGGGGAGAAGTGGTCCCAGTCCACGTCGAAGAAATCGTGGTAGGAGGATGCCGTGCCGTTTTCCAGCACGTCCATGAGCATGGCGTTGCCCGGGGCATAGGCCATGTGGTTGGGCACGATGTCCTGGATCCAGCCAAGGCCGCTTGATTTCACCGCCTGCATGAGGTTTTCGAAGTCCTGTTCCGTGCCCAGCTCCGGGTTGAGCCGGGCAGGCTCGACCACGTCGTAGCCGTGCCCGCTTCCGGGCCTGGCCTGGAACACGGGCGAGGCATAGACGTGGGAGATCCCGAGCGCGGCCAGGTAGTCCATGATCGCGGCGGCCGCGGTGAAATCCAGGTCGGAACCGAACTGGAGCCGGTAGCTGGTCTGGGGGGCACGCATCAGTCCACCTTGATGCTCAGGTGTTCGGCGAAGCGCTTGAAGGTCTCCACCCAGCGTGCTGCGTCCTGGTCGCCCTTGTTCGAACGGTGGAGCATGTCGGGGTAAACCTCCCGGCTGAGGGACAGGAGGATGTTCTGGATCTTCCACAGCTCGATGTCGATCTTCAGGGAGGTGATGAGCCGGTACAGGGTGTCGGCCCGTTCCAGGAGCTCCAGGTCCTGGGGGTCGTCAGCAAGGCGGCTGAGGTGGTCCTCAAGGCAGTCCGCGGCCAAAAAGCTAAAATCTTCGGTCTTGACCGTGACCGACCAGCGCTTGATCTCGTCCACGATGCGGGCCAGCTCGTCCATGTCCGGGTCGACCTGCTCCAGCTGGCGGGAGAGGTCCAGGTTGAGGATGAACTCCGCGGTCACGTCCAGGGGGGTGGGAATGGTGCGGTGCAGATCGAACAGGAAGTTGAGCAGGGCGTGGTTGTGCCCCAGGATCTGGCGGAAGGAGAACTCGATGTCCTCCAGGGTGGAGCTCATGATCTCCTCAAGAACCTGCTGCTGCTTGTCCTTGAACAGGTGCCACAAGGTCATGCGGGTGGGGAAATGCTTGTCCAGGATGCGCACGAACTCGGGCACGTCTCCGCGGGTGTAGGCCTTCTCCACGTCGGTTGCCATGGCCTGGAAGGCATCCCTGTCCATGGCTTTTCTGATTCCGCTGAGCACGTTGTGGTCCCCGAAGTGCACCGCGGCAAACCCCAGGGAGGTCTGCTCCCAGGTGATGGTGGAGACAACGCGCACCTGCCCGTAGGCCAGGTTCAGGGCGCCCGCCTTCTTGCGCTCGAACCTCCCCGGCTCGGCCTGGTAGCAGTAGATACCGATGTCCTCGAGATTGTCCTCGAACAGGGAGGAGATGGCGAAGTGGCCGCCGACCCGGGTCAGGTCGAGGCGGGCCGGCAGGACCAGCTCCTCGAACACGGTGCGGCCGTTGCCGTACTTCTCGATGTTGCTGGGGGCCTGGGCCAGGATGTCCATGAACGGCTGCTGCAGGGGGGTGTCCATCAGCTCCTCCCCGAGCTGGATGGCCCGGGCGGCGTACTGCAGGACCTGGGTGGTCTCGATGCCCGAGATCTCGTCGAAGAACCAGCCGCAGCTGGTGAAGGAGAGCATGGCAAAACGCTGCATCTCCAGAAGCTTGAGCACCTGCACCGAGTCCTCCGGGGAGAGCTGGCGCTTGGTGTGGTGGTTCAGAAAGCTTCGCACCGTGTCCTCGGAACGGTCCCGGATGACCTTCAGGTAGTCGTTCCTGGCCTGCCAGGGCTCGTGCAGCAGCTCCCTGCCCTGCTCCTCGAAGATTGCCGTCAGCTGCTCCTGCAGCCAGTTCACGGCCTGGCGCAAGGGGGCCCGCCAGGCCTGTGTCCAGCCGGGGTGGCCGCCGGAGTTGCAGCCGCAGTCTCCCTGCCAGCGCTCCACGCCGTGGGCGCAGCTCCAGGAGGAGTCCTCGAAGATCTCAACCTCGTGGGTGGGCGGGTGCTTTTCCAGGAACTCCCCATAAATGGTGAGCCGCACGTCCTGCTCGGACTGGATGTGGTGCAGGCAGTAGGACAGGGCCATGTCCCCCAGGCGGTGGTGGTGGCCGTAGGACTCCCCGTCGGTGGCGATGTGCACCATCTGGGGCCGGTCGCGTTCCCCGGACAAGGCGCCGGTGAGACGCTCGGCAAAGCTCTGGCCGTTGTGCAGCAGCCCGCCAAAGGCGATGTCCTGGGAGATGGGGCCGTCATAGAAGAACAGGCTGATGGATCGTCCCGAGGGCAGCTTGCACAGGTAGGCCCGGGTGGGATCGATGGAGGCCTCCTCCACCGAGGTCCACCCCTTCCCGTCAGGTGGCCTGATCCGCCAGGCCTGGTGGGGGGCCAGGATGGTGAAGGTGATGCCCAGCTCGGCCAGGACGTCCAGCGACTCCAGGTCGACGGCGGTTTCGGGCAGCCACATGCCCTCGGGGAAACGCCCGAAGCGTGACTCGAAGTCGCGGATGCCCCACAGGACCTGGGTGTACTTGTCCCTCCTGGTGGCCAGGGGCATGATCATGTGGTTGTAGACCTGGGCCAGGGCGGCCCCGTGGCCGGAGAAGCGCTCCCGGCTCTGGCGGTCGGCCTCGATGATGGAGGCGTAGGCATCGGGCTGGTTGCGCTCCATCCAGGAGAGCAGGGTGGGCCCGAAGTTGTAGCTGATGTGGGCGTAGTTGTTGATGATGTCCAGGATCCGGTTCTCGTTGTCCAGGATACGCGAGGCCGCGTTGGGGGCGTAGCACTCCGCGGTGATGCGCTCGTTCCAGTCGTGGAAGGGGTGGGCCGAGTCCTGGAGCTCGACCTCCTCCAGCCAGGGGTTCTCCCGGGGCGGCTGGTAGAAATGACCGTGGATGCAGATGTATTGTTTCATTGGTTTTCCTTGGCTGTGTAGAGCGTGCAGCTGAGCGGGGGCAGTGTGAGGGAGCCGGGACCGTCCAGGATCCCGGGCAGGGAGGGGGCCGTCCCTCCCCATCTTTCGTCTTCGGAGTCGAGCCGCTTGACCCAGTGACCGGTTGGCGGATCGAAGTCAAGCTGTCCGGGGGTTCGGCTGAAGTGCATCAGGGCCAGGAAGCGCCGGCTGCCCCGGCCCCGGGTTACAATCAGGATGTTCCTGTGGTCCATGGTCCTGGCCTGGACAGGGTGTTCCTGGACCTGGGAAAGGGGGTACAGCTCCCGGCGAAGCCGGAGCAGCTCGCGGTTCCACCCCAGCAGCGCGGCGTGGCGCCCCTGGTTTCGCAGGGACCAGTTCAGCCGGCTGCGCTGAAAGGTGGCCTCGCTCTGGGGATCGGGGGGTTCGCCCTGCCAGTCGAAGGAGCTGAACTCGGCAGCGCGGCCCCGGCGCACCGCCGCGACCAGGTCCGGGTCTGTGTGGCTGACGAAGTAGAGAAAAGGGGCCTCTTCCCCATACTCCTCCCCCATGAAGAGCATGGGCACGAAGGGGGAGAGCAGGACGCAGGCGGTGGACAGCTTCAGCCCGGCAAAGGGGATCAGCCCGGACAGGCGCTCCCCGAGCATGCGGTTGCCGACCTGGTCGTGGTTCTGGGCACAGACCACGAAACAGTGCCCGGGCAGGTCCGAGGCGTCGTTGCCGTGCCGGCGCTGCCGGAAGGGGGAGTAGCCGCCGTGGTAGACATAGCGCTCCTCGTGGGCCGCGGCCAGGTGGCTGATGTGCCCGAAGTCCTGGTAGTAGCCCTGGCTCTCCCTGGTGAGCAGGGTGTGCAGGGCGTGGTGGAAATCGTCGGACCACTGGGCGTCCAGGCCGTACCCTCCTGTGGCGGACGGTCGGATGAGCCTGGAGTCGTTGCGGTCGCTCTCCGCGATGAGCAGGCAGCCGCGGCCGAGCCGCTTTTCCAGCAGGGAGGTCTCCCGGGCCAGCTGGTGCAGAAAGTGGTCGGCGCTGTGGTCGAAGATGGCGTGCACCGCGTCCAGGCGCAGCCCGTCCAGGCGGTAGTGCTCGAACCAGTGCAGGGCGTTGCCGATGAAGAACTCCCGCACGCCGTCGCTGTGGGGTCCGTCGAAGTTGACGGCCTGGCCCCAGGGGGTGCGGTAGCGGTCGGTGAAGTAGGGGCCGAAGTCGTGCAGGTAGTTTCCCTCGGGTCCGAGGTGGTTGTAGACCACGTCGAGCACCACGTTCATGGTGCGCTGGTGGCAGGCGTCCACCAGGGCCTTGAGTCCCGCGGGCCCCCCGTAGGAGTTCTGCACGGCATAGGGGTGGACCCCGTCGTAGCCCCAGTTGCGGGATCCGGGGAACTGGGCCACCGGCATCAGGCTCAGGGTGTTCACTCCCAGGTCGCGCAGTTCGTCCAGGCGGGGGATGACGGCACGGAAGGTCCCTTCCGGGGTGAAGGCCCCCACGTGCAGCTCGTAGAGCACCATCTCCTGCAGGGGGATCCGGCGCCAGTGGGGGCAGGCCCAATCATAGGAAAGGTGGTCCACCACTTGTGAAGGCTGGTGTACGCCGTCCGGCTGGAAGTGCGAGGCGGGATCGGGACGTTGGGTCTCCCCGTCCAGGACCAGGAGGTAACGCGCCTCCGGGTCCTGGCCTCCACAGGTGAGGCGCCAGTATCCTCGAGGGCCGCGTTCCAGGGGAAGAGTGAGCTCTTCTGGAGTCAGTATCTTGAGGGAAACCTTCTTGCGCAGGGGCGCCCAGACAGTGAAGGTGCAGGAACCGTCGTCGTGAAATGTCGGTCCAAGTCGGGGCATGAGAAACCTTTTGCTGCGGGGTTGCCGAACAACGGGGCCGGGGTTTACAAACGACACAAAAGATACCCATCAAAATGATACTGTGCAACAGAATGGTGCAAAGGACAAATGACAAAATGAGGCAGGCACGGGTCTGATCGGTCCGATTCCTCAGGCCCCCCGATGCCCTTCCTCTGTCCCCTCCACCAACCTCAGAGACAACCGCCATGCCAAGCCACCGCTTTCTCCGTCTGCCTGTCCTTTTTCTGCTCCTCGCCCTGCTGTCCTGCGGGGGGCGGCAGGAGCCGGTCTGGTGGGACAGTGCCCTGGACCAGGAGCTGGACAGGGAGATCGGCCAGATGCTCCTGGTCGGTTTCAGGGGGCAGACCCTGGACCGCGGCTCGAGCCTGGCGCGGGACCTGGAGCGGCTGCACATCGGGGGGGTGATCCTGTTCGACTACGATGTGGAGCTCAAGAAGCCGGGCCGGAACATTCACAGCCCCGAGCAGGTGCGCCGGTTGACGCGCCGGCTCCAGTCCCTGGCCCGGACGCCCCTGTTCGTCGCCGTGGACCAGGAGGGGGGGCGGGTCACCCGTCTCAAGCCCGAGTATGGATTTGCGCCCCTGCCCTCTGCCGCGGAAATGGGCAAGGGCCGGTCCCAGAGGACGGAGCAGCTGGCTGCGGCAATGGCCCGGACCATGGCCGAGCTGGGAATCAACCTGGACTTTGCTCCGGTCCTGGATCTGAACGTCAACCCGGACAGCCCGGTCATCGGCAAGCTGGGGCGCAGCTTCGGCCGCGACCCGGAACGGGTCGCGGCCCACGGGCAGGCCTTTGTGCAGGGGCTCCACCGGGGCGGGGTCCTGGCCTGCGTCAAGCATTTCCCGGGCCACGGCAGCAGCCTGGCCGACTCCCACCAGGGCTTCACCGATGTCAGCGCCACCTGGTCGCGGGAGGAGCTGGAGCCCTTTGCCGCCCTGATCCGCTCCGGAGAGTGCGACATGGTCATGACCGGCCACCTCTTCAACAGCCGTCTGGACCCCCGGCATCCCGCCACCCTGTCGCGCAAGACCATCACAGGCCTGCTGCGCGGGGCCCTGGGCTTCGACGGGGTGGTGGTCACCGACGACCTGCAGATGGGGGCCATCAGCCGCCACTACGGCATGGAGCAGGCCATGGAGCTGGCCGTGAACGCCGGGGCGGACATCCTGCTCCTGGGCAACAACCTGGAGTACGACCCCAACATGGCCCGCAGGGCCCACTCCATCGTGAAGAAGCTGGTGCGGGAGGAAAAGATTTCCCGGTCCCGTATCAAGGAATCCTACGAGCGCATAATGCGACTGAAGTCACGGTTGGGGGCAGCGGGCTGATCCGTCCGATCCGACGGATCGGTGCGGTGCAGGCGTCATCCCCCCCGGCACTCCTCGCACACGCCGTCCAGGCGGATCTCCACGCTGTGAACCTCGAGCGCTCCCTCTTGCTTGAGCCTGGCGACCTCCGCCGGGACCCGGGAGGTGGGTAAGCAGCGCATCTCCCGGCAGGAGGTGCAGTAGAAGTGGCAGCGCACGCCATGGGAACGGTCGGCCAGGCAGTAGCGGAAGACCCGGTCCCCGCCGCTGTGACGCCAGACCAGCCCTTCTTCCACCAACAGGTCCAGGATGCGGTACAGGGTGACCTTGTTCATGGCCGCCTCGGGGGGGATGCCGGCCAGGATCTCCTGGGCCTGCAACGGGGAGTGGCTGGCGGCGATGACCGTCAGTACCCGCACCCGGCAGGGGGTGGGCTCCACCCCGCTTTGGTGCAGAAGATCCCTGAGGCGCTTCTCCCCCATCCTGCTCAGGCCCCCAGGGGACGTTTTCCCCGCACACCCAGGCCCAGGACAACGAGAAACACCGCCGTGGCTACGGCAATGATCGCGGCCCCCGAGGTCAGGTCGAGGAGGTAGGCCAGGGTCAGCCCGCCCAGGCAGAACAGGGCGCTCAACCCCGAAGCCATGAGCATCATGGCGGCCAGGGAGGTGGTCAGGCGTTCGGCCAGGTGTGCCGGGATGGTCAGCAGGGCGATGACCAGGATCAACCCGACCACCCGGATGATCATGACCACGGAAACGGCCACCAGGGACAGCAGGAGGAAATGGAGCAGGGTCACGGGAACCCCCCGGGTGGCGGCGAACTCCCTGTCGAAGGAAAAGGCCTGCAGGTCGCGGTAGAACCAGCCCACCGCGGCCAGGACCACCAGGACCAGCCCGGCCATGAGCCACAGGTCGCTTGCGGGCACCGCCAGGAGGCTCCCGAACAGGTAGCTCATCAGGTCCACGTTGTAGCCGGGGGTGAGGTCGAGCAGGATGATCCCCAGGGCCATGCCAGCGGCCCAGATCGTGCCGATCAAGGTGTCGGTGCGATCCTGGCGTTTGAGGGTCAGGCCGCCCATAATCAGGGACGCCCCCAGGGTGAAGCCCACGGTGCTGGGCAGGACAGGCAGGCCAAAGTAAAAGGCCAGGCCCACGCCACCGTAGGCGGCGTGGGCAATGCCTCCGGACATGAACACCAGCCTGTTGACCACCACCAGGGAGCCGATCATGCCGCAGGCCAGGCTGGCCAGCAGGGAGGCAACCAGGGCGTGCTGCATGAACGGAAGGGAAAAGGCCTGGATCAGCTCAGCCATGCGCCGATCTCCGGGAGCTTCCCGGCCCGGTCCTGAAAGTAGGCCCCGGCCGGACAGGAATGGGGGTCGTGGGAGCCGTACAGCAGGGTGACCATCTCCTCGGTGAGCTCGGGTTTGTCGCTGAAGGCCAGCCGCCGGTTGACACAGGCCAGGCTGGTCAGCCTGGAGGCCAGGACGCTCATGTCGTGGCTGACGATGAGGATGGTGATGTCCCGGCGCAGCTCCTGCAGGAATTGAAAGAAGCAGAACCTGCCCCGGGGGTCGATGTTTGAGGTGGGTTCGTCCAGGATGAGCAGGTCGGGGTCCGCGACCAGGGAGCGGGCGATGAGCACCCGCTGGCGCTGGCCTCCGGAGAGCTCGTTGATGTGGAGGCGGCCGGCCTGCTCCATTCCGACCCGTGCAAGGGCCTCCTGGGCGCGTTCCCGGTCTTTGGAGGAATAGCGCCAGCGACGTCTGCCAAGGTTCACCCGTCCCATGAGCACGATCTCCTCGACCGCTATGGGGAAGTCGGGACGAATGTGCTGGTGCTGGGGGACATAGCCGATGCGGTGGGCGGCTTTCCCGGGCCGGCCGCCAAAAACCCGCACGGTTCCGCTGTCCGGCTTGAGCAGCCCCAGCAGGATCTTGACCAGGGTGGTCTTGCCCCCGCCGTTGGGTCCGATCAGGCCCATGAACTCCCCGGATGCGACCCGGAGATCGACGTCTTCCAGAACCTGCTCCCCATTGTAGGAAAAGTTCAGTTTCCGGACCTCGACGGCAGGTGTGCCGGTGCTGCCCATGTCAGTCCAGGGCCTTGCGCAGAGCCCGGGCCACGCTCAGCAGGTTGTCGTTCCAGTCCCGGGCCAGAGGGTCGGCGACCACCACCTCGGCTCCAATGGCCCCGGCAATGGTTTCGGCACTCTTGCGGGAGAACTGCGGCTGCACGAAAATGGTGCTCACGGCGTGCTCGCGGGCTTGCTCCATGAGCTGGGACAACTCTCTGGGGCTGGGTTCCCCTCCCTGGATTTCGATGGCCATCTGCTCGAGACCGTAGGTCCGGGCGAAGTATCCCCAGGAGGGGTGGAAGACCATGAATGCCCCGCCTGTGACCGGGGTCAGGATCTCGCGGATCAGGCGGTCCAGGGTGTCCAGCTCTCCGCGGAACAGCTCGAACTGGGCGGAGTAGTGGCCGGAGTTGGCCGGGTCCAGCCGGGACAAGGCCTCCATGATGACCCGGGCCTGGGTCTTGACCAGGGGCGGGGCGAGCCAGATGTGCGGATCCGGGATGCCGTGGTCCCCTGCGTGGCGGTGCTTTTCCTTCCCCTGCTCATGATGACCGTGGGCCTGCATGGGCATGCGCTCGACCGCGTCCTCGGTGTGCACGATGCGCATGGTCGGATTGGCCGCGGCGATCCGGTCCAGCCAGACCCGCTCGAACGGGACCCCAACGGCAAAGTAGAGCGAGGCTTCAGCCAGGGCGGTCATCTGCCGGGGCCGCGGCTCATAGGTGGCCGGGCTGGCCCCGGGCGGCACCAGGAACTCCACGTCCACGTACTCCCCCCCGATGCGTTCGACAAAGGTCTTCTGGGGGGGGATGCTGACAAAGACCTTGAGGGGAGCGGCCCAAAGGCTCGAGGCAGAGAGCAGGATCAGGGCGCAGGCCAGGAGTATGCAACGGGGCACGGGAGTTCTCCGGTTGGTGTTGGTGTGTCACTGTCTCACAGCCCAATGCAACAGAGTTGCATTGGGCTGTCAAGAAGGAGTCGCCGGCTGAAAGGCAATAGGACTGATAGGACCGATAGGACGGATAGGACCGATAGGACCGGCGAAAATCACTTTCGTCCTATCGTCCCATAGTCCTATGGGGGGGGTCCTATCCGTCCTATCCGTCCTATCGGTCCTATCCGTCCTACCACAGCCCCCCCCCCTCACAAATACGGCGTAAACAACCAGCACAGCGCATCCCGCACCCGCACCGGCAGGGGCCTTGAGTCCACCTCCTCCAGGGTGACCTCCCTGGACCTGGCGCGCACGCTCTCGAAGTGGTCGGCGAGTTCCCCGGCCAGCCCGCGGTGGAAGACCTCGACCCCGAACTCGAAGTTGAGGCGCATGCTGCGGTTGTCGATGTTGGCCGATCCCACCAGGGTGTAGAGGTCGTCCACCAGGAAGATCTTGGAGTGGGCAAAAGGGGGGGGCTGCTCATAGACGCGCACCCCCCGTTCCAAAAGCTCCCAGAGCAGGTTGCGCGAGGCCCACTTCACAAAGGGCAGGTTGTTCTTCTCCGGCAGGATCACGGCCACGTCCACCCCGCGCAGGGAGGCCGCGTTGAGGCTGGCGATGAGGTCGCGGGAGGGCAAAAAGTACGGGGTCATGATCGAGATGCGCGACCGGGCCGCGGACACGGCCCCTTCGATGATCAGGGCCAATCGGTTGATCTCGTGGTTGGGTCCGTCCATGACCGCCCGGCACTGAGCCTCCCCGGCAGGCGCAACCGGCCGCCCCGGTTCGTCGCTCCCCCCGTTGCAGAAGTTCCAGTCGTTGAGGAAGGCCGCCTCCAACTGAGCGGCCACCGGACCCTGGAAGCGGAAGTGCACGTCCACGACCCTGGAGGGGTTGGCGCTGTGAGCTGCCAGGTGGCGATCCCCTATGTTCATGCCGCCCGTGAAGGCCACGGAGGTGTCGGCCACCAGTATCTTGCGGTGGTTGCGCAGGTTGAGGGCCAGGGTCAGGGGGTTGCGCCAGGGCGGGAGGAACCTGGCCATGCGCAGCCCCCGCTTGGCGAGCAGGCGCCCGGCCAGGGGCAGGGAGTAGAGCTCCCCGATGCCGTCCAGGATGACCCGCACGTCCACCCCTCTGTCCGCGGCTGCAGCCAGGGCGTCGATGAACCGTCGCCCGGTCCGGTTGGACTCGAAGATGTAGGTGGAGAGAAAGACACGCCTGCGTGCGGACTCGATGGCCTGAAGCATGGCCGGATAGGCCTGCTCGCCGTTGTGCAGCACGTCCACCTGGTTGCCCCGGACCAGGGGCAGCCCGGTCACGGCGTCGGAAATGCGCTGCAGGCCCTGGTAGGCATCGGAGACCAGGGGCTGGGGGTCAGCTTTGTCCTCTGCCAGGCGCACGGCCTCCAGGGCCCCGTCCCTGAGTGTCTCAAGCTTCCTGGCCTTGGTCCTGACCCGGTTGATGCCGAACAGGAGGTAGAGCAGCGGGCCGAAGACCGGGAACACCAGGCAGACGGCGATCCAGCCCAGTGAGGCCCGGGGGTCGCGCTTGTAGAGCAGGGCGTGCAGCGCTGTCCCGGCGGAAAAGAGCAGGGACAGAGCCACCAGCACCCAGTTGATGTAGGGCATGTTCTCAGCGAATTGTCAGGTTCAGTCCACGGTGTCCAGCGAAAAGCTCACCTCGGGTGTGCCGTCCTCACCCAGGACCTCGGGAGGGCGCATGGTGATCCTCTCCTGGTCCAGCCCTCCCTGCTCGGTGAGCACATGGGCCACGGTCCGGGCTCGTTGCAGGCCCAGGGCTTCCAAGGCCCCCTCGGACAGCTCCTGGGCCTCCCTGAGACGCTCGAAGAGCTCCCGGGCCAGTCGCTCGTTGCCCCTGCCCTCGGCAAACTCCGTGGCATTCTGGTCCGCTTCGGCCGTAAGTGACCGGACCAGCTCGTTCATGGTGCCGAAGCCGAAACGCTCCCCGTACAGGGCCTTGAGCGTGTCCAGAACGGTGCGGCTCTCCAGGTTCACAGGCCCGGGGTCCTCTCCCGCCTCCAGCTGACGGCCCACCTTCCCGGCCATCTGGCGGCGCAGCATCAGGTCACGGAGCGCCCTGGCGTCTGCCTCGGGCTCCCAGCGTCCCTGCACTGTGAGGGCGAGCTCGGGGCGCTCGGCCAGGGCCTGGGCCAGCTGGACGGCCTTTTCCTGCTCGGGGGGCGGCAGGTCGGAGCGGCCCGGCTCGAAGGAGACTGAGTCGATGTCGTCCGAGCCCAGGTCGGGCAGCAGGGCCCCCAGGATGCGAAAGGGCGAGGTCACGATCTTGGTCAGCAGGTTGAAGATGGCCCGTCCGATGAGGTGGCCGAAGCCGAACTCCGGGTCGTTCAGGTCTCCCTTGACGGGCAGCCCGATGTCGATGGTGCCGCTGCTGTCCTTGAGCAGTGCCACGGCCAGCTTGAGGGGCAGGTTCACGGCCTGTTCGCTCTGCACCTCCTCCCCCAGGGTGAGCTCCTCGACCACGATTTCGTTCTCCCCCTGCAGGGTGGCGTTTAGGATGTTGTACTCCAGATCCAGGTAGAGCTTGCCCGAGGCGATCTTGCGGCCGGCAAAGGTTGCCGTATAGGGGTTCAGGGTGGTCATGGATACGTTTTCAAAGACCACGGTGACATCGGTGAAGCGCTTGGGGTCGAAGAAGTCCATGCTGCCCTTGATGGTGGACACGCCGTACTGGTCGACCTGCCCGTCGAGATCGATGCTTGCTTCTGCCCCGGATGTGGAGGTGATCTCGCTGACCATTCCCTTGAGGTCGTGGATGGTGCTCGAGAATGGGAGAACCAGGCTCCGGTCGGTGAAGTCCAGGGTTCCATCGGAGATCCGCAGGGAACCAACACTGACTGGAAAGGGGTCTGCACCGGACGGTTCGGTGGGAGGCGGCTCTGCCGGAGCTGTGGCATTGCCCTCCCTGGTCTTGAAGACTTCGACCACATTGACCCTTTTTTCCTCGTCGATGATCAGCCGTCCCCGGGGCTCGGTGAGCTGGACCTCGCCGATTGTCAGCCCGTGTGGCTGCAGGGCCAGGCGAAAAGAATCGGTGTGCAGACGTTTCCACCCCAGCAGGGTGGCGTTGGCCTCCCGTTCCACGATGTTCAGGTCGTCCACCCCGAGCTCGGCGTCAAGCTCCAGAGGAAAGCCTTCCCCCTCCCCCCCGGCATTCAGGCCGGCGTCAAGGGTCAGGGTGCCGGAGCGCAGGTCCACCAGGGCCACCGAGTCGATGTAGGGCTGGGCCGGCAGCAGGGACAGATCCTTCAGGCTGACCCCGGCCTGCACCTGCCCCGAATCGGGGTCGACCGTACCGTTGGCGCTGAAGGAGCCGCCCTGCTCCACAGTGAAGGACATGGAGAGGGGAAAAGTGTCGGTGGTGGTGACCTGCAGGGCTTCTGCAGAGAGGTCGGCAAGGGAAAGGATCGGTGCGTCGGCCTGCACGGTCCTGTCCGCATAGTCGATGGAAAAACCCGAAACCCCGGCCCGCTCCAGGGAGGCCTGCCACTTTTCGGCTGCTTCGGTGCCCTCGGAGGAGGGCTCTTCTGTCCTGGTGGCATTGGCAGCTGTGAGCAGGGCCGCCCAGTTGATCCCCTCGCTGCTTCGCAGGACCTGGAGTGATCCGTCGGTGACGAGCAGCTGTCCGGCCGTGAGGGAGCGCTTTGCGAGATCGAAGTTCCCTCCGTCCAGGCCGAGGCTGGATATGGTCAGCTCGGGTCGGCTGCCCAGCGGACCCGCCTCGATGCCCTGCAGGTCCACCCGGGCAGAGCTGACCAGGGCCTGGAGCTGGGAGCCGGTGCGCAGGGAAGCTGCAAAGGACGCGGACGAGTCAGCCAGCCGCACCTGCAGGGGCAGGGTGCGGCTCTGATCTTCGACCTTCAGGCCCAGGTGATCGAGGGTCACCTCTTCAAAGACGATCTCCCACGGGGCGGCTTCGGCCGTTTCGTCGGGGCCGGCTTGGTCCTCACCGGGGCGTGTTGCGGGCTGCCAGGCCCGGGACAGGTTGAGGGTCCCGTCCCTGGACAGCAGGACGTCCAGGGTTGCGTTGGCAAAGCCAAGTGCGGGGATGTCCAGGCGCCTGGCCGCCAGGTCGAAGGAACCGTTGTCCAGCATGACCCGGCCCAGCTCGAGAAAGGGCTGCCCGGCTTGGGGCAGGCTCAGGGCCAGGTTGTTCAGTGCCGCGCTGATGTCCCGGCATTGGAAGGTGACATCCGCCCCCTTGGTATCCAGGACATACTCGGTCTCCAGGTCCAGGGTTCCCTGGGGAGGCGCGGTGTTCAGGCTGGAGAGCAGAAACTCCTGCAGGGTTTCGGTCCGGATATTTTCAAAGGACAGCGTGCCGTTGGAGGAGAACGGGGTCAGGAGAAGGACCCCTGTCCAGGTCAGGGACTCCTCCCGGCCCGTTGTGGCCTGCAGCGTGTATGGGCCTTCCCGATCGGGCAGGGTGGACAGGTTGGCCAGCTCCAGGTCGATGGGGTCGAAGGCGATCGCCGCAGGCGGTGACTGGCGCAGATTGTCAAACTCCAGGGTGCCGTTGCTCACTTCGATGTGGTGCAGCAGCAACCGGAGGGGGTCGCCGTTTGCGTCTTCAGTGCGCCCGGCGTCCTGGGTGGCGTTGTCCGCCCGGCTCAGCCGGGACAGGTTGAGGTTGCCGTTCTCCATCAGGACCAGGCCCAGGTAGGGCTTGTCCAGGCTGACCTGCTTGAAGGTCAGGGCCCAGCGGAAGAGGCTGGAGAGCTGGAAGTTGAGGTACAGTCGATGAAACCCGGCAAATGGAGTCTTATCCGGAAAGCCGATGCGGAAGTCCCTGGCCTCGATGGAAAGGACAAAGGGGTTGATGTTCACCTCCCCCAGCTCCACTTGGCAGTTGTAGCGCTCCTCCAGGGCCTCGGGCGCCTGGTTGGCCACCAGTGCAGGGGCGATGAAGAAGCCGAAGACGGTGTACAAAGCCAGCAGGCCGGCTGCAGCGGGCAGCATCCATTTCCAGGGGGGGCGGGTCAGAAAATTCTTCATGGCCGGTTGCTCCTCTTCTCCATACCACACCGTATGCTTTACCAGGGCTGAGATAAAGAGCCGGTGCCCCGCCGTGGAAGCAGCCCTGGTTCGGGAAAACCGCCGCCGCGGATCAGGGGGCCGGGGGCGGGACCACCAGCACGGAGCAGGGGGCCAGCTCCAGGAGCCGCTCGGTCACGCTGCCCATGAGCAGGCGGGTCAGGCCGGTGCGGCCGTGGGAGCCGACCACCACCAGCCCGGCCCGCAGCTCCTGGGCCACCTCGGCGATCTGCTCGGCGGGACGACCGCGCCGGATGATGGGCTGCTTCAGGCTCACCCCGACGGCCTCGGCCGTGCTGCGGACCTGGTCCAGAACCTGCTCCGCCGCCTGGTCCATGGAGGCCGCGGCCCGGCTGGGAAGGGGGGCCACGTCGAGCCGGGAGGGGCCGGCTGTGACGCTCAGGGCCAGGAGCCGGGAGTCCCGGGAGCTGCACAGGGTCACGGCCCTGTCCACGGCCCGGTCCGCGTACTCGGAGCCGTCCGTGGCCACCAGCACGGGGTCAAGGACCAGGGGGACGCCTTCCGGGATCATGAGCACGTCGCGGTGGGCAAAGCCGATGACCCGGGAGGTGGTGCTGCCGAGGAACCGGCGCCGGACCGCACCCTCGTGCTTGGCCCCGAGCACGATCACCGAGGCCCTGGTCTGGGCGGCCAGGTCCACGATGCGCTCGTGGGGGTGGCCGTGCTGCAGGGAGACCTCAGCCTCGATGCCCGCCTCCCGCGCCGTGTCCCGGTAGTCCTGCAGCACCCGCATCAGGGCCTGGGCCATGTTCTGCTCGTCCTCCACCAGCTGGTCCGTGACGGTCGCCCCCTGGTAGTCCACGGACAATGGGGGCACCACCCCCGCCAGGGTCAGGCGCATGTCCTTCCCGCCATGGTCGATGAGTTGGCTGAGGGCATGCAGGCTGGCGGGCGAGCCGTCGATGCAGCACAGAGGCGAGGCAAGCAGGGGCATGGGAGTCCTCCTTCACGGTTTGAGGTAGACGGCAAAATACAGCATACCCGCTTTTGAGAAGGGAAGTCACCCCCCCCTGAGAAAAGCAGAGAACAAGCAACCACCCCCCTTAAGCAAAAACGATCAAGGGCTTGATAATCCCGTCCTCCTTGGTCTTCATCATCTCGAAGGGGCGCTCGATCTCCTCGAAGGGGAAGGTGTGGGTGGTCATGCGTGTGGGGTCGACCCGCCCGTTCTCCAGCAGCCGCAACAGCCGTACCAGCCGAACCCTGCCGCCGGGGCACAGCCCGGTGCGGATGGTCTTGTCGGACATGCCCACGCCCCAGGCCAGGCGGGGGATCTTCACATACTCGCCCTCCCCGAAGTAGCCGGCCACGGAGATGGTGCCCCCGGGCCTGGTGACCTTGACGCAGTTCTCAAAGGTCACCTGGGCCCCCAGGGCCTCGATGGCGGCGTCCACTCCCTGGCCGCCCGTGAGGCGCAGGATCTCCTCCACAGGGTCGGTCTCTTTGTAGTTGACCACCAGGTCGGCGCCGTAGTGGCGGGAAAGCTCCACCCGGTCGGGGTCACTACCCACGGTGATGATCAGGCCGGCCCCCAGATACTTGGCGCCCACCGTGCCCATCAGCCCCACCGGCCCTTGGGCGAAGACCGCCACCGTGCCCCCCATGGGGATGGCGGCGTTTTCCGCGCTCATGAACCCTGTGGACATCATGTCGGCCACGTAGACCGCGGCCTCGTCCGGAACGCTGTCCGGGATGCGGGCCAGGTTGGCCTGGGCGTCGTTGACGTGGAAGTAGGGGGCGAAGACCCCGTCCTTGAGATTGGCGAACTTCCACCCCCCGAGCATGTCCGTGCACTGGGAGGTGTGGCCGCGCAGGCAGTTGCCGCACTTGAAGCAGGGCGTGATGGCGCTGACCGCCACCCTGTCCCCCGCCTCGAATCCCTGCACCTCGCTGCCCACGGCGTGCACCACCCCCACGGCCTCGTGGCCCAGGGTCAGGTCGGTACGTTCGCCGATGGCCCCGCCCACAGTGTGGGTGTCCGAGGTGCAGACCAGGGCCCGGGTGGTCTTGACCACGGCGTCGTTGGGTCCGGGTTCGGGAATGGGCTTGTCCATGAAGCCGACCTGGCCGATTCTCTTCATGACAAAGGCTTTCATGGTCTGGGGCATATGCGCTCCTTAGGGTTCAATGTGTCTGTCCAGTGCACATGGTACCGCAGGAGCAGAGAAGAAAAAGGGGAGAAACGGGGAGGAAATCGGGGATAAGGGGATACCCGGCTTCGCCTTTGGCTACGCCGTGGCTTGCCCGGCTTGGGGTGAGTGGGGGGGTGGG
>CAZQOG010000003.1:0-63572 GCA_964594925.1 uncultured Desulfohalobiaceae bacterium
GGTTGCAGCGGTAGACGTCGCCTTTTTTCATTTCTTTGCAGTTGGCCATTGGGGTCTCCTTGGTTGGTGGGGTTGGGTTGAATAGTGACGGTAGTGCAGGGTGGGGGGGTTGTAAATGGGACTGATAGGACCGATAGGACGGAAAGGACCGATAGGACCCCCCCTATAGGACGATAGGACCCAGTCTTTTGCCGGTGGTCCTATCCGTCCTATCGGTCCTATTCTTTCACCACCGGCAATGTCTTCTTGCACTTCGGAAAAAACGAGCAGCCCCAGAACTCACTTCCGGCCCACCGCCCCTGGCGCGCTTGCCTTTTGACCATGGGCTTGCCGCACCGGGGGCAGGGTGGGGATCCTGCCTTGGCCCCAACTTCAGCCCGCTGCTCCATCCGGGCGGCGTACAACCGCTCGCTGAACCCGCCCTTTTCGAGAAAGCTTGCTTCCAGGGACTTGATCTGCCGGTCCAGCAGGTAGTTGGTCTGGTGGATGAGGCAGATGACCGTGTTGGCCGCAATCTCGGGGTCGGGGTGGTCGAGCCATTTTGTATAGCGGAAGGCTTCCCGTTGGCGGGCCAGGGCGCGGACCTTGCGGGCCCGGTCGTCCTGCTTGTCCCAGACCGGCAGGCGGCGCTGGCGCAGGAAGTCCTCGTAGTCCAGGAGCAGCTCGTCCAGACTGGCCCGTCCCACGCTGGTCAGCTTGAGCTCCGACTTGGCCGAGGTGGCCGCGGCCCGGCTGCCTTCGGCGATGTTCTGTCGGCCGCTGCGCGCGGCCTGGACCATCTGGTCGCGTGTGCGGGTGTTTCTGGGCAGGAAGCGGTGGCAGAAGCGGACCGTGGCGTCGTAGATGATGGTGGCGTTGCGGAAGGAGTGCAGGCTGCGGTAACCGCCGTGGGGTGGGATGGGGTTGTTCATAGGACCGATAGGACCGATAGGACGGATAGGACGGATAGGACCGATAAGATCCCATCCTCAGGACTATGGGACTATAGGACCGGGCTACTGCAAATGGCGGGCCTACCGCGCAAGGCCAGCCACTTGCGGGTTGTGCCGGAAAAGTGTTTTGCATTGTGCACACCCCGCTGTGCACAATGCCCTCTTGGGGGTGTCCCATCCGTCCTATAGGTCCTATCGGTCCTATCCGTCTTATTCTTCCACCCCCCCTCTTTGCCCTTTCCCATGACATCGCCTAGACACGCAAAGAAATTCGCGTACCCTGAACTGTAACCCGAAAACGAGGCACCGCGCCATGGTCGAGAAAAAGCAGCAGACCACCAACACCCACACCGAAACCTGGACCAAGCCAGAGGGGCTGCCCGATTCCGGCCGGGAAGGCGAGCAGGAACAAGCCGGGTCTTCCCCCCCGGAAGCCGGCCAACCGCACCAGCCCTCCCAGCAGGATGCACCGCATCAGGAGCCGGAGAAGGCCCCAGTGCCGGAGCAAAAGGCCCCAGAGCCTGCCGATCAGGAGAACTGGTTCCCGGTGGTCGGGGTGGGGGCCTCGGCCGGGGGGCTGGAGGCCCTGGAGGCCATGTTCTCCGGTGAGGGCGACGCCTGCGACATGGCCTTTGTGGTGGTCACCCATACCAGTCAGAAGCAGGTCTCCATGCTGCCCGAGCTGCTGGCCCGCAAGACGGGCCTTGCCGTGGTGGAGGCCGGGGACGGCATGGAAGTGGCCCCGGGAAAAATTTTCGTGCACCCCACGGACCGGGACGTGGTCCTTAAGGGGGGGCGGCTCAGGCTCGTGGCGAGGGAGAAGTCTGACGGCCTGCATCTGCCCGTGGACAGGCTGTTCGAGTCCCTGGCCTGGGAGCTGCGCGAGCGCTGCGCCGTGGTGGTGCTCTCGGGCAGCGGCAGCGACGGCACCCGTTCCCTGTCCACGGTCAAGGAGCAGGACGGCCTTGTCCTGGTCCAGGATCCCGAGAGCGCCAAGTACACGGGCATGCCGGCCAGCGCCATCCGCACCGGCATGGTGGACGACGTGGTGGACGCCAAAAACATCTGCCGGGTGCTCCGGGACTACTTCGCCACCCTGACCGAGATCATCTCCAAAGGGGACCGGGAGCGGCGCGAGGTCATCGCCAGGCAGGAGATGGAGGCCATCCTCTCCCTGCTCAAAAACCGCACCGGCCGCGATTTTTCGAACTACAAGAAGAACACCTTGATCCGGCGCATCCAGCGGCGCATGGCCGTGACCGGATCGGACTCGCCCAATAAATACATCCTGGCCATGAAAAAGTACCGGGACGAGGTGGACAATCTGCACCAGGAGCTGCTGATCGGGGTGACCAGCTTCTTCCGGGACCCGGGGGCCTTCGAGCATCTGCGGCAGGAGGTCCTGCCCGGGCTGGTGCGCCAGGTGGAGGACTCGGAGCAGCTGCGGGTCTGGGTGCCGGGGTGCGCCAGCGGGGAGGAGGCCTACTCCCTGGCCATGCTGCTGACCGAGACCGTGCAGGAGCTGGAGGCCAACCTGGAGTACCAGGTCTTTGCCACGGACATCGACCAGCAGGCCTTGGGGCGGGCCAGGCAGGGGCAGTACCCCAAGGCCATTGCCTAGGACGTCACCCCGGAGCGGCTGAAGCGGTTCTTCACCGAGCAGGAGCAGGGCTTCCAGGTGCGCAAGGAGATCCGGGACCACATCGTGTTCGCGGTCCAGGACGTGCTCAGGGACCCCCCGTTCACCCGGCTGGACCTGGTGGCCTGCCGCAACCTGCTCATCTACCTGGAGAGCCGGGCCCAGAAGAAGCTCATCCCCCTGTTCCACTACGTGCTCAATCCCGGGGGGGTGCTCTTTCTGGGCACCTCGGAGAGCGTGGGCGAGTTTACCGAGCTCTTCGCCCCCATCAACCAGAAGTGGAACATCTTTCGCCGGCGCGAGGTCGCGGCGGGCCTTCGGCCCGGGATGGCCTTCCCCTCGGGCCGGAGGGAGCGCAAGCAGGCGCACGCCGTGCCCGGGCAGGCAGAGGCGGAGCAAGAGACCACGCCCAGGCCCAGCCTGGAGGAGGCGGTGCAGGAGGTGCTGCTCGAGGAGCACACCCCGCCGGCGGTCATCGTGGACGAGCAGGGGGAGATCGCCTACTTCCACGGACGCACCGGCAAGTACCTGGAGCACTCTCAGGGCCGGCCCTCGGCCAGCCTGCACAACCTGGCCCGGGAGGGGATCAGGTTCGAGCTCTCCTCCTGCCTGCGCCGGGCGGTCTCGTCCGGGGAGGAGGTGACCCGGGAGAACCTGTGGGTGCGCACCAACGGGGGGCGGCAGCATTTGGCCCTGAAAGTCAGTCCCTTGAACGATCCCCAGCCCCTCAAGGACATGTACCTGGTCCTGTTCCTGGACCGGCCCGAGCCCGAGCAGGCGCCACCTTCTGAGGTGGACGTCTCCGACCTGGAGCAGGAGGTCCAAGAGCACGTGCAGGACATGGAGAAGGCCCTGCAGGCCTGCCAGCGGGAAAAGCGCACCCTGCAGGAGGAGTTGGAGACCACCACCGAGGAGCTCCGGTCCTCCAACGAGGAGCTGCAGTCTTCCAATGAGGAGCTGCAGTCCACCAACGAGGAGTTGGAGTCGTCCCGGGAGGAGCTGCAGTCCCTGAACGAGGAGCTGACCACGGTCAACACCGAGCTCGAGGAGAAGATGGACCAGATCTCCCGGGCCTATCAGAACGTGAGCTCGCTGTTCAACTCCACCCGCATCCCCATCCTGTTCCTGGACCGGGAGCAGCGGGTCAAGCGCTTCACCGGGGCGGCGACCGACCTGGTCCACGTCATGGACACGGACATCGGCCGGCCCGTGACCCACCTGGCTTCGGAGTTCAAGGAGCTGGACATTGCCGGGGCCGCCCGCCGGGTCCTGGAGTCCCTGGACCCGGTGGAGCAGGAGGTGGCCACCACCGGCGGGGATTGGTACCAGATGCGGGTTCTGCCCGCCCGTGACGCTGACCAGCGCATCAGCGGCACCGTGGTCACCTTTTTGAACATCAACGCCCAGAAAGAGGCCCAGGAGAAGATCAAGGCCCTGCACCAGGACAAGATCGAGGCGACCAGGCGCTACGCCGAGAACGTCGTGGACACGGTGCGCGAAGCGCTGCTGGTGCTGAACGACAAGAACATGGTCATCTCGGCCAACCGCTCCTTCTACCGCATGTTCAAGGTCAAGAAGGAGGAGACCGAGGGCCGCCACCTGACCGACCTGGGCCGGGGCCAGTGGGACATCCAAAGGCTCAAGGACTTGCTCAAAAAGGTGCGCTGCACCAGCGAGCCCTTCGAGGACTACCTGGTGGAGCACGACTTCCCGGGCATCGGCTACCGCACCCTGCTGCTCAACGCCCGCAGGCTGCAACGTCAGGACGTGGGCGAGGAGCGGATCCTGCTGGCCATGGAGGACGTGACCGGGAAGAGGAAGAGGGAAGAAAAGGATGAAGGATGAAGGATGAAGGATGAGGGAAAGGCAGGGAAGATCCAGTTTTGTGGACGAAGTGGACGATGTGGACTGAGTGGACTGAGTGGACGAAGAGGACCAATAGCACCCCGCCCCACCGTCCTATAGTCCTATCGGGGGGTCCTATCGGTCCTATCCGTCCCATCGGTCCTATCGGTCCTATCCACAGCCCCCCACAACAAAACCACCAATGACCCCATCATGACCAAGAAGAAAAAAGACACCCAGCTCCCCCCCAACCCTGCCTCCAGCGACCGCGAGGTGCCGGATGAGCTCAGGAGGCGGGCCGAGGAGGTGCTCGAGCGCCGCCGCCGGGAGGGGCGGGGGCGTGCCGACCCCGAGAAGCAGGAGCTGGAGCGGATGGTCCACGAACTGGAGGTGCAGCAGGTGGAGCTGCAGATGCAGCAGGAGGACCTGCGCCAGGCCCGGGACCGGGCCGAGGAGCAGGGACGGCGCTTCCGCAACCTGTTCAACCTGGCCCCCACCGCCTACATCATCCTGGGCCCCAAGGGGAAGATCAAGCGGGCCAACCGGGCCGCGGCCGAGCTGCTGACCAGCCCGGCGGGCCAGCTCGCGGGCCGCAGCTTCCTGCGCTACCTGGACCTGGGCGACACCGCCCAGGTGGCTGCGGTGTTCAAGCAGGTCCTGGCCACCCACCAGCGCCGCGAGGTGGAGGCCCGTCTGCACACCACCCGTGAGAGAGCGGTGCACGTACTCATCACCCTGGACCGGGGCGACCCCCTGCTCAGCGAGGAGCCCGAGGTCTTCGCCTCCCTGACCGATATCACCGAGCTGGCCGTCTCCCGGGACGCCCTGGACCGGCAGCGCCGGGAGTACCGCACCCTGGTGGACCACCTGCCCGAGATCGTGGCCCGATTCGACCGGGAAGGAAAGGTGCACTACATCAACCCGGCCATCGAGGAGTTGATCGGCATCCCGGCCGGGGAGTGCCTGGGGCGCAGCGTGGGCGAGGCCGACCCCTCCCCGGGGCGGAAGACCTTCATGGAGGGCCTTGCGCAGTGCTTCGCCTCCAACCAGGATCTGGAGGTCTGCCTGTCCTGGCCCTTTGCCGAGCAGGAACGCCACTTCCGTGTCCGGCTGGTGCCGGAGCAGGTGGAAGACGACGGCGTGACCACGGTGCTGGCCATTGCCATGGACGTGACCGAGGAGACCCGGCTGCACCGCACCCTGGAGGCGTCGAAAAAGCGGGCCGAGCAGGCCAGCAGGGCCAAGTCCGCCTTCCTGGCCAACATGAGCCACGAGATCCGCACGCCAATTTCCGGCATCCTCGGCATGTGTGGGGTGCTGCTCAAGAAGGAAGAGGAGCCGGGAAAGGCGCTCAAGCTGCAGATGATGCGCGACGCGGGCCAGTCCCTGCTGTCCATCCTGAACGACATCCTGGACCTGTCCCGCATGGAGGTGGGGCGGTTCGAGCTGCACGAGCGGGTCTTCTCGCCCCGGGACATGATCTCCAAGCTGCAGGCCCTGTTCGAGCCCAGGGTGGCCCAGAAGGGGCTTGGGCTGGAAGCCCGGGTGGGGCCCCGCGTTCCGGACCAGCTGCTGGGCGATCCAGACCGCATTTCCCAGGTGCTCAGGAACCTGGTGGACAACGCGGTCAAGTTCACCAGCCGGGGCTCGGTCACGGTCACGGTCCGGGCGGACAAGGACCCCGCCGGCACCTGGGCCCTGACCTTTACCGTGGCCGACACCGGGCCGGGCGTCCCCAGGGAGTGGCAACAGCGCATCTTCGAGAACTTCACCCAGATCGAGACCGACTACACCAGGAAGCACGGGGGCTCCGGACTGGGCCTGGCCCTCTCCAAAAACCTGGTCGACCTGATGGGCGGCACCCTGAACGTAGAGAGCAAAAAAAACAAGGGCAGCCGCTTCTCCTTCACCCTGCCCCTGCAGCCCCCGACCCGGGAGCCCCTGCCCGAGGCGGATGAGCCCAGGTCCATGACCAGGCTCAGGATCCTGCTGGCCGAGGACAACCCCATCACCCAGCTGGCCCTGCAGGAGGGGCTGTCCGACGCAGGCCACAGGGTGAGCTCGGCCTACTCCGGCAAACAGGCCCTGGAGGCCCTGGAGGAGGAATCCTTCGACGTGGTGCTCATGGACGTGCAGATGCCCACGATGGACGGACTGGAGGCCACCAGGAACATCCGCAGCTCAGGCAGGCCCTACGCCGACATCCCCATCATCGGCTTCACCGCCTATGCACACCAGGACGAACAGCAGAAGTTCCTGAAGGCGGGCATGACCAGGTGCGTGTCCAAGCCCATCGAGGAGGAGGATTTGCTGGAGGTGCTGGGGGAGGTGGTGGGGGAAAGGATGAAGGATGAAGGCGGAAGGATGAGTAAGAAGGCTGGAAGCAAGAAGCTGGAAGCTGGAGGCAAGAGCAAGAAAGGCGGGAAGAGGAAGAAGTAGTGGACGAAGTGGACTGAGTGGACAAAGTGGACCAAGTGGACACCATAGGACCATAGGACCCCACCCGGTCCTATCGTCCTATGCGGGGGGGTCCTATCCGTCCAATCGGTCCTATCGGTCCTATCCGTCCTATCCACAACCCCCCGCACCTCTTCCCCCAACCCCCCAGTCCTGCTATCCTGCGCCCAAACCAAGGAGCCCACCCATGCCCCCAGCCCTGACCCACGCCCAGAAGACCGACCTCTACCGCACCATGGTGCTCATCCGCGTTTTCGAGGAGCGCATTGCCCGGCTGGCTGCGGAAGGGGAGCTGGTGCCGGGGATGCAGATCCTGGCCACCGGGCAGGAGGCGGTGGCCGCGGGGGTTGTCGCGGCCATGCGCGAAGAGGACGTGTGCATCACCAACCACCGCAGCCACGGCCACCTGCTGGCCAAGGGCGCGGACCCGGGCAAGCTCATGGCCGAGATCATGGGCCGGGTGGAGGGGGTGAATCTGGGCAAGTCCGGCACCCTGCACCTGGCCGTGCCCGAGGTGAATGCGCCCATGACCTCCACCGTGGTCGGGGCCGGGCCGCCCCTGGCCGTGGGCGCGGCCTTTGCCCAGAAGTACCGGGGCGAGGACACCCTGACCGCGGTCTTTTTCGGGGACGGGGCAGCGGCAGAGGGCAGCGTGCACGAGGCCATGAACCTGGCCGGGGTGTGGAGGCTGCCGCTGCTCTTCGTGTGCGAGAACAACTGCTGGGCCGGGGCCCAGGCCTTTCAGACCCACTGCTCGGCCGGCAAGATAGCCCACCGTGCCGCGGGGTATGGCATGGAGGGCCGGTTCGTGGACGGCAACGACGTGGAGGCGGTTCACGACGCGGCTGGTGAGCTCATGGCCGGCATCCGGGGCGGCGGTGGGCCGGTCCTGATGGAGGCCCTGACCTACCGCATGCGCGGCCACGGCGAGCGCGACCGGCAGCACTACGTGGACCCGGAGGAGCTGGCCGGATGGGCCGAGCTCTGCCCGGTGCGCTGTTATGGCGAGAAGCTCGTCCAGGGCGGGGTGCTGCGCACGGGCCAGCGCACGTCCATACGCGACGAGATGCAGGGCCGGGTGGAAGGCGCCGTGACCTTCGCCGCCATGAGCCCCTGGCCCGAGCCCGAGGAGGCCATGGACCACGTGTGGGTGAACGAGCCGGTTGGGTTTCGGGGGTAGAAGAAAGATTTTTGGTGGACGAAGTGGACCAAGTGGACACAGTGGACTGAGTGGACAGGGGTTTGGTCCACTTCGTCCACTTGGTCCACAAAGTCCACTCAGTCCACGAAAACCAAGGAGAAAAAAATGCCCGAGCTCTCTTACGGCCAGGCCGTGCAGGACGCCCTGGCCACGGCCATGGAGCTGGACGACCGGGTGTTCATTGCCGGGGAGGGGGTGGGGACCTCGATTCACGCCGACCCCAACATGCCCACCGCGGGCTTGTTGGAGCGCTTTGGTCCCGCCCGGGTGCTGGACACGCCGGTCAGCGAGGCGGCCATTGCCGGACTGGCCGTGGGTGCGGCCTGTCAGGGGCTGCTGCCGGTGGTGGAGATCATGTTCTTCCCCTTTTTCACCCTGGCCTCGGACATGCTGGTCAACCACGCGGCCAAGCTGCGCTACCTCTCCGGGGGGAAGTCCCGCTTCCCCCTGACCGTGCGGGTCAAGGCCGGGGTCAACTTCACTGCCGGCTGCCAGCACTCTCACAACCTGGAGGCCTGGGTGGCCCACGTGCCCGGCCTCAAGCTGACCTACGCCGCGACCCCGGCAGAGGCCAAGGGGCTGCTGCTGGAGGCCATCTTCGACCCCGACCCGGTGGTGGTGGTGGAGGAGATGACCCTGTACTGGTCCCGGGGCGAGGTTCCCGAGGGCGATCACCGGGTGGCCCTGGGCCAGGCCCGGATCGTGCGCCAGGGAACCGACTGCAGCCTGGTCACCTACGGCGGGGCCGTGTTCACTGCTTTGCGGGCGGCCGAGCTGCTGGAGGCCGAAGGCGTGTCCCTGGAGGTCGTGGACCTGCGCTCCCTGGTGCCCTTGGATCGGGACGCGGTGCTCGCCTCGGTGCGCAAAACCGGACGCCTGGTGGTGCTGCACGACGCCACCCGGTTCTGCGGGTTCGGGGCCGAGATCGCGGCCCTGGTGGCCGAGGAGTGCTTTGCCGAGCTCAAGTCCCCGGTCCGGCGGGTGGCCGCGCCGGATATTCCGGTGCCGTTCTCCCCCCCCATGGAGGGGTTTTACCGGCCCTCGGCAGAACGGGTGGTGGAGGCGGTGTTGAAAGGATGAAGGCTGAGGGGTGAAGGATGAGAAAGCAGGAAAAGCGCGGCTGGGGCCGCGCTTTTTTTGTGGACGGAGTGGACAAAGAGTATTGGGAGGGAGGGTCTTGTCCACTTCGTCCACCCCGTCCACCAAGTCCACCCCGTCCACTCAAGGGGGAGTCCCCCCGGGGGTGTCGGTTGGTTCCTGTTCGGATTCCCTACCGACTTCCGCCCGCAGCCGAGGGAGGGCTCCGGGATAGTTTTGTCGGATCCATTCGATCATTTTCTCCCGGATGTGGCAGCGCAGCATCCAGGCCGTGCCCGAGTCCGGGGCGCTCATGAGCAGGCGCACGGTCATGGTCCGGTCGGTGGAGTCGGTGACCTGGACGTTCCAGACCTGGCCGTCCCAGTCCTCGGAGTCGTCCAGGAGGCGCTTGTACTCGGCTCGCAGCTCCTCCAGGGGCACGGTGTAGTCCAGGGGCAGCACCACCGTGCCCAGGATGCCGGCCGAGACCCGGGTCCAGTTCTGAAAGGGCTGCTCGATGAAGTAGGAAATGGGCAGGATCAGGCGCCGCTGGTCCCAGATGCACACCACCACGTAGGTCAGGGTGATGTCCTCGATGCGGCCCCACTCACCCTCGACCACCACCACGTCGTCCAGCCGGATGGGCTGGGTGAAGGCGATCTGGATTCCAGCCAGCAGGTTGCCCAGGGTGCGCTGGGCAGCCATGCCGATGATCAGCCCGGCAATACCGGCAGAGGCCAGCAGGCTGGCGCCCACGTTGCGCCCCCCCTTGAAGCTCATGAGGATGACCGCCCCCGCGATGACGGCCAGCACCACGTAGACCACCTTCTTGAGCACCTGGATCTGAGTGTGGATCTTGCGGGCCCTGAGGTTGTCCGCCACGCCCATCTGGAAACGCTCCAGGATGACAGCCTCGAAAACGATCAGGCCCTGCCGGGCGGCCCAGAAAAGCACCACCATCCAGGAGATGTTCAGAAAATGCCCCAGATACTCTGTCCAGGGGCTCTCGATCCTGAGCAGGGGCAGGGCCAGCTGCAGGCCGAGGAGCAGGAAGGCGACCAGGGAAAGCTTTCTGAAATGGGTGCTGCAATGCGCGAGCACAGGGTGGTTTTCATCCCTCCGGGCAATCCTCCTCAGGACTCGGAAGAGGATGAAATGGGCAGCCAGGGCGAGAACAATGGTGACCCCGGCGAGGAGCAGGTTCATGGACCAGCTGGTGAAGAGTGCGGTCAGGCTTGGTATGTTCATGGCAGGTACGGGTGGTCTGGGTTGCGGTCTGTCAGGGGGAAACCTTTGTGTATGTTATGCTGGGGTTGATATGAAAAGTCAAAACCACTCTTCCCATGATGCTGATCACGCTGCTATCCTGTCGGTGATTCAGGCCGGGAAAATCCCCCCCGCGTGTCCTTCTTGAGGGCCGAAACCTGGCGGCAGACGAGGTTTACAGAGAGTTGGGCAGGGTTTAGAGAGGATTGAGACAGGCTGTTGTGAAAATCGCACGGCACCCAACAGGCACGGAAACCGTTTCCATCTCAAGAGGCATGGCAATGGGTAGAAAGGCAGACACGCAGGGCCGGGGAAACAAAGACAGTGCAGACAGCCACGACGAGTACCGTTTTGTGGTGGAGTTCACCGACGACCTGGTGGCGGTGGTGGACCGGGGCGGCGTCTACCGCATGGTCAACGAGGCCTTTCTCAAGCGTCGCGGACTTGAGCGCACAGAGGTGGAGGGCCGGCAGGTCAGGGATGTGGTGGGCCCGGAGGCCTACGACAAAGTCATCGGCCCCAACCTGAAGCGCTGCCTGCAGGGGGAGGTCGTGGAGTACGAGATGTCCCACGACTACCCCGGTCTGGGGCAGCGCCATCTCCTGGTCAGGTACTCCCCCATCCTGGGCCGGGAGGGCGAAGTCGTCCGGGCCGTGTCCGTGATCAGGGACATCACCGAGCGCAAACAGGCCGTGATCTCCCTTCAGGAAAGCGAGGAGCGTTTCCGGGAGCTGGTGGAGAACATCGAGGAGGTCTTCTGGCTGACCGAGCCCGGGGACCCAAAACGGGTGCGCTATGTGAGCCCGGCCTACCAGAGGATCTGGGACCGGCCGGCTGATGATCTCTATGACAATCCCAGGGCCTGGATCGAGTCTGTCCACCCCGAGGATCAGTCCACCGTTCGCAAGGTCTATGCGTCGTTTTTGGCCGGGCAGTCAGGCTTCGACCTGGAGTACCGGATCGTCCGGCCCGACGGGAGCGAGCGCTGGATCTGGGACCGGGCCTTTCGAACCGGGGAGCGCCGGGAACAGTCCGACTCCATTGCCGGACTGGCCCAGGACATCACATGGCGCAAGCAGCAGCAGCAGCGCATCCACCACATGGCCATGCACGACCCGCTCACCGGCCTGCCCAACCGCAACCTGTTCACGGACCGCTTTCTCCAGGCCAAAGCCCTGGCCAAACGGACCACAACAAAGCTGGCCCTGCTCTACGTCGACCTGGATCACTTCAAGGAGGTCAACGACTCCTTTGGGCACAAGGTCGGGGACACCGTGCTTTCAGAGGTGGCCCGGCGGATCAAGCTCTGTCTGCGCGACACGGATACCGTGGCCCGCTTCGGCGGTGACGAGTTCGTGCTGCTCATGTCCCAGGTCAGGGGCAGGAAGGACGTGGAGCCCGTGGCCTACCGGATCCTGGCCGCTCTGAGCGGCCCCGTGCGCCACTCCCTGGGCGTGTCCCGCCTGAGCGCCAGCATCGGCATCGCCCTCTATCCAGACCTGGGCCAGGACCAGGACACTTTGATCAGGGAGGCGGACAAGGCCCTGTACACGGTCAAGCAGTCCACTGGAAACGGGTTCCTGTTTGCAGGGTAAAGACAAGGCTACGCAAGGGTCCGACCGATCCGACGCATCCCGCATCGGACTCTCGGTCGATCGGACATTCGGAGCCGGATAGTCCGATAGTCCGAAACAAGATCGGTCTGATCTGTCAGATCCGTCAGATCGATCAGAGGCCACAACCCGGCAATAGCCCTCCAGAGCAACCACTGCCGCTTTCCCTCAAGGGGTAAGGCCTCCGGGTGCACTCCCTGGAAGATCACCCCACTTGTCCGGGGGCGGGGCGTAGCTTGTGAAGCGCCCAAGCAGCGCTTCGCTGTCGGATTCCACCACCAGTGCCCGGAGGTAGGCCGGACGGATGAAGCCGTCCTGCTCCATGCGCTCGAGCTGGGCCAGGATGCCGTCGTAGTAACCGGCCACGTTGAGCAGGCCGCACGGCTTGGCGTGCAGTCCGATCTGGACCCAGGTCCAGACCTCGAAGATCTCCTCCAGTGTCCCGGCCCCGCCGGGAAGGGCCACGAAGCCGTCCGCCAGTTCGGCCATGCGGGCCTTGCGCTCGTGCATGGAGCCCACCAGGTGCAGCTCCGACAGGCCGGTGTGGGCCACCTCCCGGTCCTCGAGCGCCCGGGGGATGACCCCGACCACTCTCCCTCCCGCCTCCAGGGCCGTGTCGGCCAGCAACCCCATGAGCCCCATGGCCGCCCCCCCGTAGACAAGGGTCATGCCCTGCCCGGCCACAGCCCGGGCCAGGCCCCTGGCTGCCCGGGCATATTCGGCACGCTCCCCGAAACTCGAACCGCAGAACACGCAGACGCTCTTCATGGCAGCCAGCTTGCCCAAGCAAAGGAGGGTTGGCAAGGACGGAGAAGCGGGTGGACTGTGTGGACTGAGTGGACGACGTGGACAGAAGAGCGACCCCTGAACCCGCATCTCTTGTCCCATGGTCCTATTCCCCTTTCTTCAGGGGGGGGTCCTATCGGTCCCATCCGTCCTATCGGTCCTATCGGTCCTATTTACACCCCCCCTCTTCACCCCACCCGCCTGCGCACTCTCAACCTGGGGGTGTTGGTCAGAAACAGCCCCGTGACCACCAGGGCCGCGCCCGAGACCAGGGTGCCGGAGAGGCTCTCGCCCAGCAGGACCACCCCCAGGGTCACGGCGGTGACCGGGACCAGGTTGATGAACACCCCGGCCCGGGTGGGGCCGATGGCCCGCAGGCCCTGGTAGTACCAGGAGAACCCGAGGCCCGTGCCGCAGACGGCCAGGTAGGCCAGCCCGGCCCACTGGGACGCCTCAAGATCCGCAAGGTGCCCGGGGAGCCCCTGGGCCAGGGCAAAGGGCAGCAGGAGCAGGGCCCCGGCCAGGCAGGAGCCGGTCACCGCCTGCAGCGGGGAGAGCGAGCCCAGGGCCCGCTTGCCGAGCACGGAGTAGAGGGTCCAGGAGAGCACGCAGCCGAGCAGGCAGAGTTCGCCCAGGCCAAGCCCGCCGGACAGGAGCTCCAGCGGGTTGCCCCTGGCCAGGACCACGGCTGCTCCGCACAGGCAGACGGCAATGCCCAGCGCCTTCTGCAGGGTCAGGCGCTCGCCCATGAACAGGGCCGAGGCCAGGGCGATGCCCACCGGGTTGAGGGCGATGATCAGGGCGGCCCGGCCCGCAGCCACGGTCTTGAGGCCCTGGAAGAAGAAGACGTTGTAGGCAAAGACCCCGGTCATCCCGAGCAGCACGACCAGGGGCCAGTTTTTGCGGGGCAGCCGCAGCCACTGCCCCGTCTCCTTCCAGGTCATGGCCATGAGGAACAGCGAGGCCAGGAAAAAGCGCAGGAACGCGGCCTCGAACGGCCCCAGCTCCCTGGACAGCACCCGCCCGGCCACAAAGGTCCCCCCCCAGAACATGGTGGTCAGCACCAGCTTGAGGTAAACGATCACGCCCCCCTATCAAAACCGGATCAAAACCGAGTGTAAAAAATTGAAAGACCGGACCTGTAGCAGAAAAGCTTCGCTCCCGGAAGTGCACATCCTCAGGGCAACACATTTTCAGAAACAATTTTTTTACCCATTTCGCACCTGGTCTGAAATGGGTAAAAAAGGGGGGAGACAAAAGTCGGTTGCAACCCCATGAAATCAGTGGAAGTATTATTCGAGAGATTTAAAAGGGAAGGAAAGGTATGAAAAAGACTGTCGTTGTCCTGGTTGCTCTACTGCTCCTTTTCGGGGCAGGTCTTGCGGCCTGGCAGATGGGCTGGTTTGGCCGGGGAGATTCCAGGGTCGAGGAGTTGGTCCTTTACGGGAACGTGGACATCCGCCAGGTGGGGCTGGGTTTTCTGGTGACCGAGAAGATCGACCGCTTGTTGGTGGAGGAGGGCGATGCTGTGACCGCGGGGCAGCTCCTGGCCGAGCTGGACACCAGCCGGCTGCGTCAGCGGGTGGAAGGGGCCAGGGCTCGGGTCAGGGCGCAGGAGAAGGTCCTGGAGCGTCTCCTGGCCGGGTCCAGGCAGGAGGAGATCCAGCAGGCCGGGGCCGAGATGGAGGCGGCCCGTGCCCAGGCGGTCAATGCCCGCAAGCGGGCGCTTCGCCTTCAGGAGCTTCGGCGGAGCGGGGCGGTCTCCGATCAGGAAGCGGACGACGCCGTGAGCTCTGCTGAGGCGGCCGAGGCCAGGCTTACGGCGGCGCGGGAAGCCTACCAGCTGGCCCTGGCTGGCCCCCGGCAGGAGGACATTGACGAGGCCAGGGCCGGCCTGGATGCCCAGCGCTCCGAGCTGGACCTGGCGCTCCAGGAGCTGGAGTACGCCTTTTTGTCTGCCCCCGGGAACGGGACCATCCAGCAGCGCCTGCTGGAGAGGGGGGACACTGCCTCGCCCCAGAACCCGGTCTTCACCCTGGCCCTGAACGACCCTGTCTGGGTCCGGGTCTTTGTTGACCAGCCGGACCTGGGACTGCTTGAGCCCGGCATGACCGCCTGGGTTACCACGGACTCCTTTCCGGACAAGCGCTACGAGGGCTGGATAGGGTACATCTCCCCCACGGCCGAGTTCACGCCCAAGTCGGTGCAGACCGAGGAGATCAGGACCCAGCTGGTCTACCAGGTCCGGGTCTACGTGCCAAACCCCCAAGGGGAGCTCAGGCTGGGCATGCCCGCCACGGTGAGCGTGCCCCTGGACCAGGGCCGGGAAAGCAGCAATGCCACCGGTGCAGCGTGATGGCCGAGCCGCTGCCAGGAAGGGAAGACACCGCCCCTGACAAAGGGTCCGAGGAGCAGCCGGTCCTGGTCTATCAGGACGTGGCCAAGGCCTTCACCTCCGGCAACAGGGTCGTGCACGCCCTGCAGGGGGCTGATTTTTCCATCCGCCCCGGGTCCATCACCGGGCTGGTCGGCCCGGACGGCGCTGGCAAGACCACGGCCATGCGCCTGGCCGCCGGGCTGTTGGTGCCGGACCGGGGCTCGGTCACGGTCCTGGGGATGGACGCGGCCCGCGACTCCCTCAAGATCCAATCCCTCATCGGGTACATGCCCCAGCGTTTCGGGTTGTACGAGGACCTGTCGGTGCAGGAGAACCTGGACCTGTACGCCGACCTGCAGGGGGTCAGGCGCGGGGAGCGTCAGGAGCGCTATGCGGAGCTGATGCGCATGACCGGGCTGGGGGATTTTACGGGCCGCCTGGCCGGCAGGCTCTCCGGGGGCATGAAGCAGAAGCTGGGGCTGGCCTGCACCCTGGTGCACCCCCCGGACCTGCTGCTCCTGGACGAGCCCACCGTGGGGGTGGACCCGGTCTCCCGGCGGGAGCTGTGGTCGATCGTCTTCGACCTGGTGGAGGAGCAGGGCATGACCGTGCTCATGTCCACGGCCTACCTGGACGAGGCCGAGCGCTGTCACGAGGTGGTGCTGCTGCACGAGGGGAAGGTGATGGGGGCGGGGGCGCCGGACACCTTCGTCACCGGGCTTGCGGACAGGGTCTTCCTGGTGGACGTGCCCCAGGATCTCAACCGGCGCGAGCTGCAGGAACGCCTGGCAGCCACGGACGGGGTATTGGACGCGGTCATCCAGGGTGAGCAGGTGCGGCTGGTCCTGGCCGAGGGCGAAACGCCCAGTCAGGGGGAATGGCTGCAAACCCGGGAAGGGTTGCAGGTCACCCCTGCCGAGCCGCGCTTCGAGGACGGGTACGTGGACCTGCTGACCGGGGATGAAGAGCCCTCACACGGCAGAGAGAAAGATTCTTCAGGTCGGCAAGGGTCACAAGAGGAGCAGCAAGGTCCGGTGATCGACGTGGAAAAAGCCTCCCGACGCTTCGGGGATTTCTACGCCGTCCGGGAGGTCTCTTTCCAGGTGCACGCCGGGGAGGTCTTCGGCCTGCTCGGGGCCAACGGCGCGGGCAAGACCACCACCTTCCGCATGCTCTGCGGCCTGCTGCCTGCCAGCGAGGGGCGGCTCACCGTGGCCGGGCGCGACCTGCGCCACGCCGCTGCCCGGGCCAGGGCCCGGATCGGGTACATGTCCCAGAAGTTCTCCCTGTACCGGACCTTTTCGGTGCGCCAGAACATGGAGTTCTTTTCCAGTGCCTACAACCTCACGGGCCGCAGGCGAAGCCAGCGTATCCAGTGGGCCCTGGAGCGTTTCGACCTCGAAGACCAGCAGGAGGCGGTCAGCGGGGACCTGCCCCTTGGCTACAAGCAGCGGCTGGCCCTGGCCTGCGCCCTGATGCACGAGCCGGACATCCTCTTCCTGGACGAGCCCACCTCCGGGGTCGACCCCCTGGCCAGGAGGCAGTTCTGGCACCACATCAATGTGCTGGCCTCCAAAGGGGTCACGGTCATGGTCACCACCCACTTCATGGAGGAGGCGGAGTACTGCGACCGGCTGGCCATCATGTCCGCCGGGAGCATCCTGTCCCTGGGGACCCCCCTGGAGATCAAGCGCAGGGCGGGCTCGGAGGATCGCCCCGAGCCGAGCATCGAGGAGGCCTTCATCAGCCTCATCCAGCGTGAGGAGCAGCCTGAGGAGGAGGCGGCATGAGCCGCTCCCGGCGGAAGGATCGGGGCGGCGGGGCCATGCGGCTGCGGGGGCTGATCCGCAAGGAGTTCTTCCAGGTGATGCGGGACCCGAGCAGCCTGGCCATCGCCTTTGTCATGCCGGTCATTCTGCTGCTCTTGTTCGGCTACGGGGTGTCCCTGGACGCCGAGAACGTCCCCCTGGCCCTGGTGGCCGAGGACCCCGGGGCGGACAGCGCGGACCTGTTCGGCGCCTTTGCCGGATCCAGGTACTTCCAGACCAGGAGCTTCCCGAGCTTTGCCGCGGCCGAGCAGGCCCTTCTCCAGGGTGAGGTCAGGGGGATCCTCAGGCTGCAGGGGGACTTCAGCCGCAGGCTGCACGCGGGCGGCAGCGCCCCGGCCCAGCTGGTGGTGGACGGTGTGGACGCCAACACGGCCCGGATCGTCATGGGCTATGCCGACGGGGTGATCGCATCCTGGCAGGAAGGAAGGAGGATCAAGAGCAAGCCGGCCGGGGCAGTGGAGCTCGAGCAGCGGGTCTGGTTCAACGCCGAGGTGCGCAGCCGCAACTACCTGGTCCCCGGGCTGGTTGCGGTGATCATGACCCTGATCGGGGCCCTGCTCACGGCCATGGTCATGGCCAGGGAGTGGGAGCGGGGCACCATGGAGGCCCTGATGGTCACACCGGTCAGCGTGCGGGAGATCTTGATCGGCAAGCTGGTTCCCTACTTCGTGCTGGGCATGGGGGGCATGGCCCTGAGCGTGGCCATGGCCATCTGGGTCTTCGAGGTGCCCCTGCGCGGGTCCTTCTGGGTGCTGCTGCTCTGCTCGGTCCTCTTCCTGCTGGTGGCCCTGGGCATGGGCCTGCTCATCTCCATCCTCTCCAAGGACCAGTTCGTGGCCGGGCAGGCCGCCATCCTGTCCACCTTCCTGCCGGCCTTCCTGCTTTCGGGCTTCATCTTCGAGATCCCGAGCATGCCGGGATGGGTCCAGGCCATCACCTACCTGATCGGGGCGCGCTACTTCGTGGCCATCCTGCAGACCGTCTTCCTGGCCGGCGACCTGTGGTCGATCGTCATTCCCAACGCCCTGGCCCTGCTCGGGCTGGCCGCGGTCTTCCTGGGCATAAGCCGCGCCAAAGCCCGCAAACGGCTGGAATGACCCATGGCAATGCTCAGGCGCATCCTGGCCCTGGCCCGCAAGGAGTTCCTGTCCCTACTCAAGGACAAGAAGAGCCGGGTGGTCATCATCGTGCCCCCGCTGATCCAGCTGGTGGTGTTCGGCTATGCCGCCACCTTCGACCTGACCAGGGTTCCCTATGCCGTGTACGACGAGGACGGGGGACAGGCCTCCCGAGAGCTCCTGGCGCGTTTTCAGGGCTCGCCCAACTTTCAGGAGCAGGCCCGGGTGAAAAGCCTGGACCAGGTCAGGGAGCTGATCGAGGCCAAGGAGATTCTGCTGGCAGTGCACATCGGGAGGCAGTTCACCAGGGAGCTGGTCCAGCCAAGGCAGGCGCCGCTGCAGGTCATCCTGGACGGGCGCAACTCCAACACCGCCCTGATCGCCCTGGGCTACGTGCGCCAGATCGTGGGTCAGTTCAACGCCGAGCTGGCCCTGCGCCAGGGCAGGGGGCAGCCCGAGGTACAGCTGGTGACCCGGGCCTGGTTCAACCCCAACCTGGAGAGCCGCTGGTTCATCGTGCCCGGCATCGTGGGGCTCCTGACCCTGGTGGTCACGCTGCTGGTCACGGCCCTGAGCGTGGCCAGGGAGCGCGAGCAGGGCACCTTTGACCAGCTCCTGGTCACCCCCATGCGCCCGGTGGAGATCCTGCTGGGCAAGTCCATCCCCGGGATGGTCATCGGGGTGGCCGAGGGCTCGGCCATCATCCTGGTGGCGGTGACCTGGTTCAAGGTCCCCCTGGTGGGGCATCTGGGCACGCTCTACCTGGGGCTCGTGCTCTACCTGCTCTCGGCCATCGGGGTGGGGCTGATGATCTCCTCCCTGTCCGTGACCCAGCAGCAGGGTCTCATGGGCGCCTTTCTGTTCCTGGTCCCGGCGGTGATCCTCTCCGGCTTCACCACCCCCATCGCCAACATGCCGCAGGCGGTGCAGTACCTGACCCTGCTCAACCCCATGCGCTACTTCATGGTCGTGGTCAGGGGGGTCTTCCTGCAGGGTGCGTCGCTCGAGCTGCTTGTGCCCCAGATGTGGCCCATGGCCGTGATCGGGGTGGTCTGCCTGGCGGTGGCAGGCTGGCTCTTCAGGCACCGGATGTACTAGCCGATCGCCTGAAAATGGGATCTGGACTGCGTTGCGCGGCCAGGACGGACCCTCGGGTATTGGAATACTCCTCGGCCCCGCCCTGACCTTGCGCCTTGCCAGATCCCATTTTCAGGCGATCGGCGGGTTAGGGGGCAGATGGTGGGATCTGGACTGCGTTGCGCTGCCAGGACGGACCCTCGGGTAAATTGAAGCTGGAAGCTCGAAGATTGAAGCTGGAAGCAAGACACAAGAGATGCCAAGAGGATGCTTTTTTTCCCACGTTGCACGGTGCCGAAGAACAAATACGCTTCGGTCTCGAACTCTTCTTACGCCCCATGCCACGGCGACTAGTCCCGGCGAAGCTACAAGCAGAGACGGACTTGTCCCGGCGAAGCCAGGAGCGGAGACGGAAGCTGCAAGCGAAGCCTGGGTTGCCACCTCAAATCGTGCGGATGGGGTCGGTGGTGCAGCCGTGGCCGCGGCCGTGTTCTTCTGGATCGTGGTCCTGGTTGGGGACCTCGTGCACGCAGAGCAGCCATTTCCCCTGGGCGTCGCGGCCGAAGTAGAGGCTGCGCCTGTGTTGCGGTCCGACCTCTGAGCATCCGGCAAAGCTGCCGAGATCTGTGAAGAATTTCAGGGCCTTGTCGGCGTCCTCGTCATACCACCTGAAGGCGATTTCCGCCTCATTTTCAGGAAGACGGTTCAAAATCTTGTTCTCCCAGGGGCAGGAGTCGAAGATCTGCTTGAGTCTGAGGCTCATGGAGCCGGCTCCGGTTGGATACGTGGAAACCCGATCATATCGGTTAATATTGTCGCGTCCTGCAGGAGTCAAGGTCAGACAGGCAGGCCGGGCACCCTGACAGGTACTTTCTTACACCTGCCCCCTTTTCCCATGTTTCGTAAAGGGGCAGGCGCAGCCCATGCCAATACAGGAATGCAGGACGACTGATGGGGTGTCATGGTCGGGCGGTGAGCTTGCCGGGTAGAGAGAGCTACCTGAAAAATAGCTGAAGTCTCCCTCTTCAATCGGCAGGAGGAAAGATATTAGGGTTAGAATCAACGTTGCGCAAGGAAGCGGGCTGGACCCGGTTAGTACATTGGAACAGCCCTGGAAAAGCCAACCATGAAACCAGGAGGTTTTGAATGAAGACGTTACGCATGGCAGCTATGGTATTGTTTGCCTTTGCCCTGGTGGGACTTGCCGGGCAGGTCCAGGCGCAGACGCACAGCCCCTATGGTCCCCATTATGGGCAGCGGGGCACGTTTGGGCCGGCCTATGACATGTATTGGCCCGGAGCCGAGGATCCCCAGTGGGAAGGGAGAGGCCAGGATACGCGCCAAGGCATGAGAAGCCAGGGTCCGGCCCACACGCCCTACGGCCCCCATTATGGGCAGCGGGGCACGTTTGGTCCGGCCTTTGACATGTATTGGCCCGGAGCCGAAGATCCCCAGTGGCAAGGGAGAGGCCAGGGCATGCGCCCCGGCATGAGAAGCCAGGGTCCGGCCCATACCCCGTACGGACCCCATTACGGGCAACGGGGAACCTTCGGCCCGACCTTTGGAATGGATTGGCCCGGCGCTTACGAAAAGGAGTATGACGAGGAGGAGCAGCGGAAGCTCGGCGAGCTGTGGATGATCCACTACGACAAGGTCTCGCCCATCCGGCAGGAGATCCGCAAGAAGAAACAGGCCATCAACCAGGAACTCTACTCCGACAATCCCGACAAGCAAGAGCTGGACAGCCTGCGCCAGGACCTGAACGAGCTCTACTCCGAGCTGATCGAGGAGCAAGTTAGATTCAGACAGGAGGCCTATGAGAAGACCGGCGTCAAGTACGACTAGATCTCTCAGGGTGGCTGGTGGATGATGGCCCCTGACATGAGGGCTGTAGACTAACCACACGACAGCAAATCAGAAAAACCAAGGCCGGGGGAATGCTCCCGGCCTTTTTTGTGGGAGGTTTCGATTTTTTCAGAATCGCTCCTCCCGGTCCAGGAAGCGGTAGTTGAGTGCCTCGGCCAGGTGGGGCACGTTGAGCCCGGGGTCGCCGGCCAGGTCGGCAATGGTGCGGGCGATGCGCAGGATGCGGGTGAAGGCCCTGGCGGACAGCCCCAGCCTGCGCACGGCCTGCTCCAGGAAGTCGTGCTCCTGGCTTTCCAGGGCACAGAACTGTTGCAGCCAGCGGCCCGACAGGTCGCTGTTGGTGCGCGGGGGAAGATCCCTGTAGCGCTGGTCCTGGACCTCGCGGGCCTGCCCGATGCGGGAGCGCATGGTGGCCGAGTCCAGGCTGCCCCGGTCCTGCCGGAGCTCCTTGTAGGGCACGGTGGGGACCTCCACCTGCAGGTCGATGCGGTCCAGCAGGGGGCCGGACAGGCGGGCCCGGTAGCGCTGGAGCTGCTGCGGTGTGCAGGTGCAGGGGTGCTGCTCGTGGGTGCGGAAGCCGCAGGGGCAGGGGTTCATGGCCGCCACCAGCATGAACGCGGCAGGGTAGGTCAGGGAGACCGCGGCCCGGGAGATGGTCACCTGACCGTCCTCCAGGGGCTGGCGCAGGACCTCGAGCACGTTCTTCTTGAACTCGGGCAGCTCGTCCAGGAAGAGCACTCCCCGGTGCCCCAGGGAGACCTCCCCCGGCCTGGGGTAGTGGCCGCCGCCGATGAGACCTGCGTCCGAAATGGTGTGGTGGGGGGAGCGGAAAGGCCTGGTGACCAGCAGCGGGCGACCCTCCTCGAGCATGGTGGCCACGGAGTAGATCTTGGTCACCTCCAGGGCCTCGTCAAAGGCCAGGGGCGGCAGCACCGTGGGGATGCGCCTGGCCAGCATGGTCTTGCCCGATCCGGGCGGCCCCATGAACAGGAGATTGTGCCCGCCGGCCGCGGCGATCTCGATGGCCCGCTTGGCATGCTCCTGTCCCTTGACCTCGCTGAAGTCCACCTGATGCTGCTCCCGCGCGGCCCACAGCTCCTCGATGTCACAGACCGCCGGCCGGGCTTTCTCCTCGCCGGCCACGATGCGCACGGCCTGTCCCAGGGTGTCCACCGGGACGACCACCAGCTCCTTGACCACGGCGGCCTCGGCCGCGTTTCCCCGGGGGACCAGCAGGCACCTGGCCTGCTGGTCCCTGGCCTTGAGGGCCATGGGCAGCACGCCGGGAACGGGCTTGACCTCACCGGTCAGGGAGAGCTCCCCGGCCGAGTAGATCCCGTGCAGCTGTCTGCGCTGCAGGGTGTCGTTGGCGGCCAGCAGCCCCAAGGCCAGGGGGAGGTCGTAGCTGGAGCCGGCCTTGCGCACGTCGGCCGGGGCCAGGTTGACGGTGATGCGGGATGGCGGGAGCTTGAAGCCTGAGTTCTTGAGGGCGGTGAAGACCCGCTCCTTGGACTCGCGCACCGCCCCCTCGGCCAGCCCGACCATGATGTAGGCGGGCAACCCCGAACGGGCCAAATCGACCTCCAGCTCCACAGTGTAGGCATCAATGCCCAGCAAAGCGGCGGTTGCAGTGGTTGCAATCATGGTGCTCCACATGACGGAACTTGTGTTCTGGTTTTATGTGTCCCTGATCATAAGTCGCAGAAGAGTTTATTACCCTGAAAAATATTATTTTAAAAGAATTATTCAAGTCGCAATGTGACCGGAAATAGACGAGATCATGGGCAATGGCAAGCTTGAAAAGTCGCAATGGGATGTCCGGGTTGGGTGAGCCGGCCCAATCTCTCGGGGGGCTGTGGAGACGTTCCGGGAGTCTGGTCATATGACCCTGGCTCATGTAAGGGAAAGGCTCGGAAAGAAAATCTTATCGCGGGCTGTACTGGAGAGGGTTCATGCCGGCTTTGCCAGAAAAGATCGATCAGGAAAGTTGCGAGCTGCTGCAGCGGGCCATGGAAGCCGGGGGCGTGTTCGCCTTTGAGTGGGAGCCGGCCCAGGACAGGACCCTGCGCTCCGAGTCGGCTGCCGGAATCCTGGGCCTGGACCCGGAGCTGTCCAGGGAGACAACCGGAAAGGACCATTTCGAGCGGGTCCACGAGCAGGACAGGCCGGCTTTCAAGGCCATGGTCGAGCAGCTGCACCCCGGGCAGCCGGCATACAGTGTCACCTACCGGTTCAGGCGTCCGGACGGCGGGGTGATCTGGCTGGAGGAAAGCGGCACGGCCTTGTTCGACGGGGACGGGACAATGATCCAGCTGACAGGGGTCGTCTCGGACATCACCGAACGCAGAAGGATCGAGGACGCCCTGCAGGCGGAACGGGCCAAGCTGTACGGTATCCTGAACAGCATGCACGACGGGGTGTGCATCATCTCGGCCGATTATGAGCTGGAGTACGTCAACCCTGTTCTGGAGCGGGACTTCGGCCCGGTGGAGGGGAAGAAGTGCTACGCCTACTTCCACGACCGGAACGCAGCCTGCACACGCTGCAGAAACCCCGACATCCTGGCCGGCAGGACACTGCGCTGGGAGTGGTACTCGCCAAAGGTGGACAAGACCTACGACCTGATCGACTCTCCACTTTGCAACCCGGGCGGCTCCGTTTCCAAGCTGGAGATCCTGCGGGACATCAGCGAACGCAAGCAGGCCGAGCAGCGGCAGCGGGAAAAGGATCGTGAGTTTCGCACCCTGGCGGAGCACACCCCGGACGTCATCGTGCGCTACGACCGCCAGTACATCCGCGTCTATGCCAACCCGGCCCTGGCCCGTCTGACCGGCAGGCCCCTGAAGGAGTTCGTGGGCAGGCCGGTCTACGAGCCGGATATCAGCGAGAGGGCCGAGTTGGTCGACCGGATCGAGCGGGCCCTGACCCGGGTGTACAAGACGGGCAAGGAGACCAGCTTCGAGTCCTGGATGGCCACCCGGGAAGGGGTGCGCTGGTTCACCAACATCGCGGTTCCGGAACGGGAGACCACGGGCCGCTTCGAAACCGTCCTGGTCGTGTCCAGGGACATCACCGAGTACAAGCGTCTCCAGGACAAGCTGCACAGGGCCAGGGACGTGGCGGAAAAACGCTCCAGCGAGCTGAGCGCCTCCCTGGAGGCCATGGCGGACGGGGTCGTTTTTTACGACACCGGGCACAAGATCTCGGCCATGAACCCCGCTGCCGAGCGCATCCTGGGCTTCACCCTCGAGGAGGTGGAGGATTTACCCGCTGCGGAGCGCATCGCCCTTTTTCAGGTCAGGTCCGCCGCGGGCGACCTTTTGGAGAAGCAGGGCCTTGTGGGCTGGAAGGCGCTGCAGGGGGAGATCGTGGTCAATGAGGAGTTCCTGCTCTACCCCAGAGAAAGCGAGGCCCCGGTGCACGTCCTGTCCAGCGCTGCCCCGCTGCGGGATCTGGATGGCAGGGTGACCGGAGCGGTGCAGACCCTCACCGACATCACGGATCTGAAAAGGATCGAAAACGAGCTCCGGCAGGCCAAGCAGGAAGCCGAAACCGCCAACCGGGCCAAGTCGGAGTTTTTGTCCCACATGAGCCACGAGATACGCACCCCGCTCAACGGGATCATCGGCCTGGCCGCGCTTGCCGGGCGCAGGACCCGAGAATCCGAGACGGGTGACTACCTGGCCATGATCAACGAATCCTCGGAACACCTGCTGGACATCGTCAACGACATCCTGGACCTGTCCAAGATCGAAGCGGGCAGGACCGAGCTGCTCCCTGCGCCCTTCTCATTCCGGGAGTTTTTCGAGTCGACGCTCCGGCCACTGAGCATGGAGGCAGAGGGCAAGGGGCTCGACTTCCGATTCGAGACCGACCCTGCCATCCCGGACCGGCTGCTGGGAGACGTGGGCAGGATGCGCCAGGTGCTGGTCAACATCGTGGGCAACGCCGTCAAGTTCACCGAGCAGGGCTCGATCACGGTCACTGCGGAGCTGTCAGACGCCCCGGGATCAGCCAGCACCACAGAGGTCCGATTTTCAGTCGTTGACACGGGAATCGGCATTTCCAGGCAGGACCTGGGGCGGATCTTCGAGAGCTTTGACCAGGCACCCACCTCGGCCCACGTCACCTATGGCGGGACCGGCCTGGGGCTGACCATATCCAGAAGCCTCATCGAGATGATGGGAGGGGACATCGTGGTTGCAAGCGAGAAGGACCGGGGCAGCACCTTCACCTTCACCATGGAGCTGCAGCAGGACCAGGAAAGAGCCGCGCCTGCTGCAAAGCCACGGGTTGCAGGACAAAAGCCGGGCCCTCTCAAGCTCCTGGTGGCCGAGGACAACGCCCTGAACCTGATCGTCATCGAGGAGCTGCTCAAGGACGCCGGACACCAGGTGGTTGTGGCGCGCAACGGCCTGGAGGTTCTGGAAGAGCTGGGCCGGAAGTCCTTCGACGCGGTGCTCATGGACATCTCCATGCCCGAGCTGTCCGGCGACGAAGCTGCCCGGGCCATCCGCAACGACCCGCCCCCGGGGGTGGACCCGGGCGTGCCCATCATCGCCCTGACAGCCTACGCCCTGGACACCGACAGGGTCCGGTTTGCAGGCTGCGGCTTCAACGCCTACCTGACCAAGCCGGTGGAGTTCGAGGATCTGGAGGAGGTCCTGGCGGAGGTGGTTGGGGGGGGAGCTGGAAGCTCGAAGCTGGAAGCTTGAAGCAAGACTGAAGAGAGAAACAGCTGGAAGCTCAAAGCTGAAAGCTCGAAGAATACCGCTCAACTGACAACGCGTGACGGAATCAAGAGGGATCCAGGCAACCGTCTTATGCTTGTGCTCTTGCTTCCAGCTTCCAGCTTCGAGCTTCATCCGCGCGCAGCGCGGCTATCCTACCGGGTCGGCTATGCGGTTCCAGCGGATGTCGGAGATGCCGTTCCAGGACCAGTAGATGATCCAGGCCTTGCCCTTGATCTTTTCCCGGGGCAAAAAGCCCCAGAAGCGTGAGTCATAGGACTCGTCCCGGTTGTCCCCCATGACGAAGTAGTGCTCCTTGGGCACCACCACCGGCCCGAAGTTGTCCCGCTGAGGCAGGATCTTTTTGTCGGTGTGCTGCACATAGGGTTCCTCCTGCAGGACGCTGTTTCGCAGGAGCTGCTTGTTGCGGATCTCGATGGTGTCGCCGGGCAGGCCGACCACGCGCTTGATGAAGTCCTTGGAGCCGTCCTCGGGAAACTCGAACACGATGATGTCCCTGACCTCAGGGTCGGAGATGGGGACGACGGTGGTGTGGGTGAAGGGGATCTTGATCCCGTACAGGAACTTGTTCACCAGCAGGTGGTCGCCGATCTGCAAGGTCTCCAGCATGGAGCCCGAGGGAATCTTGAAGGCCTGGACCACGAAAGAGCGGATGAAGAAGGCCAGGACCAGGGCGATGATCAGGGCCTCGGCATATTCCTTGAGCAGCTTCTGCCAGCGTGGGGTCATGGTGTCGCTTCTTGGTTGAGAAAGTGGTGTTGGCCGACGTCGAACTTCGAACCAAAATTTCTTGCTTTGAGCTTTCAGCTTTGAGCTTCGAGCCCGCCTTTCTTACTCTTCATCCGCCTGCAGGGCTGCCAGAAAGGCCTCCTGGGGGATCTCCACGTTGCCCATGCGCTTCATGCGCCGCTTCCCTTCCTTCTGCTTCTCCAAAAGCTTGCGCTTGCGGGTGATGTCGCCGCCGTAGCACTTGGCGGTGACGTTCTTCCGCAAGGGGGAGTTGCGCTCGCGGGCAATGATCTTCTGGCCGATGGCGGCCTGGATGACGACCTCGAAGAGCTGCCGGGGGATGGTCCGCTTGAGCTTGAGTGCCAGGGCCCTGCCCCTTCGGTATGCGCTGTCTCTGTGCACGATGATGGACAGGGCGTCAACCGGGTCGCCGTTGATGAGGATGTCCAGCTTGACAAGGTTGCCCGGGCGGTAGTCCATGACCTCGTAGTCCAGGGACGCAAACCCGCGGGTGGCCGATTTCAGGCGGTCGAAGAAGTCGAAGACGATCTCGGCAAAGGGCAGCTCATAGGTGATGACCACCCGGGAGGCAGTCAGATACTGCAGGTTTTTCTGGATGCCCCGCTTCTCCTCGCACAGCTTCATCACCGCGCCCACATAGTCGTTGGGCACGTGGATCTCGGCCCGGACATAGGGCTCGGCCACCAAGGCGACCTCCTGGGGAGGGGGGAGCAGGCTCGGGTTGTCGATGAACATCTCCCGATCCTCGCTGGTGACCACCTTGTAGACCACGGACGGTGCCGTGGCGATCAGCCGGGCCTGGAACTCCCGCTCCAGGCGTTCCTGGATGATCTCCATGTGCAGCAGGCCGAGAAAGCCGCACCGGAACCCAAAGCCCAGGGCCTGGGAGGTCTCCGGCTCAAAGGAGAAGGCCGCGTCGTTGAGCTGCAGCCGCTCCAGGGAGTTCTTCAAGGGCTCGTACTCGGAGGGCTCCTCCGGGTAGAGGCCGCAGAAGACCATGGGCTTGGTGCGCTTGAACCCGGGAAAGGGCTCGGTGGTCGGGTTTTCCGGGTGGGTGATGGTGTCCCCGACCTGGGCGTTCTTGAGGTCCTTGATCGAGGCGGTCAGAAAGCCCACCCCTCCAGGCCCGAGCTCGTCCATGTCCTTGGCGTCGGGGGAGAAGACACCAAGACGGGTGATCTCCGCCTGTTTCTTGTTGGAGTAGAACTGGACCTCCTCCCCGGCCCGGATCACCCCGTCCAGGACCCTGAACAGGACCACCACGCCGAGGTAGGGATCGTACCAGGAGTCGAAGATCAGGGCCCGCAGCGGCTTGTTGGGGTTGCCCCTGGGTTTGGGGATGTCCCGGATGAGCCGTTCCAGAACCTCTGGCACCCCCATCCCGGTCTTGGCGGAGACCAGGAGGGGGTTTGAGCAGTCCAGGCCGATGATCTCCTCGATCTCGGCCGCGATCCGCTCGGGCTCGGCACTGGGCAGGTCGATCTTGTTCAGGACGGGGATGATCTCCAGGTCGTTGTCCAGGGCCATGAAGACATTGGCCAGGGTCTGGGCCTCCACCCCCTGGGAGGCGTCCACCACCAGCAGGGCGCCGTCGCAGGCTGCCAGGCTGCGTGAGACCTCGTAGCTGAAGTCCACGTGGCCCGGGGTGTCCACCAGGTTGAGGGTGTAGGTCTGCCCGTCCCGTGCCCGGTAGGGGATGCGCACGGCCTGGGCCTTGATGGTGATGCCCCGCTCACGTTCCAGCTCCATGCGGTCCAGGTACTGCTCACGCTTGTCCCGGTCGGTGACCAGACCGGTGAGGTCCAGGATGCGGTCGGCCAGGGTGGACTTGCCGTGATCGATGTGGGCGATGATGCTGAAGTTGCGTATGCGTTCTATGTTGTCCATCGGATAGTGGATCCGCCGGTTTGATTGCGGGGCGCGGGATGCCCCGGACGGCAGAAGAGTTGAGAACTATAATCACCGTTGGGGCAAAGTGCAACAGGCGCCCTGGGGTTCGGAGTTGGAAGTTCGAAGCTCGAAGCTGGAAGGAAGCAGCTCAAAGCTCAAAGCTGAAAGCAGGAAATGAATGACATTGCTCAATGCTCAAGGCTGAATGCTCAATGCAAGAAGAAGAGTTTGATGGTCCGATGCTCGGGAACATCATATTTCTTGCCTGAGAACTTAGAGCTTCCGACTTCGAACTTCGAACTTCCCGGCCACGTAGGGAGTTTTCCCTTGCTAGCTGGACCAATTAACGCTAATTTGCCGTCAACATTGATCTTCCAGACACAGCACCGGTCAGCATATGCGCCTTTTGAAGACACTGGTCGTCCATCCGGACCCCGAGGTCCGTCACCAGCTCCGGTACCTGCTTGGCGAGCTCAAGCAGGTCAAGGTGCTGGGCGAGGCCCTGTCCGCCTTCGAAGCCATGGAGATGCTCGACTTCATCCCCTACGATGTCTTCATCATCGGCGTGGACCTGCCCAACGGGGTCAACGGCATCGAGCTGGGCCAGATGCTGGGCAAGCGTCAGCAGCGCCCAGTGCTGGTCTACATCGCCACAGACGAGAGCCTGGCCTACAAGGCCTTTGAGCTGGGCGCCGCCGACTACATCATCTGGCCCCTGGACGGGCAGCGGCTCAAGCTGACCGAGGAGCGTCTGGTGCGCTACGTCCCCGACGAGGAGCCCGAGGTGGAGGCCGGGTCGTGGATGCCCAGGCGCTTTCAGGACGACGGTGAAGAGGAGACCCTGCACCTGCAGCTTCCCGAGGAGGACCAGGACCGTTTTCTCCAGGCCCTGCGGCAGGCCTGGGATTTCAGCCACAGGCAGGTGGAGATCGAAAAGCTGCCCATCACCGAAGAGGGCAAGACCGTCCTCATCCCCTACAACCAGATCGTTTTCATCGAGGCCTACGAGGACTACAGCTTCGTGCACACTTCGGCCCAGAAGCACCTGACCTCCTACCGCCTCAAGAATCTGGAGGACCGCCTCAGACACCACGGGTTTTTCAGGGTGCACCGCAAGTACCTGGTCAACCTGGAGATGGTCACTGAAATCGCCTCCATGCCCGGGAGCAATTTCATGCTGCGCACTGCAGGGCGCAAGCGCATCGAGCTGCCCATCAGCAGGCGGCGCATCTCGGAACTGAAGCAGATCCTGGGGTTGTAGCGGGCCTGCTCCGTTGGACCGGGCAAAAAGGCCGCTGGTCGATTGTGGCTTTGCTGTTGCTGCCGGGCAGCGTAACCCGGAAAGTGCAGACGAGCGAGACGGGAAACAAGCCGGCGCCCATGCCCCTGCAGGGGCGCCAAACCGGAGGAGAGCGCATGGTGCGCACGCAAGGCGGCTTTGAGGATCTCGGGCAGGAGGAGCTGGTCTTCCGTCCCCTGCCCCAGATGGTCATCGAGGCCAACATCAATCCCCAGGAGTACGACAAGGCCCTGAAGTGGAGCCAGATGGACCCGGAAGGCTACTGGGAAGAAGCCGCCAGGGAGCTGTCCTGGTTCAAGAAGTGGAGCCGGGTGCTGGACGACTCCAACCCGCCGTTTTACCGGTGGTTCCCCGGGGCCAGGTGCAACATCGCCTACAACGCTCTGGACAGGCACATCGAGACGGCCAACAAGAACAAGCTGGCCCTGATCTGGGAGGGGGAGCCCGGGAACCAGCGCAAGCTGACCTACTACGAGCTCTACCGCGAGGTGAACCGTTTCGCCAATGCCCTGCGCTCACTCGGCGTGCAGCGCGGGGACCGGGTGGTCATCTACATGCCCCGCCTGCCCGAGACGATCGTGGCCATGCTCGCCGCGGCCAAGGTCGGGGCGGTGCACAGCATGGTCTACGCCGGCTACTCGGGCAGGGCCCTGCGGGAGCGCATCGAGGCCGCAGGGGCCAGGCTGGTGGTCACGGCGGACGGGTATTACCGTCACGGGCAGGTCATCAACCTCAAGAAACGGGTGGACGAGGCCCTGGTGGGCGCTTCCAGGGATTGTGTCGACACCGTGGTGGTCGTGCACCGGGTCAATGTGGACGTGTCCATGAACGAGCCCCACGACCTGTGGTACGAGGACCTGGTGCGGCAGGAGAGCCCCCACTTCTCCTGCGAGGTCATGGAGTCCACCGACCCCCTGTTCCTGATCCACACCGCCAGCGTGTCCGGGAGGCTGCGGGGCATCATCCACTCCCACGGCGGCTACATGGTCGGGGTGCAGCGCACCCTGCAGTGGGTCTTCGACATCAAGCCCACGGACATCTACTGGTGCACCACGGACGCGGCCTGGATCACCGGGCACAGCTACCTGGTCTACGGCCCGCTCATGGCCGGAACCACCACGGTCATGTACGAGGGCGACCCCCTGTACCCCCAGGCGGACCGCATGTGGGACATTGTGTCCCGGTTCGGGGTCACTATCCTGTCCACCCTGCCCACCGAGATACGCATGCTGATGCGTTTCGGCACCCAGTACCCCCGCCGGCACGATCTCTCCACCCTGCGGCTGCTCGGGTCCATGGGCGAGCCCTTCAACCAGCAAGCCTGGCTGTGGATGTACAAGCATATCGGCCGCTCGGAGTGCCCGATCATGGACACCTGGTGGCAGACCGAGACCGGGGCCTTCATGCTCAGTCCCCTGCCCATCTCGGTGCTCAAGCCCGGATCGGTGGGCAAACCCCTGCCGGGCATCGAGACAGAAGTGGTGGACGAAACAGGAGCCCCGGTCAGACAGGGGGAAACCGGACACCTGGTCATCAAGCGTCCCTGGCCTTCCATGTTCCTGGGGCTGGACGGGGACGAGGCGGGGTTTCAGGAGGCCTACTGGGGGCAGTTTGGTGCGGGCACCTACGCCACCGGAGACCTGGCGCGCATTGACGAGAACGGCTACTACTGGATCCTGGGACGGACCGACAACATGCTCAAGATCGCGGGGCACAGGTTGGGAGCTTCGGAAATGGAGGAGGCCCTCAGGTCGCACAAGGCCGTGGACCAGGTCCTGGTGGTGGGCATCCCGGACAAGGTCAAGGGCCAGGTGGCCAAGGCCTTCGTGGTCCTCAACCAGGCCTACCGGGACCCGGACGCCCCGGAGGAGCTGCTGGGGCAGCTCAAGGAGCACGTGCTCAAGGAGCTTGGCCAGGTGGCCGAGCTCAAGTCCATCGAGATCAGGGAGGAGCTGCCGGGGGAAGAAGGGTGAAGGCAGGCTGAAAGCTCAAAGCTGAAAGCTCAAAGCAAGAAAAAGATTCAACTCTTTAAGTTCTCTGATGTTTTGTGTGGAATTCCAGTATTGCGGCCACGAATTTGATGGATAGTTACACATCAAGTAAAGATAATTAAATCTTTGCACTTTTATCGGCAGGTCATTCCCGCGCAGGCGGGAATCCAGTGCCTTTGGTCGAGAGGGGCGTAAGATTCCTGGATTCCCGCCTGCGCGGGAATGACTTATAAGTAAGCATGGTCATGGGGATTAAATAACGAAAAGCCTCTACACGAATCTTTAGAAATCCACATAAAACGTCGAAGAACCAATCCTTCCTGTTTCCTACAACGTTGAACTCATTTGCCTCGCAGCAGTCTCTCCACCAGGGTGATGGCCGGGTCGCGGTTGCGTTCGTCCAGGCGGGTGATGCCTTCCTCCCGGGCCATGGTGAGGGCTTCCTGATACTCGGCCCGGGTAATGGGCCGGTTGATGGCCGGGTGCTGATCTGCCTCGCCGCAGGGCCGGTACTGGTCCATGATGTTCACGTAGGTGTCGGGGGAGATCTCCCGGGCCAGAAAACGCATCCACTCCCTGGTCCCGGCCAGGTTCCCCGGCATGACCAGATGCCTGACCAGCAGACCGCTCACGGCGATCCCTCGGTCATCGGTCTTCAGGTCCCCCACCTGCCTGTGCATTTCCCTGACGGCCTCCCGGGCGCGTTCGGGGTAGTCTTCGGCCAGGGCGTAAGTCTTGGCGGCCTCCGTGCTGGAGAACTTCAGGTCGGGCATGTAGATGTCCACGATCCCGTCCAGGAGCTTCAGCGTTTCCAGGGCGTCGTAGCCCCCGGAGTTGTAGACCAGGGGCAGGGTCAGGCCGTGCTCCACGGCAAGGGGCAGGGCCTCCAGGATCTGGGGAACCACATGGGAAGGAGTCACGAAGTTGATGTTGTGCGCCCCTTGCTGCTGCAGTGTGAGCATGGTCCCGGCCAGCTGCTCGGGGTCGGCTTTGTGGAAACCGTGCTCCTCATGACTGATGTCCCAGTTCTGGCAGAACAGGCATCCCAGGTTGCAGTGGGCGAAAAAGATGGTGCCCGAACCCCCGGAACCAACCAGGAATCGCTCCTCGCCGAAGTGCAGGTTGTAGCTGGCCACTTGGGCCAGCCGGCCGGTCCTGCACCAGCCGAGCTCACCTTCCTGCCGGTTCACCCGGCAGCTGCGTGGACAGACGCGGCACTCCCGAAGCCGGCCCAGAGCCGTGTCGGAACGCTTATGCAGCTCGGCTGCGGGCAGTGAGAGGTAGCGGGCGGGCACGGATGGACTCCTTGTCACCGGGCTGTGCAAAAGGGAGCGCCGAAAAGGTGCCGGCACTCTCTGTTTTCAAGAGCTACTTTCCAATGCGCCCGGTGAACAGCCAGTCATTGCCCTTGGCCTTGGCGTGGCATTCCATGCAGGACTGCACCCCCCCCTGAGCCTCGATGGTGCAGTCGGGTGCGTACTTGAGGTAATACCAGTCATTGTGGTTCGGGTCGAAGCCCTTTTCCTTGTACATGACCGTAACCGCGGCCAGCTTCTCGTCCGGTGTGTAGTTCTCCTTGACGATGATCCCACCGTCGGGCATCTCCCCCGGCCGCTCCATCAGCGCCTTGTAGGCGATGTCGTTGACGTAGGTGGTCAGAAGGACGCCGTGGGGCTTCTGCCCCTCGTACAGGGCGTCTTTGCCGGGCCACATCTTCCAGTCCGTGTAGGGTCCTTCCATGGTGATGAACTTGAGCAGCAGGTTGTTTTTGCTCAGGGTCAAATCTTTGCTGAGACCATCCGATGTCGAGTCTCCTCCCAGTGCGGGAAGAGAGAAGAGAAAGGCGGCCATCAGCGTCAGAAAAAGAATCCAGCTCCTGTTCATTGTTCCTCCGTGGTGGGTTTGAAGTGGTTGCAACGAAGTGCTTCACGTTCCTATCAGGGGGTCATTCGTCCAAGTATACAGGGCCGGGGGGACTGTGCTCGGGGATGAAAAGGTGAATTTTCAGGTATCCCGGGATACCTGAGCGGGGAGGGACTTCCAGGTTGCGGCAATCCAGGACATTTGCCCGGGAGAAGCAAATATTCTATATCCTCGCAGCAACAGTCTCCCGGTGAAAATGGCCCTCAGCTTCAGGAGTGTCCCATGACCAGCCCGCAGGCATTGTCCGTTGTCGTCCCCTGTTACAACGAAGAGGGGAACCTGGAAGAGCTGTACCACAGGATCTCGGCGGTGTGCCGAGAAATGTGCGGTGATGACTGGGAGCTGATCCTCGTGGATGACGGTTCCAGGGATGACACTTGGAAAGGCATCAAGGCGCTTTCCTCCGGTGACTTCCGGGTCGTCGGTGTGAAGCTGTCCCGAAACTTCGGGCATCAGACGGCTTTGTCCGCGGGTTTGGAGCTGGCCCGCGGGGCGCGTATTCTCGTTCTTGACGCAGACTTGCAGGATCCTCCGGAGCTTCTGCCTGAGATGATGCGTCTCATGGATCAAGGTGCTGATGTGGTCTACGGACGACGCCGGGCTCGATATGGAGAAGGTCCGTTCAAGAAGACAACCGCAGGGCTTTTCTACCGTCTTTTCAACAGGCTCTCCGATGTTCCCATTCCCGCCAATGTAGGTGATTTTCGTCTTATGAACCGCACTGTGGCAAACCATCTGGTGGCCATGCCCGAGCGCCATCGTTTTCTGAGAGGAATGACCAGTTGGGTGGGCTTCAACCAAGCCTCCCTTGGTTACGAGCGGCAGGGACGAAAAACCGGCACTTCAAAATACCCTCTGAGAAGCATGGTCAGCCTGGCCATTGACGCCCTGACCAGCTTTTCGATCCGTCCACTGCGCATGGCCTCGCTGCTGGGCATGTCCTTTGGCGCGCTGGCCGTGCTTGGGATCCTCTATGCCATGGTCAGCTGGATCACGGGGAACGTGGTCCAGGGATGGACCAGCGTGATCATCGTGGTCTTGATTCTTGGCAGCGTGCAGCTGTTCGTCCTGGGCATCATGGGGGAGTACCTGGGACGGCTGTACATCGAGTCCAAGCAGCGCCCCCTGTACCTTGTGCAGGAGGTCGTCGGCAGGGAAGAGTCACGGCCCGCGACAGCGGTGAAAAGGCGGCCAGCTGAAAATGATGCTGGCTGAGAAAGGGTCAATTTGAAGCTTGTTCCCATCAATCCGACTCAGGTGAAGTTTTCCCGGCGTCCTGTCCTTTGCCTCTGTCTGCAAAACCGCCCCGCTTCCAGGCCGTGGTGTCCACGATGACGTTTCCGTCCAGGGCCTCGTTCAGGGCGTAGGCAGCGCTGATCAGGGCCAGGTGGGTCAGGGCCTGGGGGAAGTTGCCCAGGTGCTCGCCCGAAGGGGCCAGCTCCTCGGCGTAGAGCCCCAGGTGGTTGGAGTAGGAGAGCATCTTTTCGAAGAGCAGCCGGGCCTGCTTCACGTCCCCTGAGCGCGCCAGGCACTCCACATACCAGAAGGAGCAGGTGGTGAAGGCCCCTTCGAGCCCGGTCAGCCCGTCGATGGGGCTGTCCTGGTTGTCATAGCGGAAGACCAGGCAGTCCTGCAGCAGCCGCTCCCTGATCCGTCCCATTGTGGACAGCCAGTAGGGGTCGGTGGGGGCGATGAACTTGACCAGGGGCATGAGCAGCGAGGCAGCGTCCACGGCCGTGGAGCCCTTGTGCTGGACAAAGGCCCCGATGTCGGCATTCCAGAAGTCCTCATAGAGGGACCGGTTGATCCTGTCGCGCACCTCGATCCAGCGGGGCAGGGGGGCTGGCAGGGACAGCTTCCGGGCCATGCGCACGGCCCGGTCCAGGGCCACCCAGCACATCAGGCGGGAGGACAGGAAGTGCCGCCGCCCGCCGCGCACCTCCCAGATGCCCTCGTCGGGCTCCTGCCAGTGGGTGCACACGTACTCCACCGTGTCGGTGAGGCGATCCCAGAACTCGCGATAGAGCTGCCCGGTGCGCCTGGTCACCAGGTAGACCGCGTCCATGAGGTCGCCGTAGATGTCCAGCTGGAGCTGGTCAAAAGCCCCGTTGCCGATGCGCACCGGGCGCGAGCCCTTGTAACCGGACAGGTGCTCCAGGACCTCCTCGGTGAGCTCCTTGCGGCCGTCGATGCCGTACATGACCTGCATGGCCCCGTCACTGGTGCAGGTTTCCGTGCGGCGGTGCAGCCAGTGGAAGAACTCCAGGGCCTCCTGGTGGAAGCCGAGCCTGAGGAGCCCATAGAGGGTAAAGGCGGCGTCGCGGATCCAGGTGTAGCGGTAGTCCCAGTTGCGCTCGCCACCGAGCTCCTCGGGCAGGCCGAAGGTGGCCGCGGCCACAATGGAGCCGTTCTCCTGCGAGGTGAGCAGCTTCAGGGCCAGGGCCGAGCGGTGGACCATCTCGCGCCACCGGCCCGTGTAGGTGGATGTGCCGACCCAGCCCCGCCAGTAGTTGGAGGTGTCCTTGAAGGCCTGGGCCACGTACCGCTCGTCATACTCCGGGCCGTGGCCGCTCTCCTCGACCTGCTCGAAGATGAAGAAGGCTTTCTTCCCGGCCTTGAGGGTGAACTCGGCGCTCACCCCCCTGTTGTCACTTGTCAGGGAAACAGGGGTGCGCACCCGAAAAACCACGTCCCCTGCGTCGAAGTAAGCGCAGTCGTGGTAGACGGCCACCTGCGGGGAGGTCTTTCCGTAGTGGGGCCTGGGGCGGCACTCCAGGCGCATGCGGATGTCCCCCTGCACTGCCTTGGCCCTGCGGATGATGCGCCCGGAACGGTCCACCGGCATGAAGTCCGACAGCTCGGCCACGCCTTCCTGGGACAGGAAACGGGTGATGAGGATGTTCGTGTCCGGCAGATAGATCTGGCGGTGGCGAACCTGGTTCATGATCGGGCGGATGGAGAAGAACCCTCCTTTGTCCAGGTCGAGCAGCGAGGCAAAGACCGTGGGGGAGTCGAAGTCGGGGTGGCACATGTAGTCGATGGTGCCGTCCAGGCAGACCAGGGCCACGGTCTTGAGGTCGCCGATGACCCCGTGGTCCTGGATGGGGGGGAAGTCGGGTGCGGGCATGGGGGTCGCCTTGGGTCGTGGGTGACGGACAAGGGAAGTGATAGTGGAATGGTGGCGCAAATGGGAAAGGGGGTCAAGGAAGGGAAAGGATGAAGGCTGAAGGCTGAAGGATGAAGGATGAAGGCTGAAGGATGAAGGCTGAAGGATGAAGGATGAATAAATGGCAGAAAAAGGAATCAAGAGGGCAGGGCATCGGACCGATCCGGCGGATCGGTCCGGTGCCGTTATTCAGTACAGCTCCCCCCGCAGGCCCAGAAAGAAGCTTCTCCCCGGCATGGGGTAGCCCTTGACGTAGGAGAAGTCCCTGTCGAAGAGGTTTTCGACCTCCCCCCGCAGGGACAGGGTTCCCCAATCCGGGTCCTGGAAGAGCTGTTTGGACAGGGTCAGCCCGGCCACGGCAAAGCCGCCCTTGCGCACAATCGGGGCCGGGAACACTCCCGATTCGAAGTCCTCCACGTCCTGGCGGCCGGTGTAGGCCAGGTTGAATGACAGGAAGTCGGGCCCCCGGGCCAGGGTCAGTCCGGTGCTCAGCTGCAGCCTGGAGGTGAACGGGAGGTCCTCCCCCGTCTCCTGGTCCTCGAGCCGGGTCAGGTAGACCCCGGTCAGATGGGGGCGCAGCGTCATGTCCAGGGGCAGCATCCCATCCAGCTCGCAGGAGAGGGAACCTTCCAGCCCCTGGAGCACCGCTCCGCCAAGGTTTTCCCAGGTGGTGACCGATCCGGGTCCGGTGGTGCGCACGATCTTGTCCTTGAAGTCGGTGTGGAAGAAGGTCAGGGAGGCGAGCAGGGACCCCCGGGCCACGTCGACCCCGCCCTCGTATGTGGCGCTGGTCTCGGGCTCCAGGTCGGGGTTGCCCAGGTTCCGGGTGCCGATGAGCATGTAGTCGGCGGCCAGCTGGTCCGGAGCGGGCATGACAAAGGCCTGGCCGTAGGCCGCCCTGAGCTTGACCGTGTCGGCGATCAGGTAGGAAAGGCCGATGCGGGGGGTCAGGTGGCGGTCACGTTCGCTGCGCCCTGAAGGCTCCTTCACCTCCACTTCGTAGAGGTCGTAGCGCAGCCCGCCGGAGACCACCAGCCGGTCCTCCAGAAACCTGAGCTTGGCCAGGGCGAACACGGCGGGGTTGTCGTGGGTGGTTTCCCTGGGGTCGAAGGTGGACTCCTGCTCGAAACGAACCCAGTCCAGGCCCGAAAGGAGGGAGAAAAAACCCAGGTCAGCACCCGCCTGGACCTGGGCCCCCTGGAAATCGTTCGTAAGGCGGAAGGGGGAGGAAAAAAGATCAAAGCCGTCGGGGTCGCTGTTGGCGGGGAACTCGAAGTCGTCACGGTCACGGCCCTGAAAGTAGTGTGCGGACCAGGTCCAGCGGTCGTCTTTGCTCGACCCTCCATAGGCCAGGTCCAGGGAGCGGTTCAAGGAGTCTTTGTGGTCGTCGAAGTCATTGCGCACCAGCACGTCGGGAGTTCCTACGCCGTCGGCCTTGAAGCGGGTGAAGACGGCGCTGAGGCGGTGGCCGTCCCAGGGGGTCAGCCCCAGGTGCAGGCTCTGCCACTGCTTCTGGTCATACCCGGTGTTGCGGTAGGTACGGCCGCCTGCCGTGGTGTAGTCGTCCCGGGAGGAGAAGGTTGCGGCGGCGGAGAAATCAAGGGGGCCGGCCTCACCCTCAGCACCCGCCGTGGCCCGCATGAAATCGTGGCTGCCCAGCTTCCCCTGGGCATGGAGACGCGGCCCGCCCCTTCCCCGGCGGGTGATGATGTTGATGACCCCGCCCACTGCAGCGGAGCCGTACTGGACCGACCCGGGGCCGCGGACGATCTCGATGCGCTCCACATTGGCGGTCAGGATCTTGGCCAGGTTGCCGGTTCCGGCGCGGCGTCCGTTCAGGAGCACCAGCACGTGGGCCTTGAGGTCGTTGCCCAGGGCCTCGGTGCGGAAGCCGCGGATGCCCACCGAGGTCAGGGTGCCGGGGGTCTTCTGGATGTGGCCAAGGGAGCGTTCGGCCAACAGGTCGCCCACGTTCTCGGCCGGGGAGCGGCGGATCTCCTCGGCGGTGATGACCTCCACGTGGGAAGAGACCTCGCCCAGCCGCTCGGGGAGTCGTCCGGCGGTCACCACCAGGGTGTCCAGGGAGTGGGGGTCTTCAGCCGAAGGGGTGGCGTTGTCCGCCGGGCAGGGAAGGGGGAAAAGGAAAAGCAACAGAAACAGGGCGCCAAGGGTCCGGTACATGATCGTCCTCCGTTCCGCGGGAGAGATGCACGAATGGGAAGAAAGAGTTCGAAGTTCGAAGTCGGAAGCTGAAAGGAAGAAAAAATCGAGCTTCCAGCTTCAATTAACCCTTCGAACTTCCGACTTCGAACTTCGAGCTGCCAACCGGCTGTGCCGGTTGCTTCCCTCCCCCGGGCTGGTCTCCCGGCTTGGAGATCGATCTACTCGCCGCGCCTTCCCGGGGTGTCCTGCGGACGGCCCCAGTGGCCTGATGCGGTTTTCGTCCCTCTTCACGGTTGCGGGCCAGCGCCGGATTTTCACCGGACTTCCCATGGCCCGGGGGGAGCCAAAGAACAGTGTGAACCGGGGTGTAGCCCAAACAGGTCAACAGGACAAGCCGGGGCAGAGGGGAGCCTTCATAATCCGTGACCAGAGAGAAAATCCCCTCTCTCCAGACACCGGGCTGTCACAAGTCCGCACTTGACTCTTTTGCGGGGGTTGCAATATGAAAGGGATAGTATTTTTTTTGCACAAACTGTTGTGCGACTGATGGTTTTTATATTTTTGTTGTGATTTTATTTGTTGTGTTTTCTGTTTTGTATTAATGAAAAAGTGCTTGTTTGGGGGAGATTGCATGACTCGGGACATTCATGACGTGCTGCAGGCCGTGTATGGGTACGATTCGTTCATCGGCAGGCAGGAGCAGGTCATCCGCCACGTGTTGGCAGGGAAGGACGGTCTGGTGCTCATGCCCACGGGGGGTGGAAAGTCCGTCTGCTATCAGATCCCGGCCATGGTCATGCCGGGCACGGCCGTGGTGGTGACCCCGCTCATCGCCCTGATGCGCGACCAGGTCAGGGCCCTGTCGCAGATGGGGGCCAGGGCCTCCTGCCTGAACTCCTCGCAGCCGGGGCAGGAAGCCCGGAAGGTCGAGGAGCGGCTGCTCGCCGGCAGCCTGGACCTGATCTATGTTGCGCCGGAGCGCCTGCTCACCGAGAGCTTTCTGGGTCTGCTCCGGAAGGTGGACATCGCCCTGTTCGCCATCGACGAGGCGCACTGCGTGTCCCAGTGGGGGCACGACTTTCGCCCGGTGTACAGGCAGCTCTCCCAGCTCAAGAGGATGTTCCCGGACGTGCCCCGGCTGGCCCTGACAGCCACTGCGGACGGGCCGACACGGGCGGACATCATGCACCAGCTGGAGCTCGAGGGGGCAAAAGTTTTTGCCACCGGCTTCGACCGCCCGAACATCTGCTACCGGGTCACCCCCAAGGAGGGGCCCGAGGAGCAGCTCCTGCGTTTCATCACCGAAGAGCACCCGGGCCACTCCGGGATCGTCTACCGCATGTCCCGGAAGAAGGTGGACCGGACCGCGGAGAGGCTCGCTGCCAGGGGGGTGCGCGCCCTGCCCTACCACGCGGGCATGGAGGCGGCGGACCGCGACGCGGCCCAGGAGGCGTTCATGCACGAGGAGGGCGTGGTCATGGTGGCCACGGTCGCCTTTGGCATGGGTGTGGACAAGCCGGACGTGCGTTTCGTGGCCCACCTGGACCCGCCCACGAGCCTGGAGGCCTACCACCAGGAAACAGGCCGGGCCGGCCGGGACGGGCTGCCGGCGGATGCCTGGATGACCTACGGCCTGGGCGACATCGCCGTGCTCAGGCAGCTCGTGGCCAGGGACGCGGCCACAGGTTCCGGGCGCAATGGTTCTCTTTCTGAAAGCGGGCTCTGTGACGAGGCAGGGAAGAGGCACGAGCGGGTCAAACAGCAGAAGCTGACGGCCCTGCTGGGGTATTGCGAAGCCGTGCGCTGCCGCCGCCAAGTGCTGCTTGGCTACTTCGGGGAGGAGCTCTCCCAGCCCTGCGGCAACTGCGACACATGCCTGTACCCCGTGAAGGACAGGGAGGGCACTGTGGAGGCCCAGAAGGCGCTGTCCAACATCTTCCGCACCGGAGAGCGCTTCGGGGCGGGGCATCTGGCGGATGTGCTGATGGGCAGAAAGTCCGCTGCCGTCGGGCGCTGGGGACACGACCGGGTCTCCACGTTCGGGATCGGGGGCGACCGGTCCCGGCGGGAGTGGATGAGCATCTATCGCCAGCTGGCCGCTGCCGGATGCCTGCAGGTGGACATGCAAGGGTACGGGGCGCTCAAGCTGACCCGCAAGGGGTGGGACGTCCTCAAGGGACACGAAACAGTTCGTTTCCGGAACGATCCCCAAAAGACTCGGAAGAGAACATCGGCAGCGGAACGTACCCCGGCGGTTGCAGCCGATGTCCTCAGCTCGGAGGAGTCCCGGATCCTGTGGGACAGACTCAAGGCCCTGCGCCTGGAGGTGTCCGGGGAGCAGGGGGTACCTCCCTATGCGGTGTTCCCGGACAAGACCCTGCTGGAGATGGTGCGCTACCGGCCGCAGCGCGTGGCGGACATGCTCAGGATCTCGGGCGTGGGGCTGGTCAAGCAGCAGGCATATGGGGAGCGTTTTTTCCAGGTCCTTGCCCGGCACGAAAAAGAGCACGGCCGGCCGCCCGAATTGCCGCCATTGCCTGAAGGGACCGCAGAAAAAACCGGACAGCCGGACACGACAAGGCTTTCCCCCACCGAGGAGCAGAGCCTGGAGCTCTTTTCCCGGGACGGCACAGTGGAGGGGGTCGCCGCTTCCAGAGGGCTGAAGCCTGAGACGGTGTACGGGCACCTGACCCGTTGCGTGGCCCTGGGCAGACTCGAGGCTGCGCAGGTCACGGGCCTGTCCGGGGAGGAGATCGGGCGCGTGCAGGAGACCATGCGCACGCTCCGCGGCAAGGGTGTGGTCTCCCTGCAGACAATGCGCGAGGCCCTGGACAACAGGCACAGCTATGAGGTTTTGAGGTGCGTGCGAGCGGACATGGACCGCAACGCGTCCTGAAGGGGCCATGAACACCCACGGCCTCTTTCCGAAACCGGGCAACCCTTGAAAAAGTACGCTCGAATCGGATGAACCACAAAAGCCGGTTTCACTGGAAAGGATGCTCGAAAATGCCGTTCAGTGCAGGGGAGTTTGCCGGCAGATGGTTCATCCCTGACAGAGGAACAAATGGGGCCTGAGCCCCGGGTGGTGGCATCTGAGCCTGACGGTCATGCCGGAGTGGGCCGTGTCCAGGCGCTGTCCCATGTCGTTTTCCAGGACATAGCCGGAACCCGGGATGGGTGTGCGGTTCAGACCGGGCTCGAGCAGGACCAGGCTCGTATCAGCGGACCAGCGGTGCTTGACCGCCACCCGCCACAGGTCATCCGCCTCGCAGGACAGGAGCCTGGCCAGCATGGGCCGACGGTCGGGTTCGGCAAGGGGCTGGCAGCAGGTGCGCCGGCGGCCCGGCAGGAAGAATCCGGTGCCCAGCGGCCGGGTGGCGTTCCTGCACAGCTCGGCCAGGTAGCGCTTCGGCCGGAACCGGCCGGCCAGGTGGTCGTCCCGGGCGGTGCGGTAGACGTCCAGGACCAGTGCCAGGTAGCCGGCGGTCTTGGTGCGCCCCTCGATCTTCAGGGCGTTGAGGCCTGTGCGGCACAGCCAGGGCATGAACCTGACCAGGCACAGGTCTTCGGCGGCCAGCACGGCGTCGAAATCCCCCCCCGGCTCGATCTCCCAGGTCAGCTCTGCGGGGCGCTGCTGCTCCTCCAGGCCGACTGCGCGGTATCTGAAGCGGCAGGGGTGGGTGCACTCCCCAAGATTCGAGGATCGCTGGGTGCACCAGGCGCTCATCAGGCAGCGGCCCGAAACGGCCATGCACTGGGCCCCGTGCACGAACATCTCCAGCTCCACGTCCGGCAGGGCCCGGCGCATGGCCCTGACCGCGCGAAGATCCAGCTCCCGGGCCAGGTTGACCCGGGCCACTCCCTGGTCCCTCCAGAAGCGCACCGACTCGCTGTTGGTGGTGTTGGCCTGGGTGGACAGATGCAGCGGGACCTGGGGCAGGTGGCGCCGTGCCAGCCTGACAACTCCCGGGTCGGCCACGATGAGCCCCTGCAGGGGCAGGCCGGAGAGCTCTTCCAGGCGGGCCTTGACCCGGCCCAGATGCTGCTCCTGGGGCAGCAGGTTCAGGCAGTAGTATGCGCGCGCCCCGTGGGCGTGTGCCAGGTCCAGGGCACGGTCGAGCTGCGGCCCGGCAAACCCTGCGGACCGTGAGCGGAGGCTGAGATCCGTCCCGCCCAGGTAGACTGCCTCGGCACGATAGGCCAGGGCGGTCTGGAGTTTTTCCATGTCGCCGGCAGGGGCCAGGATCTCGGGTGCGGCTGCATTGATGAGCGGCACGGATCATTCCATGGGCAGGTTGTTTTTGTGGCGGTGGGCCTTCATGACCTCCAGCAGGTCGTGGGGGATGCGCAGGTCGCCTGTGCCCGAGCCAAGGGCGATGCCGGGCTTGACGTCACCGTGGAAGTCAGAGCCCCCGGAGACCAGCAGGCCGAGCTTTGCGGCCAGCCCCAGAAAGGTCGTGGTCTGCCTGGTGGAGTGCTCGGAGTAGTAAGCCTCCAGGCCGTTAAGCCCCCAGGAGATGAAGGTCAGCAGCTCGGACTCCAGTTCCAGAGGGGAGAGGTCCAGGGAGAAGGGATGGGCCAGGATGACCGTGGCGCCTTCGTCCAGCAGGACCTGGATCCCTTGCTGCGGAGGGAGCTTCTTCTTGGGGACATAGGCCTTGCCCCCGGTGCCAAGGTAGGTGGCGAAGGCTTGGTCCACCGAGGGGACCACGCCTTTGCTGACCAGCACCTTGGCCAGGTGGGGCCGGCCCACTGCGCCCCCGCCGGCCACCTCCGTGACCTCCTGGTAGGAGATGTCGATGCCCAGGCCGCGGAGCTTTTCCACGATGCGCTCGTTCCGGCTGTGCCGGTCCTGGCGGAGCTCCTCCAGGACCCGGTCCAGCCGGGTGGGCCGTTCCGGAATCCACAGTCCGAGCAGGTGCATGTGGCCGTGCGGGTAGTCAACGCTGAGCTCGCAACCAGGCACGACCTCGATCCCGGATTCGCGTCCGGCCTGCATGGCTTCGACCAGGCCCATGGTGGTGTCGTGGTCGGTCAGGGCAATGGCGGCCAGCCCGGCCCGGGCGGCGGCTGCGACGAGTTCCGAGGGGGTGAGGCTGCCGTCGGAGGCTGTGGAGTGGGTGTGCAGGTCGATGGTGTCTGCCATGAAGAAAATCCCTGTGATGTTGCGGGTGGAGAAAGCGCTTGCGATGTCTCTTCAAATGTAGGGAATTGCTGAGCCGGAGACAAGGAAAGCTCTTCTTGAGGCAGGGACTGAAACACGGTATCCAGACCGGACAAAGGAGGGAGACGCCATGGCGCTGAACAAGGAGCTGCTGGACATTCTGGCCTGCCCCAAGTGCAAGGGGGATCTGGAGCTGACGGACAAGGAGGACGGCCTGATCTGCCGCACCTGCGAGCTGGTCTACCCCATCCAGGAGGACATCCCGATCATGCTCGTCAACGAGGCTGTCCCGCTCGAGAAGTGGAAGCAGGACAAGGAGTGAGCTTCAAGGGATAACCCGGGACGAAAGGTGCACCCGGCTCAAGAGAACGCGGCCGGCGCACACCGTGGAGAAGGCCGTGGGTGTTCATGCCCAGCCGAATCCGTGTCTTTTATGAGGTTTGACATGGAATAGTCTCTTGAACGCGGCTGGTTCCGGAGCGGACATCTCAGTTGGGGTGCGACGGTGGTGGTCTGGCGGCAGTAAGAACGACCGGTACAAAGATGGACCATGTGAGAGTGAGGGACGCGACGCACTTCCATTCTGGCTGGTCATGAACACCCACGGCCTCTTTCCGAAACCGGCAATCTATACAAAGCATCCCCGAACAGAATGGACGAGAATAATGAGCAGAAACCGGTTTTTTGTGGGGAAGAGGAATGGCCGGGAAAAAGACCAAGCGGGTTGATCCTGCGGCAATGAAGCTGCCCAGGGTGGGCGTCGACAGCCACGCCCACCTGGACATGGAGGCCTTTGCCGGCGACTTGGACCAGGTCCTTGAGCGGGCGGGCGGTGCTGGGGTTGCCAGTACCGGGAACGTCTTCATGGGCCCCCGGGCCTACGAGAAGGGGCGGGGGATGTTCCAGGGCCGAAACGATGTGTTCTTCCTGCTGGGTATCCATCCCCACGACGCTTTGCAGTGCACCCGGGACGCCCTCTCGGAGCTGGAATCGATCTTCGGCTCCGATGACAGGGTCAGGGCCCTGGGGGAGATCGGCCTTGACTTCTACCGGCAGTGGAGCCCGTTCCAGGCCCAGCGGGAGGCCTTTCAATCCCAGCTGGAGCTGGCCCGGGACCTGGACCTGCGGGTGGTCATCCACTCCCGGGAGGCTGACGAGGAGGTCGTGGCCGCACTGACGGACCTGGGTTTCAAGGACCGCCCGCTGCTGTGGCACTGCTTCGGGAGAGGACCGGAGCTGGCCCGGGTCATCCTGTCCATGGGGTGGACCATCTCCATCCCGGGCCCGGTGACCTATCCCAGAAACCGCGAGCTGCAGCAGGCAGCAGAGGCCATCCCCCTGGACAGGATGGTCCTGGAGACTGACTGTCCGTTCCTTGCGCCCGAGCCCTGGCGGGGCAAGCGAAACGAGCCGGCCATGACCGTGTTTACCGCAGGCAAGATCGCGGAGCTCAAAGGCGTGCCCATCCGGGACGTGTGGCAGGCCACAGGACAGACCGCCCGGCGGTTCTTCGAATTGGAAGACAAGTTCGAAGCTCGAAGTTCGAAGTCCGAAGGAAAAGAGAAAGACATATCCGAGTAAAAACCGCGTATAGTAGCTTTCTCTCTGTCCCCCCTTCCGACTTCGAACTTCACTCTTCGAACTGTCCCGGCACCTCTATCATCTCCAGCCGGATCTCCTCTGACAGCCCCTGCAGCACGCTGCGCACCATATCCTCCTGACCGGGCGCGAAAAGAAGGCGCACCACGGCCTGGTACTTGTCCACAGCACTGACCACTGCCAGGTTGTCGTGGGCCTCGACCACGAAACGCACATAGGCGATCTCTTTCCGGTCGACCCGGGCATAGAGGCGCGAGGACCATCTGGGGATGGGGTTTTCGGTCATTGGGGTGGTGCTCACGGTTCCTGGTTGCAGAGGACACAGAGATAGCAGTGATCCGGACCTCGGACAATATCGGCCGTCATGGATGGGGTTGGAGGGGATAAGGGGCAGCTTGCAGGCCCACCGGGTCATGTCAGGACCGAAGGCATTGCGCAGAAACGGCCTGGTGTGGAATAGTTGTCTTTGCACACAAACCCGAACCAGATGGAGTGGACATGATCAGCCCGGCAAAGCGAACCCTCCGAGCAGCAGCACTGCTCCTTTTTTTCGCCGGACTCCTTGTCCCGCCCCGGATGTCCGGAGCGGACACCGAGGAATTCGTGATCGACGGCAAGGTTTTCGGCATGCCGCAAGCCCAGGTCTTCGACGAGGAGTACGACGGTCCGCCTGCGGTGGGGGAGTACCTGTCCCTGGCTCCTGAGCTCGTGCCTCTGGACTACGAGGGCAACCGGGTCCACGAGGTGCGCATCGACACGGTTGTCCAGGAGATCCAGATCAGCTCGGGCATGCGATTCCGGGCCTGGACCTTCGGTGGGACAGTGCCCGGTCCTGTCCTGCACGTGCGGGAGGGTGACAGGGTCATCTTCACCATGGGCAACCGCTCGGCCGAGGAGGTGCGCATTGCCATGCACGGTCAGGGCTCGCCCTACCTGGCCAGCCTGCAGGGTGACGAGCTGATCCGCCCCACCCCGGCCGTGGACCCCAGGCCCCACTCCATGGACTTTCACTCCGGAACGGTGGCTGCGAGCGACAAGTGGCGCAGCATCCCCCCCGGCCGGACCATCCGCTTCGAGTGGGTGGCCAACTACCCCGGAGTGTTCATGTACCACTGCAGCACGCCCAGTGTGCTCATGCACACCGCCAAGGGACAGTACGGGGCGGTGGTGGTGCAGCCCAGGCAGGGCTATCCCGAGCCGGCCGACAGGGAGTATGTGCTGGTGCAGTCGGAGTTCTACCTGGGCGGGACCGGAAGCGGGCTGCGCCAATACGACCACCAGGCCGCCCTGGACAAACAACCTGCCCTGGTGACCTTCAACGGCCACCTCACAAAGCACATCCTCGAGCCCCTCACGGCCAGGGCCGGTGAACGGGTCCGCCTGTACGTGCTCAATGCCGGGCCCAACCTGATCGCCAGCTTCCATCTCATCGGCGGGATCTTCGACCGGACCTGGTTCGAGGGCAATCTGGAGAACGAGCAGCGGGGGCTGCAGACCATGATGCTGGGTGCCAGCAACGGGGCCGTCCTGGACGTTATCGTGCCCGAGCAGGGAAGCTACACCTTCGTGGACCACAGCTTCGCCAACAAGGAGAAGGGCGCGGCAGGAAAAATCGTTGCCGGGCCCAGGCAAAAATGAAGGCTGGTTGCGGGAGTGGCGAGCCCCCTTTGTTGGCAGGATGTCCGGGCCGCAACCGCGGGGGCGGCCTCAGAGCACCTCGGCCCGGTCTTCCGTGACCAGGACCATGTACTCCCACCTGACCCCGCCCCATTCAGGGTAGTAGAGCCCGGGTTCGATGGTGATGACCATGCCCGGCTTGAGTGCGTCCGGGCTGTAGGGGCTCAGGCTGGGGGGTTCGTGGGTTTCCAGGCCGATGCCGTGGCCCAGGGCGTGGGTGAAGTGTGCGGCCTCGCCCTGTCCGGCAAAGAAGTCGTAGGCCACGGCGTGCAGGTCCTTGACCGCCATGCCCGGGCGGATGGCCCGGATGGCCCGTTCCTGGGCCTTTTGGACCAGCTCCCGGGTGCGCAGGAAGACATCCGTGGGACGGTCCCCGACCCAGAAGGTCCGGGTCTGGTCGGAGCAGTACCCCTGGTACCGGGCCCCGGTGTCCACCAGCACAGGGCCCTGGGGCGTGATGCGGTCCGGCCCCGGGATGGCATGGGGCAGGGCGGCGTTGGGCCCCACAGCCACGATGGAGGTGAAGGACATCTCGCTGGCTCCGGCCTCACGGAAGGTTTTCTCGATTGTCCAGGCCAGCTCCTCCTCGGTCCCCCCGGGGGCGAGCCCGGCTTCGATCTGCTCAAGGACGCGGTGGTTGAGGGCGCAGGAGGCGGTGAGGGCTTCGATCTCCAGGGGGTCCTTGATGGTGCGCAGCCCCTCCACCAGGTTCCTGGTGGGTTCCAGGTCCAGCATGACCGCGAGGTCCTTGTGCAGGTCGAAGCTCACGCTGCGGGCCTCGAACCCGATGGTGCCGGGGGAGAGTCCCTGCAGAAAGTCCGCGATCTGCTGGTGCTTTTTCCCGGTGTACACAAAGACGCGTTCCTCGGGCCACACCCTCCGGGCTGCCTCCAGGTACCGGGGGTCGGTCAGCAGCCAGTCGCGGCCCGAGGTCGTGACCAGGAGCATCCCGGCGCTCTCGTTGCACTGGGGGTCGTGCAGCTCGAATCCGCTGAGATAGAAACGGTTGGCCGCGTGGGAAACCAGCAGGGCGTCGAGGCCCTGCCCGTGGATCTTGCGGCGCAGCTCCCCGCGTCGGGATTGGTAGACAGAGGTGGTTTCGGGCATAGTGTCATCCTGGGGAAGAGACGTCCTCACAGCAGAAAGGATGTGGCCACCTTGAACACGTCGTCGTAGCCCACGTTGTTTCGGATGGCCAGACACATTTCCAGGGACATGGACATCTTGCGTCTGGTTTCGCTCAGGATCTCGGACTTCTGCAGGTTGAGCCGGTGTTTGATGAAGTCGGAGTCGAAGTTGTCGATGATCAGGGACAGGCCTTCGGTGAAGTACAGGGAGCGGATCTTCTCCAGGTAGGGCTGGCAGGCCTCCCGCCCCTGACGCCTGGCCAGCATGCAGAAAAAGATCAGGTGCTCGATGAGGGTCTCGATGTGCATGCGATGGTCCACGTCGACCTGCAGGTCGTCCCGGCCGTTGTGTTGGGCGAGCAGGGCAGAGGCCGTTTCAAAGACCTGTTTCTCCAGTATGGGGGAGACGGGAAACTTGGAGATGATGCGCACCAGCACCTGTTGCGGGTTCTCATTGGTGGCGATGCCCAGCACGCCGATGCTGATGAGCACAAGCTTGCGGGACAGGTCGCGCAGGATTGTCTCCTGCTTGATGGTGGCGTATCTCCTGACCAGGTCGTCGTTGAAGTCGGTGAAGGCGATCTGCAGGAGATGGCTGACGTAGGGCTCGGTGGTGTAATCGGTCTCATCCCTGATGATGCGCAAGCGGGAGGCCTTCGTATCCTGCAGGACCTTGTGCAGCGAAAGCCAGTAGGCCGCCACCCCCTCCAGGGGGATTTCCACCAGGTCGAGGTCGCGGGACAGATCGCGGTGCCCGCTGGTGGAGGTGTCCAGGGAGGGGGGCTGCTCCTTGTGGTTGCCGAAGAGCTTCATGGTCCACCTGTGAAGGCAAGGGTTGGTCGTGACCGGGTGGCACGGTACCGCTTTAAATGCTGGGACGCAAAAGAGCAATGACGGTACGTATGCAGCAGAAGGTTCGCACAGAGGGCCCGGAGCCTGAGAGGCGCATCATGCACCTGGACATGGACGCCTTTTTCGCCTCCATCGAGCAGGTGGACAACCCCACGATCACGGGGCTTCCCGTGATCGTGGGGGGGAGCTCGGACAGGGGGGTGGTCTCTGCGGCCTCCTATGAGGCCCGGAAGTACGGGGTGCACTCGGCCATGCCCGTGGTCCAGGCCAGAAAGCTCTGCCCCCGGGGGGTCTTTCTGCCGGTCAGGATGAAGCGGTACGCCCAGGCTTCCAGACAGGTCATGGACATACTGGCCAGGGTCTCCCCCCTGGTGGAGAAGGCCTCGGTGGACGAGGCCTATGTGGACATCACGGGGACGGGGCGGCTGCTCGGCCCTCCACGGGAGCTGGCGGTACAGGTCAAGAGGCAGGTTCTTGAGACGACCTCCCTGACCTGCTCCATAGGCATAGCCCCGAACAAGTTCCTGGCCAAGATCGCCTCTGATTTTGACAAGCCTGACGGTTTGACGGTCATCGAGCCGGAAGCGGTTGCTGATTTTCTGGCCGGCCTTCCGGTGGGCAAGATTCCCGGGGTGGGGAAAAGGACCCTGGAGATCCTGGAAGGGGTAGCCGTGAGAACCGCCGGAGACGTACTCAGGTACCCCAGATCCTTCTGGTCCGCCCGGTTGGGCAAGGGGGGCGAAAGCCTTTTTCGCAAGGCCCAGGGGATCGACACCCGCCCGGTGGTGGCCAGGGAGGCCGCCAAGTCATGCAGTGCCGAGCACACCTTCGAACAGGACACCGACGACAGGGAAAGGCTCAGACAGTGGCTGCTCAAGCAGTGCGAGCGTGTGGGGCGTGAGCTCAGACAGGACAGGATCAAGGGACGCACCGTGACCCTGAAGGTCAAGTACGCCGACCACCGCCAGATCACCCGCTCCAGGACACTGTCCCGTGCCACCAACGCCACGGACCGCATCTTTGAGACCGTATCGGAGCTTCTGGAGGGCGTGGAGCTCAAACAGAAGGTTCGCCTGGTGGGCACGGGGGTGTCGAACTTCGCTGCCCCTCAGGTGCAGCTGACGCTTCTGGGGGAGGGCTCTCAGGAAGAGTGCGAAGCGCTGGACAGTGTTCTGGACTGCATCCGCGCAAGGTTTGGCGACCATGCAATCAAGAGGGGGCGCCTCTTTGGTGAAAGGGAGAAGTGACTTTTTCAAACACAGAAGGCCTGGACGGTTACCCGTCCAGGCCTTGGTGCGTTGATTATGCACCAGCCGGGCAAGATCTTGCGGAAAGTGCTCCCGCGGCTCAATCCCTGAGGACGGCCGGGTTGCGGATCTCGATCTCGGATCGATTCCTGAGCTCGGTCACATAGGCCTGGAAGAGCTGGCTCTGCTTGGTCTCCTCCAGGTCGTCCATGACCAGGTACTTCTGCAGGGTCCACTGCTCCTTCTCCGGGGGCACCACCTCGTTCAGGCGGGCAATGGCGTGACCCTGGGGAAGCTCGTAGACCCGGGGGAACCATTCACTTTCCCTGACGGCGAAGGCATCCTGCACCAGGTCTGGGTTCATGCCCAGCTCAGGGATGGTGCTGCCTCGCCCGAAGGGCTCGGATGTCTGGACGCCGTCCAGGAGGTCCTCTGGTGCGGGCTCCTCCCCCTGCAGGGAGGTCAGGGCCTGCTCGGCCTGGTTTCTGGCCAGATCCATGCCGCCGGTCTTTTCCAGGCTGGCCACGATTCTGGCCCGCACCTCCTCCAGAGGCTGCACTGCTGCAGGGATCTGCTCTGTCTTGCGGGCCAGCAGGTAGCCCTCATCCAGCAGGATGGGCGATTCGGTCATCCCTCCCTCTGGCAGTGAAAAGAGCATCTCCAGCTGGGAGCGGTCCAGATCGAGGCCTTCCGGGCCGGAGGTCCTGGGAAAGGGTTCGGTCTCCCGGGCCGCAAGGCCGACACTGGCCGCGGCCTCTTCAAATCCGGACCCGGTCAGGAGCAGCTCCAGGGCCTGGTCGAGACGGTCGTTCATCCGGGTCGAGGCTTTCTCCCGGCGGATCCTGTCGGCAATGGTCTCGCGCACCTCCTCAAGGGGCTTGACCCCAGCCGGGCGACGGTCTTCCACTTTGATCAGGTGCCAGCCAAACTGGGTCCTGACAGGCTCGCTGATCTGTCCAGGCTCCATCCCAAAGGCCGCCTCTTCAAAGGTCTCGACCATGGCCCCGCGGCCGAACCAGCCCAGGTCCCCGCCCTGGGGGGCGCTGGGTCCGTCAGAGATCTCCCGGGCCAGCTCCGCGAACTCCGCCCCCTGGATGATCGAGTCCCTGGCCTCAACGAGGCGCTCCCTGGCGGTCTCCACCGTTTCCTCGGGAGCGTTCTGGTCCAGCTGGATGATGATGTGCCTGGCCTTGACCTGCTCCTCATGGGAGAATCGCTCGGTGTTGGCCTGGTAGTGGTCTTCTATCTCCTCTTCCGTGGCATTGTACTGACCGGACAGGGTCTCTGGAGTGAAAAGCAGGTACTCCATGCGCATCTTGGGTGGCACGGCGAAGCGGTCCTGGTTCTCATCGTAGTAGCTCTGGATCTGCTCTTCGGCGGGCTCGACCGCATCCTGGAAGTCCTTCCAGTCGTAGAAGATGTAGTCGATGCTGCGGCGTTCCCGGGAGATGTAGAAGAAGTCGCGGGCCTCTTCTTCACCCACCCGGACCGGCATGCGGACCAGCTTCTCCATTTTTTGCAGGAGCAGGTCGTGGAGGACCTGGGCTTCGAACTGGCCGGGGGTCAGGTTGTTGGCCCGCAGGATGGCCTGGTAAAGGCCCGGGTCAAACCGCTTCTGCTCGTTCTGAAAGGCGGGAACGCGGCGGATTTCAGTGCGCAGCTCCTCTGGGGCGACCACGATGCCCAGGCGCTGGGCCTCGTTGAGCAGCAGCTGGGACAGGACCATTTCGTTGAGGACCTGCTGCTTGATGTTCATGCGCTTCAGGTCCTCGGTGGTCAGATCGGGGTTTTCCTGTCTGATCTGGTCCACCTGGCGGTTGTAGGCGCGCTGGAAGTCGTCGATCATGATGTTCACGCCCCCCACCGTGGCCAGCACCGCAGAGCGCTCCCCCTGGAAGCTGCCCACTCCCCAGAAGACAAAGACCAGGATGATAAGCCCGAAAACCAGTTTGATGCCCCAGGACTGGGCATTCTTGCGCATGGCGTCAAGCATGTGTGCTCCCTGTGACGATGAAGGCCGGCACCCCGTTGGAGTTACCGGCCTGTTGTATCAGCTCCGGCTGGCATAGTTGAGCATGCCGCCAGCCCGGATAACGGCTAATTCCTTTTCAGTCAAATCATTGTCCATGCGGACCCGGCCCCCGGAGGGGGTGCTGATCTCCACGCCCTGACCGGGCTGAATGCGGTCTGCGGGGATATCCACCCGGTCGTTCAGCGAGAGACGATCGTAATCGTCCGGGTCGCTGAACAAAAGGGGCAGGATCCCGAAGTTGATCAGGTTGGCCCGGTGGATGCGGGCAAAGGACTTGGCCAGCACGGCTTTCACCCCGAGGTGTCTGGGGGCCAGGGCGGCATGCTCGCGGCTCGAGCCCTGGCCGTAGTTCTCGCCGGCCACGACCACGCCCGAGCCTGTCTGCCGCATGCGGGTCACGAACTCCTCGTCCACGCGGCTGAAAACGTAGGCGCTGATGGCGGGAACGTTCGACCTGAGGGCGGTGATTTCGGCCCCGGCAGGCATGATGTGGTCGGTGGTGATGTTGTCGCCGACCTTGAGCATGACCGGGGCGATGATCCTTTCCGGCAAAGGCTTAAAGGCCTCAAGGGGCACAATGTTCGGCCCTCGCAGGATCTCCACCCCCGACCCGTCTTCGGGCGGGAAGACGAACATCTCCCGGATGTCCGGTGTGTGGGGGGGGATTTCCGGTTTCTCAGGAGGAGTGCCCCAGGTCGCCGGGTCGGTGAAAGCGCCCTGCAGTGCGGCCATGGCCGCGGTCTGGGGGCTGACCAGGTAGACCTTGGCGTCCCTGGTGCCGCTGCGGCCCTCGAAGTTGCGGTTGTAGGTGCGGGCGCTGACACTCCCGGACGGGGGGGATCCGCCCATGCCGATGCAGGGGCCGCAGGCGCATTCCAGGATGCGGGCCCCGGAGTCGAGAATGGGGGTGATGAGCCCTTCCTCCGCCAGCATCTTCAAGACCTGCTTGGAACCGGGGGAGACCAGGAGGTCGGTCGCGGTGTGGACTGTTTTGCCCTTGAGCATCAGGGCCACGGTCTTGAGGTCGGCATAGGAGGAGTTGGTGCAGGAGCCGATGGCTGACTGGTCCACCCTGAGCCCGTCCAGGTCGGCGATCCGGACCCTCTGGTCGGGCATGTGCGGTGCGGCGGCAAGGGGCTCGAGGCTCGAGAGGTCGATGACGATTTCCCCGTCGTAGGAGGCTCCGTGGTCCGGGCCCAGTGGAGTGTACTCCTGCGGCCGCCCCATGCTTTCCAAGAACTCCCGTGTACGCCTGTCGGAAGGGAAAATGGAGGTCGTCGCTCCCAGCTCGGCCCCCATGTTGGTTATGGTGGCCCGCTCAGGAACAGAGAGGCTCTCCACTCCCGGGCCGGTGTACTCGAAGACCTTGCCCACGCCGCCCTTGACCGTGAGCTCGCCAAGGAGGTGCAGGATGATGTCCTTGGCCGTGGCCCACCCGGTCAGGGATCCTTCGAGCCTGACGCTGACCACCTTGGGGCAGGGGATGGTGTAGGGCTGCCCGGCCATGGCCAAAGCCACGGAAAGCCCGCCGGCACCGATGGCAAGGCTGCCCGCGCCGCCCGCGGTCGGGGTGTGGGAGTCGGACCCGATCAGGGTCTTGCCAGGAACGGCAAAGTTTTCCAGGTGCAGCTGGTGGCAGATGCCAAGACCTGGGGGGGAGTAGACAATGCCGTATCTGGCGGCAACGGTGCGCAGGTAGCGGTGGTCGTCGGGATTGCGGAACCCCATCTGCAGGGTGTTGTGATCGACGTAGCTGACCGAAAGCTCGGTTCTGACGCGGTCCACGCCCATGGCCTCGAACTGGAGGTAGGCCATGGTTCCGGTGGCGTCCTGGGTCAGGGTCTGGTCGATGCCGACGGCAATTTCAGAGCCGGGGGTGAGGCTTCCCCGGACCAGGTGGGCAGCGAGGATCTTCAGGGTCAGGTTTCTGGGCATGCAGCTACTCCTCGTCGGGGGTGTCGGGGATGGTGAGGGAGAGCTCAGAAGACTCGTCAAGGTCGAAGATGTGGGTGTCCAGATAGTCCTTGAGCTTGTACTTGCTGATGTTCTGCAGCTTGCGGTGCAAATCGAAGACCCGGGAGCTTTCCCGGGCGATGATGTTCTTGTGCCGCTTCAGGCGCTCCGGGTTGTCCAGGGGTGTGTCCACCAGCAGCTGGGCGGAGTTGACGATGGCGGTCAAAGGTTGTGAGAGCTCGTGGCTGATGGCGCCTGCAACGGCCAGGGCGGCATTGACCCTGCTCTTCTCCTCTTTTCCGGTCAGGTTGTAGAGTATCCAGGCCACGGTCCATGATCCGGGCCTGCCCGGAATGAGAAAGTAGGTGACCTCCCAGTCCACGTCATTCCAGAGCACCTTGAAGGTGCTCGAAAAGCTTTCCTGAGAGGAGGACGCGCTGTCAAAGCTTCGGGAGCGCATGGTCGACTCGAAATGTGTTTTCAGGACAGGGGCCAGCTCGAACAGTAGAGACCTCCTGAGGTGCTGCCCGTTTTCCAGGAGGGGGTAGAGGAGCTCGTGGGCGTCGGGGTTGGCAAAGAGGATTTTCCCCGTGAGGTCGGTCTGGATGAGCGGAAAGGGCATGTGGGACATGATGGCCCGGAGCTGGTTCTGGTGCTGGCGTGATTTCAGCTTGAGCTGCTCCACCGGGCTGAGGTCCTGCACCAGCTCGATCGAACCAGCAACCCTCCCCTGGACCTCGATCCGCCGGGCCATGGTCAGGTAGTGGCCGTTGAGCCCGGGTTTGAGGCCGTGGTAGCTTCCAACGACCTGAAAACCGTCCGGAATCGGTGAAATCTCGGAGTGCTCCCCATAGTATTTGCGAATCACGGATCGCGGGGCATCGGCAACCACCAGCTGACCAAGCAGGGGGCGCTCCAGGGTGTAGAAGAGGGTCCCGACCTCCCGGCGTCCAAGGACGTCCTTGCCCGCGATGCCCGTCAGCTTTTCACAGGCCCTGTTCCAGGATTGGACCCGCCCCTGAGAGTCGTAGACCATGGCCGCGATCGGCAGGGCGTCCAGGAGGGTCTCCAGCATGCGCTGCTTGGCCGCAAGCCTCACGGACAGACCCTGACGGGCCAGAAATGAGGCGTAGAAGGGGCTTCCGGGTGGAGATTCCTGCAGCTCTGTTTCCAGGGGCAGCCCTTTTCTGAGCTGCGAGCGGAGCATGGGATCGCTGCTCATGTTCACCACTATCTGGATGTGGTGCGCGGCCACCAGCTCGCGCCAATGGGTGTAAACCGGGACTCCGACTCCGGCCAGGCCGGGGTGCGGTCCATCGGTCACTGCCACGGCCACGAGCTCGGTCCGCGGTCTGGGAAAAGGGGGCCTCGTGCCCAGGAAAAAGGGTGCAGCCCGGGAGAGGATCTTTCCAGGGCCCACCAGGGCCATGCGTGGTCGGGAATCGTTCATGTTCGAGGGGTGTTTCCTGCTCCGCAGGCATGCCTGAGCCTGCTCATCTTCTTCTGTCTGAAATCGATCTCCACAGCGAGGCGCAGCTTTTCCTGCTGCAACTCGAAGATCTCAGCGGCATACACAGTCCCCGCTGCCACATCTTCTGCAGCAAGCAGCTTGCGGAGGGCCGATTCGCAGTGCTCCTTTTCCAGAGAGAACCGCGCGATCTCCTCCTCGAGAAGCCTGAGGGGCTCAGTCGACATGGAATCGTCTTCTGGCATGGTGCTCTCCAGAGGGACGCTGGGGTTCTTCCTTGTGGGGCAGCCGCAGCAGGTCGCCGGGTGCGGGAAGGTTCCTGTATGCGGACCAGTACCTGGGCCAGGCGCGGGCCATGTCTCCTGGGTTGGAAAGCAGGATGCCCGAGCGCGCAAAGGCGGTCAGTGACAAGGCCAGGCTCCACAGGGGGTGCGGGGTGGTAAAGGTCCTTTTCCTGGCCCCGGGACCGGTGAACGGCTCGATGATCAGGGCCCCGTCCTGCAGGCGGTGCTCCTGCCCGAGCTCTGTCAGAAACCCCCGGCAGTAACGCAGGTCGGGGCTGTTCTCCGGGAGCAGGATGGTGGATGTGCGGGGCAGCAGCACTGCCAGCGCTGTTGCCAGGGGGAGCAGCCGCGGTGCCGTGCTGATGTCCATGACCTCACTCAGGGAAGATGTTCCCGGCCGCGACTCGATGGCGTCCTGACCCGGCTGCACCAGACACCCGAACCCGTGCAGCAGGTCAACGAGGACATCCGCCTCGGGCTGGCCCGAAGGCCACGAACCGCGCAGAGCGACCCGCCCGCCCGAGATGCCCGGCAGGGCGAGAAACGGCGCCGCAAGCAGGGGGTCGATGGCTAGCCCGGTGCGGGGCGGCACCTTCAGGTCGGACCGGGGGATCAGCAGGTGGGTTGCCCCGAGCACGACGTCCACGGCGCAGGTTTTAAGAACGGACAGGGCCTTGGGAAGCATCCGTGCTCCGGGCCAGTCCCGGTCCCAGCGCAGGGTCAGCCCATCGGGAAAGGCTGTTGCCGCCAGGGGCAGGGCCAGGGCAAGCTCCTGGGGAGCCTCGAAAGGGATGGATATCTCTCTTTCAGGCATGCCGCTGGTCTCCAGCCTGAGAGGCAGCCCTGCGCCGCCCGGAGCAAGGGATGTGGCCCGGGCCCCGAGCTGGCGCAAAACTTCACGCGAAGGGCCGAGGTCAAAGCGTTTCAGGTCCATGTCTCCGGTGAACTTGACAGTGCCCGAAGTGGTGGTGCTCAGACAGATCAGCAAGAAGATGTTGAGCCTGTCCCCTCCGACGAAAACAGCGCCTTTTCCCTGAGCCTTCTCATGGGGCGCGGGATCGTGCGTGATGCTCTGCCTGTCCCAGGAGAGACCCCCGCGTCCGCCGAGCTGGTTCATGGCCTTGATGCAGTCGACGACCGGATCGTTGAGGATGACGGGTTCCAGATGCAGCGGTGCGTCTGCCAGTCGGGCGGCAAGAATCCACAACCGGGCGCTTTCCATGTCGGGCGGGCCGGCAGAATCGATCCGTGCTTCCGAACGTGAAGGGGCGAGGAGAAAGCCGGTTCCAGCCTTGTCGGGCTGTTTCTGGCTGTATGCGAGCTCATTGGCCAGATCGAACAGCAGCCGCCAGTTCCTGGTCATTGCAGCCTGCTCCTGCAGCTCCTCCCGCCAGGAGTCCCAGAGCCTCTTTTCCAGGGCCGGGTCGACCAGGGAACGTTTTGCCTGCTGCCGGGAAGCGACCAGCTTCTGCAACAGCCGGCTCCTTTTGAGCAGCAGCCGGACCAGGGCGCGATCGGTGTCGGCCAGCTCGACTGTCAGAGGCACAGGGCGTTTTTTTTCCTTTGTGTCCATTCTTTCCTGAGCTGAGAGAGGGTGAGAGCCACGTCCGTGGTCAGGGAATATATAATGAAACCAAAATTATTACCTTAAAAGTATTCAGACAGGCAAGGTGAATGTAAGATCCTGAAATTAAAAAGCAAGTAAGAGGATGTGGTTCTGGAAGGCGGCTGCTTTTTTCAGGGAAAGCACGGGCTCCCCCTGCAGGGCAGGGTTCAGCCATGGTGTTGGAGGCGCGGGGAAACCGGCAGTAAAAGAAGGAAAAATTCTATAATTTCAGCATGTAAGGCTAAAATGGACACAGGGTTGACATTTTGTAGATTTTTTCACAAGTAAGACAATCCTTGACTCTTTGAAAGGACGGGGTAGGCTCTCACGTTCCGCCAGGTCTGTGCCGGAAACAAGTTCAGGCGTTCCTGATTTTGGAGGAGAACAATCATCGGGCCCCCCGGGCGGGGAGCGGCGGACTCATTTCGAGAGCCGCCAGACTCAGGAATGGCAACAAAAATCATTTTGCAAGGAGTGTCTCTATGTCGAAACTCGTACCCCCCCATGGTGGTAAAGGCTTGGTCGAATGTCTGCTGACCGGATCAGAGCTGGTCGCTGCAAAGGAAAAGGCAGCCGGCCTGAAGACCCTTGAAATTTCCAACGCCGTCAAGGGCGATGTCATCATGCTCGGCATCGGCGGATTTTCCCCGCTGAACGGTTTCATGGGCAAGGCCGACTGGAAAAGCGTTTGTGAAAAGATGATGCTTGCCGACGGGACCTTCTGGCCCGTGCCCGTGTGCCTGGACACCAACGAAGAGGTGTCCGAGGGTGAAGAGATCGCCCTGAAGGGCAAGGATGGCGTCATCTACGCCATCATGAAGGTCGAAGAAGTCTACCAGATGACCGAGGACAACAAGAAGTGGGAATGTGAGATGGTCTTCAAGGGGGGCGGGGAAGACTCCGAGAACTTCTGGGGCGTGGCCCTGGAAGACCACCCCGGTGTGCAGAAGGTCATGGCCCAGGGCAAGTACAACCTGGCCGGTCCGGTCAAGGTGCTCTCCGAGGGCGACTACCGCGAGAAGTTCCCCGGCGTGTACAAGACCCCGCGTGAGCTTCGGGCCGAGATGGACGAGCGCGGCTGGGGCAACGTGGCCGCGCTGCAGCTTCGCAACCCCATGCACCGTTCCCACGAGTTCCTGGTCAAGACCGCCATCGAAGTCTGCGACGGCGCCGTCATCCACTCCCTGATCGGCAACCTCAAGCCCGGCGACATTCCCGCTGACGTGCGCATCAAGTGCATCGACACCCACATCAAGCACTACTTCGTGCCCGAGTTCGTGATCAACGCCGGGTATCCGCTGGACATGCGCTATGCCGGTCCCCGCGAAGGCCTGCTCCACGCCACCTTCCGCCAGAACTACGGCATCAACAACATGCTCATCGGACGCGACCATGCCGGTGTGGGCGACTTCTACACCCTCTTTGAGGCCCAGGAGATCTTCGACAAGATCCCCTACGCCGATCCCAACGAAGCCTGCGATGTGCCGGGCAAGGCCCTGCAGACCAAGCCCATGAAGATCGACTGGTCCTTCTACTGCTTCAAGTGCGACGGCATGGTTTCCATGAAGACCTGCCCGCACGGCAAGGAAGACCGGGTCATCCTGTCAGGCACCAAGCTCAGAAAGGCCCTTTCCGAAGGCGCCGAGGTCCCGGATCACTTCGGACGTGAAGAGGTCCTGGCGATCCTGCGCGACTACTACGAGAACCTCACCGAGAAGGTGGAGATCAAGATGCAGAAGGCCGCCTCCGGCCAGGAAATGAAGTAAGCCCCGGGCTGCTTCACAAAAAGACGTCACAGGGGAGCCGGAGTTTCGGCTCCCCTTTTTTTTTACTGCACCACCCACACCGTGCAGTTTTTGGCGTAGTGCACGACCTTGGTGGACACGCTGCCCATCAGGAACTCCTCCGCCTTGGACATTCCCCGGCGCCCGACAACGATGGTCCCGAAGCCCCCCTCCTCCTGCACTTTAAGGATGTTCTGGGCGATGGAGGGTTCCATGGTGCACAGGTGGCGGATGGTGATGCTCTGCCGGGGTACCTTCAGGTCCTGGAGAATGGTGCGGGCCTGTTCCAGGAACTCCTGCGAGCGGGCCTCCTGCTCCCGGGACTTCTTTTCCCATTCCTGCTCATCGGGGAACAGATCCTTTTGGGGGGGGCGGGTGACGCTCAGCAGCTCGATGTGCAGGTCGGTTGTGCACATCCCCCCGGAGCACCCCAGAACGCGCCCGGTGTACTCCACGGCCCGCAGGGAGTTTTCCGAGGCGTCAACGGCAATAAGGAACTTTTTGTAATTCACGGGTCAGCCTCCTGTGGTTCACGTCCATGGCCGGCATCCCCCCGGGGGGCGAGAATGCCCAGGCAGGGTTCGAGGTCTGAAAGGAACTCGTCCACAGACTCGTAAAAGACCTCGGCTCCGGAAGAAAAGTGCAGCAGCACCCGGTTGAGCTCCTTGGGGACATAAGGGAAGATGGCGCGCAGGTTGGCGATGCGGTTCTTGAACAGCAGCAGAAAGTCGGTCTCGGCGAGCTTTTCGAGGCGGCTTTGAGCAACCCCCAGCTCTGTGATCTCCGTTGGGGTGTAGTAGGTCTTTCCGGTCAGGAAGAGCAGGTAGGCGCCGAGCCCGAATAGATCCAGTCCAAAGGGGTTCTCGTTGAAGTCGAAGGTGTAGTCGAAATCGATCCAGCGGTAGTTGCCGGTCCCGCTTTCCACCCAGAGGTGGTCGCGGCGGATGTCGCCGTGTTTTTCCCAGTTGTCGTGCAGAAGCTTGATGGCCCGGCAGGAGTCGATGAACTTCTCCAGGATGCCGGGGAAATGCTGGAAAAAGTACTCCTCGTGGCCGACGGGTATTTTGTCCACAACTTCGTCCAGCCGGCCCCCGTGGATGACGTCGATCACCCTGACCACGTTCCCCCTGGTGTCCTTGAACGAGTGACCCTGCATGAATCGGATGTCTCCACGGACCAGGTTGAGAATCCTGGCTTCCTTTATGGGGCTTCGGTAGCACTGGATCTCGAAGGAGCCGATGGACAGGGGAAAGCTTTCATGGAAGACGAGCTTGAGGATCTTTTTTTCACCGGACTGGAGGTGGGTGCAGCGCTTGACCCAGTACTTGGGGTCCTCGAGCCCGTAGCTGCGCTCCACCTCGTCGCGGTGGACCAGGTAGTCGTCCGACCCGAGCCTGATCACGTCCCCGTAGCTGATGCGCATGAAGTCGGAGGTGTCGGTGTACAGGCGCCCGGACTTGCGTCCCACCCGGGACTCCGGAAGATATTGCTCGATGAGCTTTTTGACTTCTGCCGTCATGTCCCCCTCCCTTTCTCATGTGTAAAAAAGATTCTGGCGTGTGACAAGAATTTCACGGCAGGGAGGGGTTTCGGGGAGGGATGTCTTGCCAGGACCACGCAATTCAATTAAGGAAATTTTTCCCCTGTTCAGGACATTGGCTGCACTTGGGCATCGGGCAGGGAAAACAGCACCTGAAAACGAGAAATGAAGGACCAATTGTTTGTTGATTTTATTGATTTTTTTGCTTGCGACAAATTTCACTTTCGTCTTGACACGACCTTGCGGCCTTGTTAAATCGCTCACAAGCAATCCGGGTGCCCCGGTTTGTCCATATAGATTTTGTGGTGTCTGGCAGGGGGCTGAGTCCTCTGGGTGAGGATTCGGGTCCCTGCTTCCGCTTGCTGCCCCTGTTGCGGCAGCCCTTGTGGTGTCGGAAACAACTATTATTGAGGAGGTAGGATAGTATGCCAACCTACGTAAACCCGGAAAAGTGTGACGGATGCAAGGGCGGCGAGAAGACGGCCTGCATGTACATCTGTCCCAATGACCTGATGATCCTCGACCCTGAGGAGATGAAGGCCTTCAACCAGGAACCCGAAGCATGCTGGGAGTGCTACTCCTGCATCAAGATCTGCCCCCAGGGCGCCATTACGGCCCGGCCTTACGCCGACTTCGCCCCCATGGGCGGCACCTCCATCCCGCTGCGTTCCGCAGAGGACATCATGTGGACCATCCAGTTCCGCAACGGTGAGGTGAAGCGTTTCAAGTTCCCCATCCGGACCACCCCCGAAGGCTCCATCAAGCCTTACGAGGGCAAGCCCGAGCCCGGCGACCTGGAAAACGAGCTCCTGTTCACCGAGACCGAGTTGCCCAAGCCCAAGGAAACCCTGATGAAGAAGTTCGATGTTTCCGATGTCGACACCGACCAGTGCTGGATGGACATGCCCTGCGAGCCCGGCGCAAATCGCTAGGCCAGGCACCCGTCATTCCTGAACCCAAAGCGCTAAGGAGATACACATATGCCGACCATTCCCACCAAAGACGAACCCAAAGGGCTGGCCCTGGCCGAGCCCGAAGTGGTTGAGATCGACACCGACCTGCTCATGGTCGGTGGCGGCATGGGCACCTGCGGCACCGCCTACGAGGCCGTGCGCTGGGCTGACAAGTTCGCCCCCGAGTTGAAGATCCTGATGGTTGACAAGGCCGCGCTCGAGCGCTCCGGCGCCGTGGCCCAGGGTCTGTCCGCCATCAACACCTACCTGGGCGAGAACGATCCCGACGATTACGTGCGCATGGTGCGCACCGACCTGATGGGCATCGTGCGCGAGGACCTGATCTTCGACCTGGGCACCCACGTCGACGACTCCGTGCACCTGTTCGAAGAGTGGGGCCTGCCCTGCTGGATCAAGAAGGAAGGAAAGAACCTGGACGGCGCCCAGGCCAAGGCCCAGGGCCTGTCCCTGCGCAACGGCGACACCCCGGTGCGTTCCGGCCGCTGGCAGATGATGATCAATGGTGAGTCCTACAAGTGCATCGTGGCCGAGGCCGCCAAGAACGCCTTGGGCGAAGACCGCTACATGGAGCGCATCTTCGTGGTCAAGCTGCTGCTCGACGCCAACGAGCCCAACCGCATTGCCGGCGCTGTGGGCTTTTCCGTGCGCGAGAACAAGGTCTACATCTTCAAGTGCAATGCCTGCGTGGTTGCCGCCGGCGGCGCCGTGAACGTGTACAAGCCCCGCTCCACCGGTGAGGGCATGGGCCGCGCCTGGTACCCGGTCTGGAACGCCGGTTCCACCTACACCATGTGCGCCCAGGTCGGCGCCGAGATGACCATGATGGAAAACCGGTTCGTCCCCGCCCGCTTCAAGGACGGTTACGGCCCGGTCGGCGCCTGGTTCCTGCTCTTCAAGGCCAAAGCCACCAACTACAAGGGCGAAGACTACTGCGTGACCAACCGCGCCATGCTGAAGCCCTACGAGGAGCGCGGCTACGCTCGCGGTCACATCATCCCCACCTGCCTGCGTAACCACATGATGCTTCGCGAGATGCGTGAAGGTCGCGGTCCCATCTACATGGACACCAAGACCGCTCTGCAGGAGTCCTTCAAGACCATGACCCCGGCCGAGCAGAAGCACCTCGAGGCCGAGGCCTGGGAAGACTTCCTCGACATGTGCGTTGGTCAGGCCAACCTCTGGGCCGCCACCAACTGCGCCCCCGAGGAGCGCGGCTCCGAGATCATGCCCACCGAGCCCTACCTGCTC
>CAZQOG010000004.1:0-7747 GCA_964594925.1 uncultured Desulfohalobiaceae bacterium
AACCCGCAACCTGCTGATTACAAATCAGCTGCTCTGCCAATTGAGCTACGCCAGCAGAGAAGAGCGTCATATAGATGCTTTTTCCGGCGAGCGCAACCCCTCTGTCACAAAAAAAACGACCCACGCGCCCAAAGCGCGCGGACCGATTCAGTATAAAACAGCGAGATCAGGCCCAGGCTGGAGACGCTTCAGGAAGCTTCTCCTTTCTGGCGGAAGCGGTTGCGGATGCCGGGACACTGACCAGCGCCGGCTCGAGGTAGTCCTCCCGGTTGGCGGAAAGGTGCCGCAGAAAAGCGTTGTTCAGGCTGTGGCCGGAGCAGTGCACCTCGAAATGCCCCCAGAGCTGGTGCTCCAGGAGGGCCATGTCACCGATGAAGTCCAGAATCTTGTGCCGGACAAGCTCGTCATCAAAGCGCAGGCCTTCAGGGTTGACCACTCCGTACTCGTCGAGGACCACGGCGTTCTCCAGGGAACCCCCTCGCGCCAGCCCTTTTTTCTGCAACGCCTCGACCTGGTGCAGAAAACCAAAGGTCCTGGCCCGGGAAAGGCCCCGGACAAATCCCTCTTCCTTGAGCACGAACTTCCGTTGCTGCCGCCCAACCAGTGGATGGTCAAAGTCGATGCTGTAGCTGACGCGGAAGCTGTTCGCCGGAGTGGCCCTGATCCAGCGGCCCTCCTCCGCGAAGCGCACCTCCCGCTTGAGGGCCAGGACTTTTTTCGCGGCCGCCTGCTCGCGCACCCCGGCGCTGCGGATCAAGAGCACGAAAGAGGCGGCGCTGCCATCCATGATCGGGACCTCACCGCCCTGAACATCGACGAACAGGTTGTCCAGCCCCAGCCCCCGGATGGCAGCCATGAGATGCTCGACCGTGCCCACGCTCACCCCGTCGCGGCCCAGCGTGGTGGCCAGATCGGTCGAAACCACGTTCTCGGGACTGGTCTCGAGAAACTCCGTGCCCTTGTCCTTGTGGACCCTGAACACGATCCCCTTGTTCTCCGGTGCCGGGTGCAGCTCCAGCTGGACCTTGTCTCCGCTATGGAGCCCGATGCCCGAGCACCGAACCGATTTCTTGATCGTCCTTTGCTTCATGAACCCCTCCCGGATCTGGGGCAAGCAAAAAACATACCGCCAGAGGGAAAATCTATCACATTGAAATTACTGAACAAAAAAATTAAGTCAGGTTGCCTTCCTGTGTCCATTGCGCACCTGTTGTGGTTTATTCACAGCGGAAGCACTGCAGGACCCGGTCCCTGCCGGCCATGTCCCTTCTGACTTCCCCCCTTTCCCAGCAGGTTTCTCCGTCGGCAAGGAGGCCAAGGGCTTCCTTGCCCTGCCCTGCACCGATCTCCACCAGGAGCAAGCCACCGGGCCGCAACAGCTTCGAAGCCTGCCGGATGACTCCCTGGATCAGCTCCGTCCCCCTGGGCCCGGCATGCAGCGCGCCGTGCGGCTCGAACCCGAGGACCTCCCGGCCCAGGCTGCGCATGTCCTGGCTTGAGAGATACGGGGGGTTGCTGACCAGGGCATCAAAGGACCCCTGCTTCAGCCCCAGGCCCAGGTGCGTGCGCACAAGCTGGACCCGGTGGGAGACCTTCAGGAGGCGGCAGTTGACTCCGGCCATCTCCAGTGCCCCCGGGCTCAGATCAGTTCCCACGCCTTGCGCCGTGGGACGTTCACAGGCAATGCTGACCAGCAAGGCCCCGCTCCCCACGCCGATATCCAGGAAGGTAAACCGCTCCTGGGGCCCGAAGGCCCCACAGGCTGCGTCCACGATGAGCTCTGTCTCCGGCCTGGGGATGAGCACCCTGTCGTCGACCATGAATTCGCGTCCGTAAAACTCCTTGCCCCCGAGAATATACGCTACGGGCTCGCCCTTGAGGCGCCGGGCAAGAAGCTCCTCGGCCCGGGAAAGCTCTTCATCGACTACGGACCGCATAAGCCCGGTCAACAGCTCGAGACGGGAAAGATGCAGGGCCCTGGCAAGGAGAAGCTCGGCAGAAAGACGGGGTGCATCGACCCCTGCGCGGGCTAGACGGGTTGTGTGCCTGTTCAGCAGTGACCTGCAGGAGTTGTCCATAAAACCCTATCCTTGCCGAGGAGCAACAGGGGCACCTCCTGTACTTCCTGCAGTGATGTGATCCTTCCAGAACCGGCCGCCTGGGTTCAGGCCGGAGCCGATCAACACGGTCCCAGGGCCGACGGCTGGTCTGCCGACAGTGCTGAAAGAAGCCATTCCAACTGGCCGTTCAAAAACCACGCTGGCAACCCAGGCTCCGCATAGCTTTGCCGTGGCATTGGGCGCAAGAAGAACTAAAGGACAACCCAATGCAAAATCCTTCCACCTTCGGACTTCGAACTTCTTCTTCCCCTCTTCGAATTTTCTTGCTTCCAGCTTCCAGCTTCGAGCTTCCATTACCGTGAGGGTTTGGCCCTGGTGAGCAACGCAGTCCAGCGGGGATTTTTCAACGGCCTGCCCCCTGCGCCTTGAGGGCCTCGGCTTGATAGTGCTGCACCAGCGGCTCGATGACGGGATCGAGATCCCCCTCCATGACCTGGTCCAGGGAGTACACCGTCAGGTTGACGCGGTGGTCGGTAACCCGCCCCTGGGGGTAGTTGTAGGTCCTGATGCGCTCGGAACGGTCCCCGGAGCCGACCTGGGCCCTGCGGCTGGCATCGAGCTCTTTCTTGGCCTCTTCCTGCTTCATGTCCAAAAGCCTGGAGCGAAGGACCTTCAGCGCCTTGGCCCGGTTCTTGTGCTGTGATTTCTCGTCCTGGCAGATGACCACCAGCCCTGTGGGGATGTGCGTCAGGCGGACTGCGGAGTCGGTGGTGTTCACGCTTTGCCCCCCGGGACCCGAGGAACGGTAGACATCGACTCTCAGCTCGCTGGGATCAATGGTCACGTCCACCTCTTCGGCCTCCGGGAGAATGGCCACGGTGACTGCGGAGGTGTGGATGCGGCCCTGGGACTCGGTGGCTGGAACGCGCTGCACCCGGTGCACGCCGGACTCGTACTTGAGCCTGCTGTAGACCTTGTTCCCGGATATGGAGGCAATGACCTCCTTGAACCCTCCCGAGCCGGTGTAGTGGGAGTTGAGCAGCTCCACCTTCCAGCCGGTCTGCTCGGCATAGCGGGTGTACATCCTGAACAGGTCGGCCGCAAAGAGCGCGGCTTCTTCGCCTCCGGTCCCGGCCCTGATTTCAAGAATGATGTCCTTCTCGTCCATGGGATCCGTGGGGACCAGCAGCAGCTTGAGCCTGTTCTGCAGGGTGTCCAGCTCCAGCTTGGCGGCTTCCACCTCGCTCCTGGCCAGCTCCCTGATCTCCGGGTCGGAGTCCTTGAGCATCTCCTGGTTGCTCTGCAAATCTTCCCTGGCCTGCTTGAACAGCCTGTACACCGAAACAATCTCTCCAAGGTCGGAGTGGGACTTGGCCAGCGCGCGGTAACGTTCCTGATTCTGGAATACGTCGCTTGCGCTCAGCTGCTGTTCCAGCTCCTCATATTTCTGCTCTATGCTTTCCAGCTTGGCGAACATCTTTCCCTCTCATTGGAAGCGCCGCTCGCGGAACAACCCCTTCCCGGCGGCACCGCAGCCGGTCATTGGTGTGCGCCGTCCATGGGGCCCATTCCCCAAAACAAAGCAGGGCGCCCCCCAGGGTGCGCCCTCCTGCGTGCCTGTCGAGGCCAGGCCAAAAACGAAACCGCCGCCTCCCCCCGGGATGTCTGCGTCCCGGAGCGAACAGCGCCAGGCTACTTGGACTGCTCCTGGCCCTGATACTTGGCGTACTTCTTGCGGAAGCGGTCGATGCGGCCGGCCGTATCCACAAATCGCTGTTTGCCGGTAAAGAAAGGGTGACAGTTGGAACAGATCTCCACGTGGATCGCATCGCCGCGGGTGGACTGGGCCTGAAACTCGTTGCCGCAGGCGCAGGTGATCGTGGCTGTATGAACCGTGGGGTGGATGTCTTTTTTCATTGTGCAATTACCTCCATCTGGTCTGCAACGGAGTCAATTAACCAAGAACAGCTTCCTTGGCAAGCCCGCGTGTGGAAAAAATCAGAGTCTCGTCGATTGAAGCCGGGGTCAGGAGGAGCCCCTGGACTGCGTGAAGGTGATATTGAAGGCGACGGAGAAGAGGTGGTGGATGAAGTCCACGTACTCCACGGAAATGGTTGGGGGGGCCTCGATGCGGGCCGGTGCAAAGTTCACGATACCCTTGACGCCCGCCTCGATCAGGTAGTTGGCTGCCCGCTGTGCCCGCCCGGGCGGGGTGGTGATGATCCCGATCTCGATGTCCAGCTCCCGGACCTTTTCGCTCAGGCGCTGGGTGCAGAAGATCTCCAGGTCGGCGACCACCTCCCCGATCTTGAAGGGGTCGCAGTCAAAGGCTCCGACAATGATGAAGCCCCGCTGCCTGAGCACCTTGTGGCGGAGCAGGGCACGCCCCAGATTGCCCACGCCCACCAGGGCCACGCTCCAGGTCTTGTCTATGCCGAGGGATTGACGGATGGCCGTGAGCAGGTCCTGGACATAATACCCCACCCCACGGACTCCGAACTCGCCGAAATAGGCCAGATCCTTCCTGATCTGGGACGGGTTGACTCCGCATGCCTTGGCCAGCCCCTCGGAAGAAATGACCGCTATCTCCTCCCGCTGCAGCTCCTCCAGGACCTGCACGTAGACTGCCAGCCGCTGGATCGTGGCTCGTGGTATGTGCTCGCTTTTGACCGTTCGCATCGGGGCGCTCCCTGGTGCCGATGACGCCCTGGAAAAAGAAGGGAGGCTACGCCTGGCATAGCCTCCCCTGAGAAACCCAAATGTTCAGCCCAGTTCTTCAGCCATTAAATGAAGGGGTTGGCGAAGAGCAGGATCAGGTTGACGACCAGCGCATAAATGGCCAGCGACTCGATCATGGCCAGGCCGATGAGCATGGTAACGGTCAGCTTGCCGCTGGCCTCGGGGTTGCGGGCGGTGCCTTCGCAGGCAGCCTTCAGCCCCATGCCCTGGCCGATGCCGCAGATGCCGGCGGCAATGGCCATGCCAAATGCGGTGGCAATGGAGATGCTGGAAATGACGCTTGCCTCGACCTCGGCGGCAAAAGCAACGCCGGCAACGGAAACCAGGGCCAGGACGTTCAGCACAATCATCATCGTCTTTCGCATGTGTAAAAATCCTCCTGAAGGTAATATAGTGTTGGTCGTGAGACCATTTCCCCCAATCAGTGGGCCTCCTCAAAGGCACCCTTGAGATACATCATGCTCAGCATGAAGAAGATGAAGGCCTGCATGGACTTCATCAGCAGGAACAGGAAGAAGATGGGCAGGGTGGAGAATATCGGCGCCAGGAAGAACAGCAGCATGATGACGATCTCCTCTCCCCGGATGTTGCCGAACAATCGCAGAGTCAGCGAGAGGGGGCGCGACAGGTGGCTGATGACCTCGATGATGAACATCAGCGGCGCCAGGACCGCGCTGGGTCCGAGAAAGTGCTTGATGTAGCCGGCACCGTGCAGCCGGATACCCCAGTAGTTGTAGTAGAAGAAGACGAACAATGCCATGGCGGCGTTGGTGTTGATGTTGGCCGTGGCCGCGTCAACACCGGGCACCAGGCCCATCAGATTCATGATCAGGATGAAGATGAAGAGCGTTCCGAGCATCGGGAAGACCTTGCGGCCGTCCTCGCCCATGTTCTGCACCACAAAGTCCTCCAGACCACCCACCAGGACCTCGAAGAAGTTCTGCACTCCCGTGGGGACCAAAGAAAGCTTCCGGGTCGCCATCCAGGCCGCGAAAAAAAGAACGGCCATGGCGATCCAGGCATAGACGACCTGGTACGGAATGTGGATCCCGATCGCTTCGAGTGCCTCGGGAATTACTACCGGGTGCATGTTCGCTGCCATGATGTGTCACGCCTCCTTGACTTTGTGTCCCAGAACCTGCGTTGCGCCCCAGAGAAAGATGTTCGCCACCACGGTCGACAGGCCGGCCAGCAGGGCCGTGACTGAGGCGTGGGCATAAACAATCAACAAATAAAGCGCCAGGCCGAACAGAAAGAGCTTGAAATAAAACCCCAGGAGCAGAAAGATCACCGCGCCTTTGCGCATGAAGATCAATCGCTGGACCGTGCGCGCCAGCAGGTAGAAATTCACGGTGATCAGCAGAGCTCCACAGGCAAAGTCGACTGCCCAGCGACCGGCCCCCGTAACCAAAAGGCTGACAAGAAAGACAGCCACACCGATGTAGACTTGATTGATGAGCAGCGTCCGCACCGTGGGCGACTCAAAGCCGCGCCGGTACAAAGCTGCCTCCAATCTACGATGCACCGCCCGAACCTTTTCTCTCATCCTTTTTCTGCATCCTTCTGAACTCACGGAACATGTTCCGGAATCCGGCAATGATGCCCATGATCAGGAAAAAGAGTGTCAGCCAGGGCTTCGTACCAAGCCATTTGTCCAGGTAGATCCCCATGACCAGCCCGACAAATGTCCCGGAAACGATGTGCAGGCCCATGACGGCCGCAGTCCCGAGGTGCTCCCAATAGCTCTTGTCGATGCCTTTAAAGAACATCTGGATGCCGCCTCCGCGGACCTCCATTCGTGCATTCATTCACAAGTGGAGACCACCTACCACAGCCCATTTTGGAAAGTCAACGCACCAGATGGCCTTTCGTGAAACTTTTCCCGACCCCCGGGAATGATGACAAACCCGGGCACAGGCATTACATGGCCCTGGTTCCTGTAGTTCACCACCAGGGGTGAGAAGCCCGTGTTCCCATGCCCCGCACACCCTAGCCTCGAGCACTGCCATGTCCCCAATCACCCCTCTGCCGCCGTCCAGGCTGCGCGTCAAGCTGAACCCGGCCACTCTTGAGGCCGCAGCCCGCCCCGTCAAGGGCCGGGCACTCCCCCCGCAACCCAGGGCCCTTCAGGCGCTGGACTTGAGCACCGCTATCAAAAGCCGTGAGCACAATGTCTACGTTTCCGGCGAACCCGGCATGGGCAGGCGCTTCCTGGTGGAGTCCCACCTTCGCGAACGCCTTTCCCGGTTGCCCGTACCTCCGGACTGGATCTATGTGCACAACTTCGAAGATCCCGAAAGGCCCTGCCTTATCCCACTGCCCACGGGTGAGGGCCGGCGGTTCAAAAGCAGCATGTCCGAGCTGGTCAGCACCTTGCAGACCCGGGCTCCGGCGCTGTTCCGAACCAAGGCCTACCTCAGGCACAGGGACAAGCTGGTCAGACAGCTGCGTGACGCCCGGGAGCTTTTGCTCTGCGAGCTGCAAAGCCTGGTCAGGGCCAGGGGCTTCGAGGTCGAGGTCACTGACAAGGGCAGCCTGTCCCTCTCCCCCCTTGTGCAAGGCAGGCCCATGAGCCAGGAGGCCTTTGACGACCTCTCCCCGGCGCAGCGGCGCAGTCTCTCAGCCCGGACCGAGGACATCGTCGGTCCGGTAGAGGAGTACTCCAGGCGCCTGGGTGAAGAGGAGACCGCATTTTTCAATCAAAGCCGCATGCTGGACCGGGAAATGGCATCCAGCCTGGTCCGCTCGACCGTGGGACGGGTGCGCAAGTCATTTCCCGGCCAGGAACAGCTGCTGACCTATCTTACGTCCGTGGAATCGGACATCCTGGACAATCTCGACCACTTCAAATCAGGAAACGAGACCCCTTCCGGCAACACACGAGACGCAAGCTCCGCTGACGAAGACATTCTGCCCCGCTACCAGGTCAACCTGTTTGTGGACAACAG
>CAZQOG010000004.1:7847-53172 GCA_964594925.1 uncultured Desulfohalobiaceae bacterium
CCGCTGACGAAGACATTCTGCCCCGCTACCAGGTCAACCTGTTTGTGGACAACAGCTCCCTGGAAGCCCCGCCCTTGATCACGGAAGACAACCCCACCTTTTTCAATCTCCTGGGCTGCATCCAGCGGGAGACCGAGATGGGCTCCCAGTCCACGGATTTCACCCTGCTCAAGGCGGGAAGCCTGCACAGGGCCAGCGGCGGGGTCCTGGTCGTCCGGGCTTCCGAGCTGCTTTCCAACCCCTCGGCCTGGGAAGGCCTGGTGCGCGCCTTGAGCTCGGGCACCTGCCGCATCGAGGACCCGGTGGATGCCCAGGAACACGTCCGGATCAAGACCATTGATCCGGAGCCCTTGCCCCTCAAGGTCAGGCTGGTCATGATCGGCGACGAGGAACTCTACGAAACCCTGCTTTTTCAGGATGAGCGGTTTGCCAAGTTTTTCAAGCTCAAGGCCCATCTCCAGGAGTGGATGGAGCGAAGCCCTGAAACTGTGCCCGACTACATCGCGATGCTCCGGGGCATGGTGGCCCGGGACGGGCTTCTGTCCTTTACAGACGACGCCCTGGCCCTGCTGGTGGACCTGTCCTCGCGCCTGGCCGACGACCAGGAAAAGCTCACCCTGTATGTCAGCGAGATCAGGGACGTCATGATCGAGGCCGATGCCATGGCCAGAACGGCCCGGGAACCCTCCGTCGACAGCGGGCGCCTGGAGCAGGCCATTGCATTCCGCGAGTACCGCGCCAACCTCTATGAGGAGGAGTTTCTCCACGAGTACGACCGGGAGGTCATCCAGGTGCCGACCCAGGGCTCGGCCATCGGGAGGGTCAACGGGCTGTCGATCCGCTACCTGGGCGACTATGTCCTGGCCCTGCCCCACCAGATCTCCTGCACAGTGGGGGTGGGACACGGAGGGGTTCTCGACCTGGAGCGTGAAGCCGAGCTCGGCGGGCCCATCCACACCAAGGGCATGATGATCCTCAAGAGCTATCTCAACCAGCTCTTCGCTCAGGACAAGCCCCTGGTTTTCACCGGCAGCCTCTGCTTTGAGCAGAGCTATGCCCACGTGGACGGCGACTCCGCTGCAGGAGCCGAGCTGGCCGCTCTGCTCTCAGCCCTGTCCAGGGTGCCGGTCAGTCTTTCCCTTGCTTTCACCGGCGCCGTGAGCCAGACCGGAAGGGTGCTGGCTGTGGGCGAGGTCACCAGGAAGGTCGAAGGGTTTTTCGAGGTCTGCCAGCGGCGCGGCCTGACAGGGGACCAGGGAGTCATCATCCCCCGCGACAACGTGATCAACCTGATGCTCAAGAACGAAGTGGTCGCAGCCGTGGAAAGCGGACGCTTCAACATCTACCCGGTGGAGACCATTGAGCAGGCCATGGAGTTACTCACTGCCCGGCCTGCAGGCAGGGCCCTGAAAAACGGCGGGTTTACAAAAGGGTCTCTCTACCAGGAAGTGGACACCCGGCTCAAGCAGCTGGCCAGCAGGGCCCCTGTGGAACGGCAGAGACTCTGATCCGGGATCAGTACAGGCTCAGACGCCTTTCACCAACGGCGAAATTGAACCGTGCCAGGGCGGAGTGATAGTCAGCCAGGGCAGCCGTGAGGGTGGCCTCGGCCTCGGAAAAGCTGGCCTGGGCATCGAGAACCTCGGTGTAGGTCCCCACCTGGGCCTGGTAGCGTTCCTGGGCCATGCGAAAGGCCTCCCTGGCCGCCTCAACCCCTTTGCGGGCCGCCATGATCCGTTTTTCGGCATCCTGGACATTCAGGAAAGCGGACTGGACCTGGAAGAGGACCTCCCGCTTGAGGTCCCTGTACTCGGCTTCGAGCTGGCTCAGGTTCTCCTGGCTCTCACGGTAGGCATAGTAGGTCTGGCCGAACTCGAAAATGGCCCAGCGCAGCTCACCCCGGACCCTCCACTCGCTGGCGTCGCTGAACTCCGTGCCCTGAACCCCGGGGTCGTCTCCGGTGCGGATGTAGTCGAAATTGAAATCGATGTCGGGGTAAAATCCACTGGCTGCAACCGTGACGTCCTTCTCCCCGATGGCGACGCTCTTCTCGGCCACGCGCATGTCCGGTCTATTCCTCAAGGCCTTGATGACCGATTGTTCGATGTCGATGTCCACCGGGCGGTACTCCAGGTCGCCCACAAAACGTATGCCCGGAGCAAGCCCGTAATCGAGCAGGGTGTTCAGACGCACGGTCTGGGTGGAGACATTGTTCCGGGCGTTGACCAGGTCCCTCTCGGCCCGGGCCACGTCCACCTCCGCCTCGAGCACGTCGAGCCTGGGCCTGACCCCCACCTCGTAAAAGGCCTCGGCCACCGTGAGGACCGACTCGAGCCGGACCAGGGCGTCCTCCGCGCTCTGCACGTTCTTCCTCGCCTTGAGCAAATCCAGAAAGGCCGTCTGGACTTCCAGGATGACCTGCAGCTCGGTCTGGGCCAGCCTGCTTTCCAGAAGCTCCCTGTTCAAGCCGGCCCGCTGGTACTGGCTGAGCAGCCTGAGCCCGGTAAACAGGGGTTGGTTCACATTCAGGACCAGGTCGAACTGATCCTGGACACCAAAAGCGATCCCGCTTGTTTCCGGACGTTCGTCGTAATGGGTGTACTCATAGCTCAGATTGACCGACGGCCCCATGGCCCCCCTGGCGGCCTTCTCCCCGGCTTCGGCACCGAACAGCTGGTACCGGGCCGCCCTGAGACGGTTGTTGGCCACCAGTGCCCGGCGGACGCTCTCCTCCATGTCCAGTCTCTGTTCAGCCGCTGCAGCCACCCGGCCGCAAAGGACGGCCCCGGCCATGGCGAGCCCTAGGGCTGCGATGCAAAAAAAGAAGCTGTTCCGGAAACGGTACATGGGCATGAAGTCCTGCATGGAGAGTGTTGATGCCTTGGGGGTTTGAGTAGTAGGGAAAATCTCTACCCGGGTTACTTCCCGGTGCAACCAATAGCCGAGGATTCCACAACGGGTCAACAGGAGTATCCATGTCCAAGGCCTGGATCAGAAGCAAGCGGCCTGAGTTCGCACGAGATGTCCTGCGTGACTTCTGCCTCATCCACCAGCAGCTTGAGCGCGAGTTCGAACGGTACGACCAGACCGGCAACATCGACTTCTACTTCCTTCGGGATCTGCTCGGCGAGGAGATGAACAAGGGCCTGCTCTGGCACCTCAAGGACACAGCCCACCTGCTCTTCCGCAACGACTCCAGGGTTCCCGTGGTCGGACAGCTCCTCGACTGGGGTCTGGGGTATATCTTCCACGAATGCATCAAGCTCAAGGAGGACGCCTACCAGAAACAGAACTACTCCCCATGGTTCCAGGCGGTTCAGGCAGACCACGATCTGACGCCCGAGGAAAGGCTCATCAGCCAGGAGCTGTTTCAGCTCATCTCACAAACCAGGGAGAGCATCGCCCGGGAGGTCAAGCGCATCAGGTTCATCCTCTACCACTGCCGCCGCATGTTCACCTTCTATCTTCCAGCCCACAGCGAAAACCCCCTCCTGGCCAGATTCCTCTTCGACCAGGACACCCTGGTCCGGGATGTCTTCAAGGGCGGGTACGACGCGCTGGTGGAGGCCATCTATACCGACGGCCTGGCCCGCCTCTATGTCCATGCCGCACGCAGCCTCCGCCAGGGGGGCTGGATCCAGGATGCCTCCAGGGCGGTTTCCCTGGCCCTCGAGCTCGACCCCGCGGGCACAGACGTATTGCAAGAAAAAAGGATTATTGATAACTGGAAATGATTGGAGTAACTTCAAAAAGCCTTTCAGGCTGTATCCAATGGTCCCGTTCATGATCGTCCCGAGCCGGGTACCGGCTTGAAACAAAGTCACCAAGCCCCGAGGAGGCCACCCCCATGAGAAAGTTGTTATGGCTGGTGTGTGTGTGTGCCCTTGTGCTCTCGTTCGGTTGCACCAGGAAGCATCCAGCTCCTGAACCTCTTGATCTCATGACCAAGAAGCCTCCGAGGGAAACCGAGCAACAGGTGGCCCCCCAGCAGAAAGAGCAGCAGGTCACGGAAGAAATGATGCAGGAGGAGCCCCCTGCCCCGTTGCCTCCCTCTCCCATGGAAGTCTTCCAGGAGAACTACGCCAAGCTGCCGTCGACCCACACTGTGGTCAAGGGGGAGTGCCTGTGGTGGATCGCCGAGTACAAGCAGATTTACAACGACCCCTTTATGTGGCCTTTGATCTACAAGGACAACCGGGACCAGATCAAAAACCCTGACCTCATCTACCCCGGGCAGGTCTTTTCCATCCCCAGACAGTTCTCCATGAATGAGCTCAAGGAGAACAGGCGGAGCGCCGGAGCGCCGGGCCCCTATCTGCCACCCGACACTGCCAGGCTGCCATACGACCTGAGCAAAGACCTCGGGTGGAGCGAGTAAGCCGGAAGCCTCCCTGACAAGAAAAGCCCCGGCCCTTCAGACCGGGGTTTTTTTTATCCCTTGCCGGAGGGTGACCAAAGACCGGTTTCATTGACACAGCGCTGCACAGCCTGTAAATCCAGCAGAATTCAAAAGAAATCGAGGCGGCTTGCACCCTGCTTCGAAGCGCAGGCACCCCACACCGGTTCCGAGCGCCCTTGCGGGACGCCTGCTTCCGTATCACCATCGCCGCAACACCCACGCAGTATCGACGGCGCCGATCGTTTCCCCGGCCTTTCGGCTCAGAGCCTGACCGCTCAAGAGTCCGCCCTGGCCAGTAACAAGGAGTAGTGACGCCCATGGCCCAGAAGTTCAGCCTCAAACGCCCCTATTCCGAGCTTCCCCTGGTCAACCGGGAGGAACCCGAGCTCTACAGGGACATCTACCCCTACAAGAAGATCATCCGCACCAGCTTCGACGACATCTTTGTCATGCCTCGTCCCGCCGAGCCCATGTTCATCACCGACACCACCTTCAGGGACGGACAACAGGCCCGGCCGCCCTATACCGTGGCCCAGATCAGCACCATCTACGACTACCTGCACAAGCTGGGCGGCCACAGCGGGCTGATCCGGCAAAGCGAGTTCTTCCTCTACTCCAAGAAAGACCGCATGGCCGTGGAGACGTGCCAGGCCAAGGGCTACACCTATCCCGAGATCACAGGCTGGATCCGGGCCAACACGGAAGACCTCAAGCTGGTCCGGTCCATGGGTCTCAGCGAGACGGGCATGCTCACCTCGGTGTCCGACTACCACATCTACCTCAAGCTGGGAAAAACCAGGCAAGAGGCGCTCACAGGGTACCTCGACATCGTGGAAAAAGCCCTGGAGTACGGCATCATTCCCCGCTGTCATTTCGAGGACATCACCAGAGCTGACATCTACGGCTTCTGCCTGCCCTTTGCGCGCCGGTTGATGGAGCTGTCCAGGCAGGCCGGACTGCCGGTCAAGATCCGGCTCTGCGACACCATGGGCTACGGCATCCCCTACCCTGGAGCCGCCTTGCCGCGTTCCGTGCCCAAGATCGTCCGCGCCTTCACCGACGAGGCCGAAGTCCCGGGCAACTGGCTGGAGTGGCACGGGCACAACGACTTCCACAAGGTGCTCATCAACAGCGTCACCGCCTGGCTCTTCGGCTGCTCAGGCGCCAACGGCACCCTGCTTGGTTTTGGCGAACGCACCGGCAACACACCCATCGAGGCCCTGGTCATCGAGTACATCTCCCTGACCGGCAACGACGACGACGCCATCACCCGGACCATCGCCGAGGTGGCCGACTACTTCGAAAAGGAGCTGAACTACCAGATCCCGCCCAACTACCCCTTTGTGGGACGCGACTTCAACGCCACCAGTGCCGGCATCCATGTGGACGGGCTGCTCAAGAACGAAGAGATCTACAACATTTTCGACACCGGCCATATCCTTGGCCGCCCGATCCCCATCACCATTACCGACAAGTCGGGCAAAGCCGGCGTGGCCTACTGGATCAACCAGAATCTGGACCTTGAGGATGAGGACAAGGTCGACAAACGCCATCCCGCCGTAGACAGGATCTACAAAAAGATTGCGGAAGCCTACGAGCGGGGGCGCAATACCTCATTCTCCCACACGGAGATGCTCGACCTGGCCAAGCGATACATGCCGGAGTACTTCGCCTCTGAATTCGATCATCTCAAATCTTTGGCCCACAAAATCGCCGGCAAGATCATCGAAGAGTTGGCCGAAGTCCCTGTTGTACGCCAGCTCAAAGTCAAGAAAGTCGACGAGAAGTTCGATCAATTCGTGGAGCGCTATCCTTTCATCCAGCATCTCTACCTCATCGACACCAAGGGCAGGAGCATCACCTGGAAGGTCACCCACCCCGAGGACATGCCCAAGTACATGAAAGAGGTGCCTGGCGAAGACTTTTCCGACCGCGAATGGTTCATCCATCCCATGCAGACCGGACGGATGCGCATCACCGACTTTTACCGCTCCCACTTCACGGAAAAGCTCTGCCTGACCGTGTCCGAGCCGGTCTTTTCCGACAACGACGAAATCATCGCCGTACTCGGCGCCGACATCCGCTTCGAGGAGCTGCTGGTTCTGCAGGCGACGCTGGATGAAGAGGAAAACAGCGAGGAGAGATGACGCCACTACGGCCGGCTCCATGCCAAAACCCCGGGCAATCTTGGCATCGCCCGGGTTTTTTCATGGCCCCTCCTGCCTGCAGGGCGGGTCACTCCCTGAACATTTTCGACCGGACAGGGACAGGGACGGGATGGGGTCATCCATAAATGACCCCATGAAGACAGTCCCCAGCCTGGCCTGCGCCGAGGCTTTACAAATTCGGGGGCAGATGGGAAAAAACGCCCATGCACCGCAGACGGACATTGCCGGATTACGTGAGAGCCCTTGCCACTGTTCTCTGCAACTGCCTGCTTTGTCTTTTTGTACTCGCAGGCCTTTCCTGCACCTCCAGGGCGCCGGTACCCCCTGCCCCCCCCGGCCCGGGTGCACCGACCACGCCGACACAACGCCCCTATACCGTGCTCGGCCAGTCCTATCAGCCCATTGCCTCCGCACATGGCTTTGTCGAGGAAGGCATCGCCTCCTGGTACGGTCACAAGTTCCACGGACGCCCCACTGCCTGCGGCGAAAGATACGACATGCACAAGCTCACCGCGGCCCACCGCATTCTTCCCATGCACACCCATGTCCGGGTCACCAACCTGGAGAACGGCCGGCAGCTCGTGGTGCGCATCAACGACCGGGGGCCGTTCGTCAAGAACCGGATCATCGATCTTTCCTATGCCGGGGCCACAGAGCTTGGAATGGCCGAAAAAGGCACAGCCCGCGTCCGTGTGGAGGCCATCGAGACCCTGCCCAGGGACCTCCCGGGCAGATACTACGTGCAGATCGGCTCGTTTGCCCAGCAGGGCAATGCCCTGGCGCTCAGCAAACGCATGCAGCAGCTGGGCTACTCAAAGACACGGGTACAGCGCATTCTGGTGGGAGACACAATTTTCTGGCGGGTGCAGGTGGGGACGTTCCCGAGGTTGAGCCTGGCCGAGCAGGCCCTGACCAGGCTCTCCAGCGAGAACCCCGCAAGCTTCATTCTTGCGGATTGAGCGTGCTGCGGAACTTCCTGGACAGACGCAGCACCACCACCTTGCGCGGCGGCAGGGTAATGGTTTCCGCGGTCTGGGGGTTTCTGCCCTTGCGGGACTTCTTGGCATAGGCCTCGAACTTTCCAAAACCGCTGATCAACAGCGAGTGGTCGCGCTTGACGGCCTCTTTCATGGTGTCCAGCAAGGCTTCCACATGGTTCTTCACCTCGGCCCTGTTCCTGTCGCTGGACTCGTAGATGATGTCCACAATGTCGGCCTTGGTCAGGGTCTTGTTGCTCATGTGTCCTCCACACAACTGTCACAGGCCTTTGGCAGGCATGCATGGGCGCTTTGGGTGTCTTTACTCAAGAGCATGCGGTCGTCCGGAACACGTGTTGATCCCCGGGAAGAGATGGCACCGCCTGGAGCAGAATGAAAAGCATCCCCGAGGACAATATTTTTGATCGTCCTCCAATGTCTACCCGATCAAAAAGGCTTTTGCAACATCTAAGGGGTTGTTTTTTCTCTCAATTTCATTTCTCCATGAAAGACACTCTCCACGCTGCAAAGCAACGGGTCTTTTTTCATCCCGAACCGGGAGGTGTCAGCCGCCGGATTTACCCGGTTTTCCTGCCTTTCCTGGGATGTCCGCAGCGCTGCATCTACTGCGACCAGAACGCCCAGACCGGTTCCAGGCAAACCCTGTCAGACATCTTCGACACGTTTCTGGCCCTACTCGAAAGATTTCGGGACACGCAGTCTTTCGGCTGGGAAATCGGTTTTTTCGGGGGAACCTTCACCGCCTTGCCCGGAAACTGGTCCCGGCGATTCGTGGACCTGGCTTCCTCCTTCAAGTCCTGCGGCGTGGTCGGCTCCATCCGATGCTCCACCAGGCCCGACGCCCTCGACCCGATACAGCTCGAGGAGCTTTCCCGTGCCGGCCTTGACCTGGTCGAGGTGGGCGTCCAGTCCTTTGACTCCCGCGTGCTCGAGCTGAGCGGCCGCGGCTATGACGAGCCAAAAGTGGCTGCCGGATGCCGCAGCGTAGTCGAGGCGGGGCTCGGCCTGGGCATCCAGCTTCTGCCCGGTCTGCCCGGACACGACATGAAATCGTGGCACCGGGACATTCTGCAGGTTCTGGCTCTGAGGCCCGACTGTGTCCGCATCTATCCCTGCCTGGTTCTGCAGGGGACACCCCTGGCCAAGGCCTGGGAAGAGGGAGCCCATGTTCCCTGGAGCCTGGACCGGACCATGGAGGCGCTTGTCCTTGGAGTGCGCTCCCTGTGGCAACAGGGCATCCCGGTTGTCCGGATGGGGCTCCCTCCCGAGCCCGGCCTGGTCAAAAACATTCTGGCCGGCCCCTGGCACCCCGCCCTGGGCGGCATGGTCAAGAGCCGCATCCTTTTCGAAGACGTTGCCGATCACTCCCGCAGCATGGGGCCCGGGCCAAAACAACTCTTCCATCCCCGACGACACCAGGGCGAGCTGTGGGGGCACCGGGGCGAGCTCAAGGCGTGGTATGGGGCAATTGGCTTGGCCCCCGAACGGGTCCACCCCTGGGAACACTCCCATTTTTGGCTCTGCAAAACCAGCTCCCCGTGACGCGATCATGAGCATGCCCCACACCCTCCTCAACCCCCTGAGCCGTCCCGGGCAGGCCCTGGCCGTCCGGTCACACTGGCTGCTGACCATGGTCCCCGGGAAAGAGCTGATCAGGGACGGAATGGTGGTCTTTCAGGAGGACACCATCCTTGCCGTGGGACCATACAGCGAGCTGAAGAATCAGTTCCAGGCAACGGTGCACGATCTCGGGGAAGCCGTGCTGGCACCGGGGGTGATCAATGCGCACACCCACCTCGAGTTCAGCCACCTGGCCGGGCGCATCCCCCCGGGTGAGGGTTTCGAGGCCTGGGTCAGACGGCTGGTCAGCCTGCCCCTCAAAAATATTTCAGTGGAGCTCTTAGGGCAAACAGTATCCGACCTGGTGTCCTGCGGCACCGCTTACGTCGCCGACATCATCGGACATTCGCCCCTGCTGGTTTGCGACACCCTGCTTGGCTCCCCGCTGGGATGCCGCCTCTTTGTGGAGTTTTTCGGCTTCCACCACCCCGGGGGCAACACCCTGAACTGGCCCCCCTCGATCCGTCCCTCCTCCCACTCCGAAGTTGCAGCTGCCGGCCACGCCCTCTACTCGACCCACCCCGCCACCCTGCAGCTGGCCAAAACCTGGTCCTCCAGTCGCCGGCGCCCCTTTTCAATGCACCTGTCCGAGCATGCCGGCGAGGTTGAGTTCCTGGCCACCGGCCGCGGCAGCTTTGCCGAGCTGCTCAAAGAGCGCCTGGTGCCGGGGGATTTCGTCCCCCCGGGTGTTTCCCCCGTGGCCTACGCAGACCGGCTGGGGCTCTTGGACGAGCGCACCCTGGCCGTCCATTGCGTGCACCTGACCCAACCGGATATCGAGACCCTGGCCGGGCGGCAGGCCACGGTCTGCCTCTGCCCCAGGAGCAACGCCTACATTGGTGTGGGCCGGGCGCCCTGGGAGCGTCTTGCAGCTTCCGGTGTACGCCTCTGTCTCGGCTCCGACAGCCTGGCCTCCAACACCGATCTTGACCTCTGGAACGAGGCCGTTTATGTGGCCAGACACTGGGAGCAAGGACTTGCCCTGACCAGACTCGCGGCCCTGGTCACCAGAAACCCTGCTTCGGCCCTGGGCATCGATGACCAATACGGTACACTCGCGCCCGGCAAAAAGGCGCGATTCAGCCTGATTCCGGAGCAGCTGCTTGCCGAGTGTGAACTGATGTGACTTCTCAGGAGAGAGCCACCATGATCTGGCCCCACAAGGACCTCTTGCACATCTCCCAGCTCTCTTCCGAACAGATCCTGCATGTCTTTGAGCTGGCCTCCCACTTTCTCGAGATCCTGGGGCGGCCGGTCAAGAAAGTGCCGACGCTCAAGGGCAAAAGCGTGGTGCTCTTCTTTGCCGAACCGTCCACCCGGACCAGAATCTCATTTGACATGGCAGCCAAGCGCCTCTCCGCCGACTCCTTCTCCCTGGCCGCGACAGGCTCCAGCCTCAGCAAGGGGGAGAGCCTCCGGGACACCGCCCTGACCCTGCAGGCCATGGCTCCCGACGCCATCGTCCTCCGCCACGGTCTGAGCGGTGCGGCTGAGTTTTTGGCCGGGCGCCTCGGCTGCAGCATCATCAATGCGGGTGACGGCTGGCACTCCCACCCCACCCAGGCCTTGCTGGACGGGTTCACCTTGAGCCGCACCTGGGGGACTTTCAAGGACAAGACCCTGCTCATCCTGGGGGACATCGCCCACAGCCGTGTGGCACGCTCCAACGTGGAGCTGTTCCGCGCCCTGGGGGCTTCGGTCCGGCTGTGCGCCCCCCGCACCCTGCTGCCCTCTGGAGTCCGCCAATGGCCGGTAGCGATCTTCCAGGACCTGAAACAGGCCTGCCAGGGGGTGGACGCGGTCATGTGCCTGAGGCTTCAGCTCGAGCGGCAGGAGGCGGGCCTGATCCCTGATCTGCGCGAATACGCCAGGTTTTACGGGCTCAACACACACCACTTGGCGTCGGCCGGCCCCGGGGTCAAGGTTTTGCACCCCGGACCCATGAACCGGGGGGTGGAAATCGCCTCCGACCTGGCGGATTCCCCCGACAGCCTCGTCCTGGAGCAGGTCACCTCCGGAGTGGCCGTGCGCATGGCCCTCCTGCACCTCTACCTGACCCGCAAGGAGCACGGTCATGGCCACTCCTGATTGCATAATCCGCAACGTGCTCTGGCACGAACAACCCCACGATCTCTTTGTGAGACGAGGGGAAATACTCTCTCTTCAACCCCGGGGGAAAATGCCAAAGGAAACCCAGGCTCGGGTCATCGAGGCTGCCGGAGCCACGCTCCTGCCCAGCCTGATCGACGCCCATGTCCACCTGCGCGAGCCCGGGTACGAGTACAAGGAGGACATCGCCTCAGGCCTTGAGGCTGCCGCTGCCGGGGGATTCGGCACCGTCCTGGCCATGGCCAACACCTCTCCGGTCAACGACCGGGGCAGCGTGACCCGCTACATGCTGGACAGGGCGGCCTCCTCCTGGCCCCACGGGCCGAGGCTCTGCCCGGTGGGCGCCCTGACCGTCGGCCTCGAGGGCAGGGAGCTCTCCCCCATGGCCGAGCTGGCTGCCGAAGGGTGCGTGGCCTTTTCCAACGACGGCATCCCGGTGGCGGACAACGAGCTTTTCCGGCGGGCCGTGGAGTACGCTTCCGACCTGGGCCGCAAAGTCATAGATCATTGCGAGGACCCCTCCCTGGCCCGCGGCGCGGTCATGAACGAGGGGCGCATGAGCGGCCTGCTCGGTCTCAAGGGCCAACCCACGGTGGCCGAAAGCCTCCAGGTGGCAAGGAACATCCTGCTGGCCGCCTATCTGGACCAGCCCATCCACCTGGCCCACGTCAGCTGCCGCCAGTCCGTGGAGCTGATCGCCTTTGCCAGGGAACGGTCCATCCCTGTCACTGCCGAGACCTGCCCCCACTATCTGCTCTGGGACGAGGAGCTGGTCAGCGGGTACAACAGCCTGGCCAAGGTCAACCCCCCGCTGCGCACCCGGGACGACGTCCTTGCCATCCGCCAGGCTTTGCGCCAAGGTGTGATCGACATCCTGGTGACGGACCACGCCCCACACGCGGATTTCGAAAAAGAGGTCCCTTTTGCCGAAGCCCCCAACGGGATCTCCGGGCTGGACACCGCACTCTGTTTGAGCCTTGAGCTGATTGAAGGTGGGGAGATGGACCTCAAGACCCTGCTCCGATCCTGTTGCGACCGACCGGCAGAGATATTCGGGATACAAGCCAACCGCTTCCGTCCCGGAGACCCGGCCGACTTTCTGCTGCTGGACAGGGAGCAGTCGTGGACCGTGACACCCGGGGCACTGCATTCCAAAGGCAAGAACACCCCCTGCCTGGGACGGACAATGAAAGGGCGTGTGACAGCCCATTTCCTGGCCGGAAAGCTCGTGTACGAGCACGCAGCCTCAAGAGGCGCATCCGGCCCTGCACCTCGAACGTAACGGATACCGCCTATGGGCAGCGTTCTCATCGTCGACGACGACCCCAGCCTGCGGGACGTGCTGGAAATCGCCCTCACCCGCTACAAGCACAAGGCCCTGGCCGCGGCAGACATCAAAAGCGCCCTGGTTATCCTCGGCAGACATGACGTGGACCTGGTGCTGCTCGATCTTCGCCTGGGGCAGGAGAACGGCCTGGACCTGCTGCGCATGATCCGGGAGCGGTGGCCCAACATTCCCGTGCTCATGGTCACGGCCCACGCCGACTCGCGCACAGCAGTGGAGGCCATGAAGCTCGGGGCGCGCGACTACATCTCCAAGCCTTTCGACGTCGAGGAGTTCCTGCTGCTCGTCCAGCGCACCCTGGAAACCTCCCGTCTGGCCGAGGAAAATGCCTGGCTCAAGGAGCAGATCGAAGACCGGTACGGCCCCATCGTGGGGCAGAGCCCCAAGATGGCCGAGGTCTTCAACCTGGTGGACCGGCTGGCCCCCACGCCCATCAATGTGCTCATCACCGGGGAATCTGGCACCGGCAAGGAGCTCATTGCCCGGGCCATCCACAACAAGAGCCCGCGCAGGAACCACCCCCTGATGGTCATCAACTGCGGGGGGCTGCCCGAAAACCTGGTGGAAAGCGAGTTGTTCGGCTTCCGCAAGGGGGCGTTCACCGGAGCGGACCGGGCCAAGAAAGGGCTGCTCGAAATGGCCGAGGGGGGGACTGTCTTTTTGGACGAGGTGGCTGAGATGCACCTCTCCACCCAGGTCAAGCTGCTGCGCTGCATCCAGGACGGCACATTCATCCCCCTGGGCTCCACAGAGGAGATGCACGCCGATGTGCGCATCATCGCCGCCACCAACCGTCCCGTGGAGGAGGACGTGGCCACGGGCCGCTTCCGGGAGGACCTCTTCTACCGGCTTTCCGGGGTGATCATCAAGATGCCTCCGCTCAGGGAGCGCGGCAAGGATATCCTGCTGCTGGCGGACCATTTCCTGACCAAGGCCTGCGCGGAGCTCAAGCGCGACTTCCAGGGCTTCACCCCTGAAGCCCAGGAAAAGCTCATGCGCTACCACTATCCAGGAAACGTGCGCGAGCTAGAGAACCTCGTGGAGCGTGCCGTGGCCCTGGAAACCGGCAAGCGCATCCACCCCGGATCACTTATCATCTACGAGCAGGTCCACCCTGAAACCCCCTCCACCGGGCCGCGCAAGGTGCTCAACGGTGAGCTCTCCCTGGAGGAGTACCTGGAACGCGAGGAGCAGAAGATCATGCAGGCGGCCCTGGAACGAACCGGGGGGCACAAAGGCAAGGCCGCCGAGCTCGTGGGCCTCAACTTCCGGCAGTTCCGCTACCGCCTCAGCAAGCTCGATTCCTCCGAAGAGGAGGAAGAGACCTCCTAGCCTCCGGGGCAGGCGCAGCCCTGCGGATCGGTGAGGTCGCAGTGTTCGGTCCTCTTTGCCCCTCCCTGACTCGCACCCTCTGCAGAAATGAACCCGCACCAGGCTCACCGGACCATGATCAATATTCTGGACTGCTCCCTGGAAGAGCTGCGCTCACTCCTGACACAGCTCGGTCAGCCCGGATTCCGGGCGGATCAAATCTGGCAGTGGGTGTGGCAGAAGGGCTCGCATGACTTTCAGGAGATGACCAACCTCTCCAGGGGCCTTCGTGCGTCACTGGCGCACCGGTTCTGCATCGAGTGGCCGCACATGCACACCCTGCTGGAAAGCAGGGACGGCACCCTCAAGCTGCTGCTCGAGCTCTCGGACGGGGCCCTTGTGGAGACGGTGCTCATCCCGGAGCGTGACCACTTCACCCAGTGCCTGTCCTCCCAGGTCGGCTGCCCCCTGGCCTGCACCTTCTGCTCCACCGGCGACCTCGGCTTCAGCCGCAACCTCACCTCGGGCGAGATCCTGGGGCAGGTCCTCGTTGCCCGCGATCTTCTGCACAAAAGGGGTTCCGCCCTGGCATTTCGCAACCTGGTCTTCATGGGCATGGGCGAACCACTGCTCAACTGGGAGCAGGTGGTCAGGTCCCTGGTCGTGCTCGGCCACGACCAGGCTTTTGGATTCTCCCGCCGCCGTATCACCGTGTCCACGGTGGGCATCAGGGGCATGCTGGCCGAGCTCGGCAACAGCGGCCTGGCCTCCCTGGCCGTGTCCCTGCACGCCCCCACCCAGGAGCTGAGAGCCCGGCTCATGCCCAGGGCGTCCCGTTTCCCACTTGACGAACTCCTGAAGGAAATGGAAGGGTATCCCCTCGCACCACGGCAGCGCATCACCGTCGAGTACATCCTCATCGGCGGGGTCAACGACAGCCTGGGACACGCCAGGGAGCTGACCAGAGCCCTCTCCCGGATCAAATGCAAGGTCAACCTGATCACCTTCAACCCGGGTCCCGGCATCCCATATGCCGCACCCGGGCAGGAGCAGGTCCTGGCCTTTGAGCAACTGCTCCGGGACAAGGGGCTGACCGCCACCCTGCGCAAGAGCAAGGGGCAGGACATTGCCGCGGCCTGCGGGCAGCTGCGGGCCCAGTGCGAATCGTCAGACCGAACCGACGCTTTCTCCGGACCGAGTTCCGGAACGACCTGATGGATGCGGTCCTGCCGCACCCCAGTGGATGGAGACGACCATGGAAAAACCCGACTTTGACAAGGGGGGCGGGCTGTTGCCCGCCATCGTGCAGGAGCAGGGCACGGGTGAGGTGCTCATGCTGGCCTACATGAACGAGGAGGCCTGGGAAAAGACCCTGGAGACCGGGGAGGCCCATTTTTTCAGCCGCAGCCGGCAGACCCTGTGGCACAAGGGCGGCACCTCGGGCCACGTCCAGAAGGTCGGGTCAGTGCGCCTTGACTGCGACTCGGACACCATCCTGCTCCGGGTCAGGCAGGTTGGCGGGGCGGCCTGTCACAAGGGTTACCGGAGCTGCTTCTTCAGGGAGCTTACCAACGGCCGCTGGCAGGAATGCGCTCCCATGGTCTTCGATCCCGAGGAGGTCTACACAAAATGACCACGGACAAGAAGCTCAAGCTCGGCATCCCCAAGGGCTCGCTGCAGGAAGCTACCTTCAAGATTTTCGAAAAATCCGGTTGGAAGATACGCACCCACCACCGCAACTACTTCCCCGAGGTCAACGACCCCGAGATCCAGTGCAGCCTGTGCCGGGCCCAGGAAATGTCCATCTACGTGGAAAACGGCACCCTTGACGTGGGCCTGACCGGCAAGGACTGGATCCTTGAAAACGAGTCCAAGGTCCATCTGGTCAGCGACCTGGTCTACTCCAAGGTGTCCAACCGCCCGGCCCGCTGGGTCCTGGCCGTTTCCGGGGAGTCGTCCTACAAGCGGCCGGAAGACCTGACCGGCAAGAAGATCGCCACCGAGCTGGAGAACTTCACCCGCAAGTACTTCCAGACCGCGAACATCCCGGTGGAGGTGGAGTTCTCCTGGGGCGCCACCGAGGCCAAGGTGGTCGAGGGGCTGGCCGACGCCATCGTGGAGGTCACGGAAACGGGCACCACCATCAGGGCCCACGGGTTGCGCATCATTGCCGAGCTGCTGGTGACCAACACCCAGCTCATCGCCAACCCCAAGGCCTGGGAGGACCCGTGGAAGCGGGCCAAGATCGAGAACCTGAACACCCTGCTCCAGGGTGCGCTCAGGGCCGAAAAAATGGTCGGCCTCAAGCTGAACATCCAGGAACGGCTGATCGATAAGGTCATGGAAATCCTGCCCAGCATCACCTCGCCCACGGTCTCCCATCTGCACAACACCGACTGGATGTCCATCGAGATCGTGGTCGAGGAGTCCGTGGTCCGGGAGCTGATCCCCAAGCTGCAGTCCCTGGGTGCCGAGGGAATCATCGAGTACCCCTTGAACAAGGTCATCTGACCCTCTGACCCGCCTTTTTTTTACGGCTTGAGGAGGAACTCCATGCGCACTGTCCGATTGGTCTCCTGCTGGATAATCGTCTCCCTGGCGGTCTCCCTGTTCGGGTGCGCCGCTTCCACGGGGCAGCGCTCCGGGCAGACCACGCCCGGGGAGGTCCAGGCCCGCATCGAGCTGGCCGAGTCCTACCTGGCAAACAAAGACTACCGCAACAGCCTCAAGGAGCTCCTGGAGATCGAGGAGCAATCCGGGAAAAACCCCCGCTACCTGTACGACCTGGGCATCACCTACGTGGGGCTGCGCGAGTTCGAGCGCGCTGCTCAGGCCCTGGAGCGGGCCGTGGACATCGAGCCCGACTTCGGCCCGGCCTGGAACCTCCTGGGGCAGGCCCACCTGGCCCAGGGCGACGTGGAACAGGCCATCGACGCCTTTGAGCGCTCCATGGGCATCATGACCTACCTGACCCCGGAGTATCCCGCCTACAACCTGGCCAAGCTCTACCAGTCCCGCGGAGAGCAGGGCAAAGCCATTGCCCACGCCCGGATGGCCCTGGACAAGAACTGGCGCTACACCCCGGCCTACCTCCTCCTGGCCGACCTGCTCCTGGAGCAGGGCAGGACCGGGGAAGCCATCGAGGTCCTGACCCGGGGAGCGGAGGCCAACCCCAAGAGCACCGAGATCATCCTGCGGCTTGCCGAGAACCAGCTCAGGCAAGGCAACACTGCAGAGGCCCGCAACTGGTTCCAGCACATCATCATGCTCGACCCGGAGAGCGATGCCGCACAGGTGGCCGAAGACTACCTGGACCTGATGCGCTGAGACGTAACCTTGGCATGGCGGCCAAAAGGCAGGGGCGGCTGACCAGCCGCCCCTGCCAGAGTAAAGCTCCACCATGCCATGTTTTTTTCAGGAAGCCTGCCTCACGCCTCACGCCTCACCCCTCACGCCTCACCTTCCCCCTACACCAGCGCATTCTCCAGCCCCGAGTCCAGGACGAACAGGCAGGGCGTGTCCGCCGCCCTGGTACGCTGCGCAATTCTTTCCAGGTCCGGATTCTCGTCCATGCTGAACAGGGTCAGCCTGACCGCGTCGCCCACGGTGGCGGCCAGTTCTCCTTCATCGCGCACCGTTCCGACGGTCGCGTTGGGGATGCGGGCCAGGTCCATGGCCGCGTGGAGGTATTCCACCGCCTTCTGCTCCTCGGCGTCGGTATCCACCAGGGCCGTCACGGTCAGAGGGACCGACCAGTTCATCTTCAGCTTGTAGGCCATGAGCACGGCCAGATCGGCATCCTCCAGGTCCCGGCCGAGCGTCCAGCCCTCCTTCGGACGGTCCATGACAACGTGCACCCCACCCTGTTCGGGCAACTCTCCCTGCGTGCCTGAAAGCATGGCCACACCGAGACCATACCGCTTGGCGTCCTTGACGATGCGCAGGATTTCCTCTGCCCGCTCCTGATCTTTGGGAGAACGCAGGACAATGACGCTGGACTGGAAAAAGGCGCCTCCCAGGGCCTGGATCCCTGCAGCCAGGTTATCACTGAACGTGGCAGCCTCGATAACGGTCCAGGTGGAAAATATGGAGTCGTCCTGAAACGATTCCACCAGGGAAGGCAGATTGTCCGTCATTTCCTGGTAGTTCCGGCGGCCGGTCAATCCCACGAGGCGTACGAAACCTTTCGGCCGTGCAATGTCGCGCAACAGGCCATACAGCTGCCTGACCTGGCCGGAATCCTCCACCGGAACAAGAAGGTTGGCCTTCCAGGTCTTGGCCTGGGTGCCGGACAGGACCAACACTTTCTTTGCCGCCCACTCGGCCACGGCATTGAACAGGCCGCTGCGTACATCCCCGAAAGGGGCTTTGAGGTGCTTGCGCATCAGGTGTCCGTGCAGCACCAGCACCACCACCAGGGCTGCGATACCAAAAAGGGGGTTGATGATAAGCATGGACAGCAGGCACCCCGCCGTGCCGGCCAGGGGGACCGCCCTGGGAATGCGAAGCAGGGGCCTGAAGCTGACCAGCCGCAGGCTCTGCTCAAGCAGAACCACCGCATTGATCGTGGCGTAGGTGATGAGAAAGAACATGGTGATCAGCGGGGCGATGGCGTTCAAGTTTCTGAGCATCAGGGCGCCCAGCACGATCAGCCCGGTCAAGAGCATGGCGTTGCGCGGTTCTCCCTTGGCTGTGCGCACGGTCAGCCAGGGGCTTCCCGGCATGATGCGGTGCTCGGCCAGGGCCTGCAGAATGCGCGGGGCACCCACCAGGGAGGACAGCGCCGAGGAAAAGGTCGCCCCCAAAAGGCCCGCCAGCACTGCCGGACCCCAGGCCGCCTTGTCGATCATGACCGTGTAGTTGGAGGTCAGCTCCTCGGTCGAGGCACTCACCGCCAGCCACCAGGCCAGCGCCAGATACACAACCAGGCTGATGGCAATGGCCGACAGGGTGCCTATGGGAATGGCCTTGCGCGGATTTTTCAGATCCCCCGACATGTTGGCCCCGGCCATGATGCCGGTGGAGGCGGGAAAGAACACCGCGAACACCGCCCAGAACCCGATGCCCTGAAAACCGGTTTCCTGGGACCCGGGGTATTCACCCCACCACTGAAAGGCATGGCCCGGCACGTCCATGAACAGCGTCGCCCCCACCGAGACCAGCGAGCCGACGATGATGACCAGGATCACGTACTGGATCTTGAAGGCCAGGCCTGCGCTGATGAAGCCGATCACGAACAGCAGCCCGAAGGTGGCCAGGTCGACCACCAGGGCCGGGTGATCGGGAAAGACCCAGGTCCAGCCCGCCCTGAACCCGAACACGTACATGGCCACGGCCAGGGCCTGGGAGATGTACAGGGGGATACCGATGGACCCGCCCACCTCCAGCCCCAGGGACTGGGAGATGATGGAAAAGGCCCCGCCCGAGCCGATGCGGATGTTGGTGGTGATGGAGGCCAGGGACAATGCTGTGCAGCCGGTGATGGCAAAGGCACCCAGGATGATCAACCAGGCCCCCAGCAGCCCGGCGTTGCCCACCACCCATCCTTCCCTGAGGTACATGATCACCCCCAGGATGGTCAGCAGGGTGGGGGTGAACACCCCGCTGAAGGTCCCGAACAGCTTCCTTGACGGGATGTCGCTGATCAGCTTCTCCTCGACCTGCTCCTGAATGGCTTCATCCGCTCCAGCCGGCGTTGTGACCTCGGGATTGATCCTTTCTTCGGCCATGAACTGCCTCCTGACAGGACGGGAGTTAGAACCTGAAGATACCCATCACAATACACGGCTGAAGGAAAATGAAAAGCCGTCGCTACGGCTTGCCCGGTCCCTTTTGAAAAACTTCCTATTTGCTGTGGAGATGATTGGGTCTTCAAGAGGCGCCACGAAAGTTCCAGGCAGGTTTGCCAAAATGGAGAATTTTTCGATAGCCTTGAGAACTGGACGAAAAAAACAAAAGACTGTCATCACAGACAAGGGAGAGATCAGCTTCATGGAAATGCAACGCATCGAAAACGCCCTGTGGGGGCTGTTCGCGGCCGACGCCTTGGCCATGCCCGCCCATTGGTACTACAGCCTGGAGCACCTCGAACGCGACTTTTCAGGGGGCCTGAGCACCTACCAGGATCCTCCCCACCCCCACCCCGACAGCTTCATGGTCGGCTCGGACTACATGCCCGACGTGGACAGGGCCCGGGAGCTGGGCAGGCCGTACGACATTCTGCACGACAATGCCCGCTTCTATCGCACAAACTACGCCTCGACCACATTCGAGCGGTCTGAGCGGGAAACCGAGCACGGCAACCTGGTGCCGCGGCTGGCGGAACGCCACCACTACCACCACGGGCTGCAGGCCGGGGAGAACACCCTGGGGGGCCATCTGGTGCGGGTACTGATGCGCTCCTGCCTAGAAAAAGGCGTCTATGAGCCCGAGGGCTTCCTGCAGGGCTTTGTCGAGCACCTGACCACCCCGGGCCGGAACCGGGACCCCTACACTGAGATCTATGTGCGCCGCTGGTTCGAGAACTACTCCCGGGGAGTGGACCCAAAGCGGTGCGCCGCTCTGCAGCGTGAGGTCTGGTCTATTGGGTCCATGGGCGGTTTGATACGTCCCCTGGTCACCTCACTGTTGGCCAAGTGCAGCTACCAGGGGACCGGGATGGCCCTGGAGCATCAGATCCTGACCCACCGCTCGGAGAATGTGGCTTGTGCCCTGCACGTCCTGGTGGACCTGCTCTTCGACCTCTTGACCGGCTCCCACCCTTCCGACGCCTTGTCCCGTCACGCCGCCCGGATCCGGGAACCCGAGATCACCGGAAAGGAGCTGCAACAACGGTACAGGGACGCCGACGGACCCGGCAACATTCCCGGCAAAGCCATGTGGCGGCTGCACACAGAGTTCAAGCCTGAGCCATTCGACCTCGACAGCGTGGCCGGACTCCCCGAGCCCGAGGTGATCCAGAAACGCTTTGCCACGGCCTGCTATCCGGAACACGGCCTCCCCCTCGTTTTCTACTTTGCCCGTCGCTACCAGGGCGATGTTGAGCAGGCCCTGCTGGCAAATGCCAATGCCGGCGGGGACAACGTGCACCGGGGCATGATCCTGGGGCTTGTTGCCGGCGCGGCTTCGGACTCCTTCCCCGAACACCTCAAGCAGGGGCTTCAGGCCTGCGGCCAGCTCAAGGAGGAGATCGCGGCCTTCACCGTCCTGGCCATGTCCGGGAAAGGCCTGTGACCGGTTCCGGGGAAACCGTGCCCTTTGTGATGCCCGCCAGGACCAAGGTCGCCGAAGGCCGTGAACGCCGGGTCGGGTTCGAGCTGGAGTACACCGGAATCGACCTCGAGGCCGCCGCGACCATCATCACCGACCTCTTCGGAGGCCGCCTGGTCCGGGAAAGCCGCTTCCGTTTCCAGATCAAAGACACCCGGGCGGGGGATTTCACCGTGGAGGTGGACACCTCCCTGCTCAAGGACAAGCGCTATCAGGAGTGGCTGTCCAAGGTGGGTATTGATCTCACCGGCACCGACCTGGAGGAGCCGGTGGAAAATCTGCTCATGAAAGTGGCCTCGACCGTGGTTCCCCACGAGGTGGTCACCCCGCCCATTCCCCTGAGCGAGCTGGACAGGGCCGAGGAGCTCAAGTCGGCCCTCATGGAGCAAAAAGCCAAAGGAACAGGCGGTTCGGTGATCTATGCCTTTGGCCTGCACTTCAACCCCGAGGCGCCAGATCTCGAGGTCGAGACCCTGCTGTCCTTTCTCCAGAGTTTCATGGTCATGGAGCCCTGGATCAGGAAGGAGTCGGGCATTGATTTCTCACGCAGGCTCACCCCTTTTATCGACGAGTACCCCCCCGACTACCTCGAAAAAGTGCTCGATCCCGGGTACCGCCCCGACCTGGATGCCTTTGTTGGGGACTATCTGGAGTACAACCCGACCCGGAACCGCTCCCTGGACCTGCTCCCCATCCTGGCCAGCCTCAGGCCGGAGATGGTCAGGGCCGCCTCAAAGGAGTCACACCTGATCAAGCCCAGACCCGCCTTCCACTACCGGCTGCCCAACTCACTGATCGACGATCCTGCCTGGTCCCTGGCAGAGGAGTGGAACCGCTGGGTGGTGGTGGACGATCTGGCCTGTGAACCGCAGAAGCTGCACACCCTGGCCAGGGATTTTCTGAGGGAGCATGCCCTGTCCAGGATGGGCTTTGTGCACCGCTGGGCCGAAAAGGTCAGGGGATGGATCGGGTGAGGCGCCTCCGGCCGCGCATCGCAGTGACCGGACCGGACCGTGGCGGCTTCCCCACCTGGGTCTTCACCGCCCTGGCCGTGTATCGGGCCGGAGGCCGGCCCATACGCATCCGCCCCGGCAGACCGAGGGAAAACACATCCTTCCAGGGGCTCGTCCTCGGAGGGGGGGCCGATATCGAGCCGCAACGGTACGGGGAAAAAAAGGAGCCGCTCATGGACGGGCTCAAGCAGGAGCAGCAACGCTCGACCCTGCGGCGCACACTGTTCAACTGGCTCTTCTTCCCGGTGCTCTTCCTGCTGCGCAGGATCTTCGGCATCAAGTCGGGTCCGCACACTGACACGGCCAGGGACGAGATCGAGCTGTCACGGCTCGCCACAGCGTTGGAGCTTGGAATTCCGATTCTCGGGATCTGTCGGGGGGCCCAGCTGATGAACATCCACTTCAAGGGGACGCTGCACCAGGACCTGAGCGGCTTCTACGTGGAGTCGCCCCAGGTCCGCAGCGTGCTGCCCCGCAAGGAGGTCGTCCTGGAACCTGACAGTCTGCTGCGGGAAATCACCGGACGGGAGAGCCTGCGGGTCAACGCCCTGCACAGCCAGGCCGTGGACAAGCTTGGCCGGGGGATGTGGGTCACTGCCCGTGAGCCCAACGGTGTTGTCCAGGCCGTGGAGCACACCGAGCGTCCATTCCTCCTCGGCGTCCAGTGGCACCCGGAGTTCCTGCCCCAGTACCGCAGCCAGCAGCGCATCTTCCGCAGGCTGGTGCAGACGGCCGGAGAAATACTCTCTGATCAATCCGGATAAAAACAGGGTGAGGGTCCACTCCGCTCAGGATCAGGTGCATTTTTCTGGTAGGGGCGGCTGGCCTTTTTCAGAGGACAGATGACAAAAGTGAGAGGACAGAAGGAAAACCCTTAAGGCAGTTTTCGACAAAGAAGGGCGCGTGCCACGCGCCCCTACCAGAAAAAGACCCAAACAATGTTCGTACCGTCCGGATCCGTGGCCAGTCTTTTCGTCAGGCCGATGTCAGGACCTTGAGCAGGGCCTCGACCGATCTGTCCGCGAGGTCGCTCTCCGGCAGGTCCAGTACCGAGCCCTCGGTCAGCTGCCGTTCGACAAGGCCCGACAAAAGAGGAACGCAGACCGTATCCCTGGGAAGCCCAGGCAGCTCGGGCAAAGTGCAGGACCCTGAGGCCCGGTTCAGTACCAGGACCTGGCGCTGGATGCCCAGATCTGCGGCCAGGCGGGCGATCTCCGCGGCCGTCTCCAGGCTGCGCCGGCTGGGCTCGCTGACCACGGCAAGGCCGTCCACGTGAGAGGCGGTGCCCCGGCCCAGGTGCTCGACCCCTGCCTCCATGTCCACAATGACGTGGCTGGTTGCATCAAGGACCAGGTGGGCCAGCACTGCCTTGAGCAGGGCATTGGCCTCGCAGGCGCACCCGCCGCCGGCCGTGGACACCGACCCCATGACCAGCAGGCGCTTGGCTCCCGGGGCGTTCCCGCTTGCGGTCGGCCCGCCAAGGGGCACGTCCACGGCAAGCCGTGACGGGAGGTCGTCCACCTCAGGGGTCAGGTTCAAAAGCCCTGAGCCGATGCGCTCCCTGACCAGGTCCTCACGCTGCACCAGCGGTACCGGCAGCTCCTCCCGCGACAGCCCCGAGGCCTGCCCCAGGGACAGGGCCGTGTCCGCGTCCACCATCCAGACGTCCTGCCCCTGCCGGGCAAGGTAATCAGCGGCCAGGGCGGCCAGGGTGGTCTTGCCCACGCCACCCTTCCCGGCAAAGGCGATCTTCATGGCTCATCCATAGGGCTGCAGCCGGATCAACCCGACCGCAGCCCGTATGATTTATTGGTTTTTCTTTTTCTGCTTCGAGCTTCCAGCTTCGAGCCGGCTCCAAGCGCCTATTCGCTGAGCCCAAGCCCCTTGCGCTTGGCCTTGATGCGCGCGTCGATCAGTTCGGCCGCCTTGAAGGGGTCGGGCTCCACGGCAAAGGCAGCCCCCACCACATCCTCCAGCCCGTTCAGGGCCAGGTTGGTCACCAGCTCGCTGCCCAGGATGTTCGGGGGCAGGCCCAGGTGGGTGTAGATGCCGCTGGCCACGGCGTAGAGGCCGATGGCCGCGGCCTTTTCCGAGTACCACTCCGGAGCGCTGGCCGCCACGGGCAGATCGGAGATGTCCACGCCCAGGGCGTTGGCCAGCACCGCGCAGAGGTGGATGATGCGGGAGTTGTCCACGCAGCTGCCCACGTGCAGCACCGGTGGGATGCCCAGGCTCTGGCAGACCGCCTTCAGGCCGTCTCCCGCCATTCCCGCCGCTGCCGGAACCATCAGCCCTGCCTTGCCCATGGCCACGGTGGCGCAGCCGGTGACAATGACCAGGATGTCCCTCTTGATCAGCTCCTTGGCCAGGGTGACGTGGCAGTAGTCGTGCTTGAGCTTGGGGTTGTTGCAGCCCACGATGCCCACGGCGCCGCGCACCTGACCGGCCTTGATGGCCTCGATGAGCGGATCGGGCGAGCCACCCAGGGCACCCAGGATGGCCTCGTTGGAGAAGCCGGTCATGAGCTCCACGGGTTCCGCCGGGATGTCCACCCGGCCCTGGTCGCGCTGCATGTATATCTCGATGGCCTGTGCCACCAGCTTGCGGGCCTGCTCGCGGGCGTTGGTGTAGTTGAACTCCACATGATCGGCCCCGGCGAACCTGGCCTTGTCCGAGGTGGACACGAACCTGGTGTGGTAGCAGGCGGCCACCTGCACCAGGCTGGGCATGATGCACTGGTAGTCCACGATGATCATCTCCACGGCGCCGGTGACCAGGGCCAGCTCGGTCATGAGGTGGTTGCCGGCTATGGGGATGCCCTTGCGCATCAGGAGCTCGTTGCCGGTGCAGCACAGCCCTGCGATGTTGATGCCCGAGGCCCCGGCAGCCCTGGCCTGCTCGATGAACCCGGGGTCGCGGGCCGCGTCCAGTACCATCTCCGAGACAATGGGGCTGTGGCCGTGGACCAGGATGTTGACCTGGTCCTTTTTGATCACCCCCAGGTTGACCGTGCTCATCTTTGGTTCGGGCGTGCCGAACATGATGTCCGAGAGTTCGGTGCCGATCATGGAGCCGCCCCAGCCGTCTCCCAGGCAGAGCCTGGCCGAGTGCAGGCACAGGCTGACCGGGTCGCTGTCCACGCCCATGTGGGTGCGGTGCATCATCTCAACGATGTCCCGGTCGATTCCCCGGGGGGTGATGCCGGCCTTGGCCCACACCTCGCGGCGCTTCTCAGGCACCCGGCTCAGGAAGGACAGGGAGTCGGTGAGAAAGCCAAAGTCCTGGATCAACGCCTCTGCCAGGTCCTTGGCCACCTCCTGGGTGGACTTGCCCGCCACGTCCAGGCCGATCTCCTCGGCAATGCGCTTCAGCTTGGCTTCGTCCTTGACCTGGTAGTCCTTGGTCTTGCCCAGGCCAACCGCGTGCAGGGTCTCCACCAGGTCGCGGCCGTGGTCGGAGTGGGCGGCGGCCCCGCCGGACACGAAGCGGCCGAAGTTGCGGGCCACGGTGAGATCGGCGTCCGCCCCGCACACGCCGCGCTTCTTCTTGTCACCCTTGGCGCTGATGCGGCAGGGGCCCATGACGCACTTCTGGCAGGTCAGGCCGCTTTCGCAGAACAGGCAGTGGGGGGTCTGTTCCTCCAGCCGGTCCCAGACGGTTTCCACCCCGTCCGCAGCCGCCTTTTTGATCATCTGCTTGGCATCGTCCCACAGGGTGAGATCATCGATGGTCCGTTTCTCCTTGGCCATGGAACACCTCCGTAAAGGAAGAATTTTGCATCCCTCGAGTCCTCATTGGACAGGGCCGGGTGTGGAGACCACACACAGCGCATGCATAACAGAAATTTTAGATTCAGACTGTCGGCTATCCGACAACGGAAGGTAATGAGCGGCGTGGTTACTCAGCGGCCCGTTGCAGGGCCCCCAGGTCGGGGATGCAGTAGACACCTCTTTGCAGCTTCACCACCAGGCCCGAGCGGATCATCTCGTTGAGCAGGCTGGAGGTGGTCTGGCGCGTCGCTCCGACAACCCGGGAGAGCTGCTCCATGGTCAGGTCCAGGGTGACCACAGTGCCTTGGTCGGTGACCCGGCCCTGCTCCACGGCCTGCTCGATCAGAAACTCAAGCAGCCGCTTGTAGATGTCCTTGAAGGCCAGGCTGCCGATGATGGAGAACGTGCTGCGCAAGATGTTGCCCAGCACCCTGACCATGGTCCTGGTGAACTCCGGCACGTCGGTCAGCCCCCTGCGAACCGCCTCCACCCCGGCCACCAGGAGCTCGGTCTCCTCCATGGCCTGGACATAGGTCCCGGCGTGGGTGGCATAGATGTCACCCGGCCCCAGGATGGCCAGGGTGAACTCCTTGTCCTCGTAGGCCAGGTAGACCCTGACCCTGCCGGAGCGGATCACGAAGACCAGGTTCTCCGGCTCGTCAGCCCTGAAGATGGTCGTGTCCCTTGGAAAAGACCGTTTGTGGAAGGATCTGCGGATGGCCGACAGCTCGGGCCGCTCCAGCTCGGAAAGCAGGTCGATGCCCAGGGTTTTCATCAGGTCTTCATGACCCTTTGCCCCCCAGTGGTCAAGGATCGGAGCTCCAGGCCTACACGGACCACAGGAAACCTGCCGGGACTGTCACCCCCCGTGATCGAGCCACTCCAGACTGGTCGCCCCTTCACTCTCGTGACGAGGGGAGCAGCCTTTTCAGGGTCATTGCCAGGTCTGCCAGGCCAAGGCCTGCATCGAGGGCGTAGTTCCTGCTTTTGAGACGCTCGATGTCCAGGCGCAGCAAGGCCCGCTGCATGTCGCTCTGCAGCACCAGCTCCTTCTTTTCCGCTTCCAGTTGCCTGCTCATGGTATTAGAAGCACTCCCTGTCTTTTTTGAACTCTTCCAGGGTCTGGGCAAAAGGCCTGGTCGAAAGCAGCTTCTTCCGGATAACCAGACCCGAGACAACAGCTGCCAGGAAATAGAACACGGCAAACAGGATGAGTGCCACCACCCTTTCCCCGCCCTCCAGGAGATAGACCACGGTGAAGGTCACCATGACCATGGCCAGCATGGTGAAGAGCACGGAAAGGGCGGTCCAGACGAACAGCCCCACAATGCGGCCCTTTTCCTCCTGTGCTTCCAGGCTCAGCAGCCTGAGCCTGGTTTCCATGAGGGCCAGTCCGTCGTGGAGGGTGTCCGTGGCCGCCCGGGCCATGTCGCAAAGGGAGCCCAATGCGCTGCTCATGATCACTTCCTGTGCATCAGCCAGCCAAAGATCAGCCCCAGTCCAAAGGTGATTCCAAGGGCCTGGTAGGGTTTCTCTCTGATGGTCTGGTCGGTGGCCTGAATCCTCTCCGACACCCTGTTCTCCAGAAGGTCATACTCATCCTTGATGGTGTCCAGATTGGCCTGCAGGCGCTCCCTGAGCTCCTTGGACTTGGCGTCGACCTTGCCCTCTGTGGCGTCAAGCAACTCCTGGGTGTTCTTGCAGATGTCCTCCAGCCTGCTCGACAACCTGCCCTGCTGTGTCTTTGTCCGTGCCATGTCTCAACCTCCTGATACAATGATGGATGATGGTGTCTCGTTCAAAGCAACCCAGTCCACCTTCCATGTATATCTAATTTCTGACGAGGTGCAAGCATTTGAAAAAAAAAGAGAACACCTGCACTGTTTTCCTGTCTGACTGGAAGATCCCCGACCGGCAGGTGGAGACCTCGGCGGTGCTTCGAAAAAACAGGCAGCTGTTCAGGACTTTTGGGGATCACTATCAAGGGCGGCTGTTGCCACACCCTGCAGACCTTGTCCCATGGCCGCTTCCACCCGGGACGCCACCACCAGGGCCCTCTCCCTGCGCCCGGTGATGGCCTCCCTGGCCCCGGGGTCGGCGCCGTGACGCTCCAGGACCAGATCGTACCGCCTTTCCAAAGGCACCAGCTCGGTCCCGGCCACCACCTTGTCGGCCAGAAAGACCACCTCCTGCTCGCTGACCGGAGAGCCCGGCTCGGGAACCAGGTCCCGGTGGGCGGCCACCATGGCGGCGATGTCGGTGAACCCCCACTCCGTGAGCAGCCGCCCCCCCTCCTGCTCGTGGCTGGGGTGGCCTTTGGCCAGGTCGTGCACCAGGGCTGCCCGCTCGATTCTGTCCAGGTTCAGCAAAACGTCCTGGGTCCTGCCCTGGTTTACGGCCCGGCCCAGGGCCACGGCCACCCGGGCCACGGCCCTGCCATGGAGCCTGGCCCGCTCGGGCGTGCCGGCCAGGTCGAGCAGGGACCGGCACTCCTTACGGCTGGGCAGACCCCGCGAGGCCCAGCGGCGGCTGACCTCCAGATAGTCCTGTTCCGTGTCCATGTCCTGCAGGACCCCCCCGTCCGCCACGGACACATCCCTCACACGGTGGGCATTCCCGGCCTCGAACCGCTCCAGCAGGGCCCGCAGCCCACCGTGCCCATCGGACTTCATGATCCTGGGGAAAATCTGTGTTGACAGCAGGGGGGGGTGGCCGCGCCGTCCCAGAAAGGTAGGGTGGACCACGTCCACACCACCCTTGCCGAAAACCTCCCCCAGCCTGCGCAGGGTGGCCGGTCTGACCAGGGGAATGTCCACCGGCAACAGGAAAAACCCGGACCCCTGCGGACTAAGACCCCTTGCCCCTGCCTGGACCGAGGTGAACATGCCCTCGTGATAGTCCGGGTTGTGCACCGCCCGGGCACCGCCCCCCTCGGCCTCGCCTGCCACCTCTTCGGCCCGGTGACCCGTGACCACCAGGACCTGGTCCACCCCGGCGCAGGCAAGCGTGGCCAACACCTGTCCCAGCACGGTGGAGTCACCCAGTGGGGCCAGGGGCTTGAAACGGTCCATGCGGCTGGACAGCCCCGCCGCCAGCACGATCGCGGCCAGGTCAGCCGGCATGGCCCAGGAGCTCCGCCCGCTTCTGGATCATCTCCGCTACGATGCTCACCGCGATCTCGGCCGGTGTCTCCGCCCCGATGGGCAGCCCGATGGGGCAGTGCACCCGGGCCAGGTTGGCCTCGATCACACCTTCCCCGCGCAGGGCGTCGTAAACGGCCGTCCGCTTCCTGGTGCTGCCGATCATGCCGATGTACCCGGCTTCGGTGGCCAGGGCCTGGCCCAGCACGGTCTTGTCGTGGGCGTGCCCCCTGGTCATGACGACCAGGAAGCTGTTCTTCCCGGGCGCCACCCGGTCGAAGCAGCCCTCAAAGGAGTCCAGCACCACGACCTGGTCGGCCTCTGGAAAACGCTCCTTGTTGGCGAACTCGGGCCGGTCGTCCAGGACCACGGTGCGGAAACCCACCATGGCGGCCAGCCTGGCCGTGGCCTGTCCCACGTGGCCCGCCCCCACGATCACGGCCTCGGTCCCGGCCGCAAAGGGCTCCACCAGGAAGCGGCCCTGCTCCAGTTCGATGACCGTGGAAGTGGGGTTGTCCCCGATCGCTTGCTGCAGCTGGTCCGCAAGGGATGCTGCCGGCGCCGGTCCCACAAAGCCCTGCCTACCCAGCAGCCATCTTCCTTCGAGCTCCAGCCGGTCGGCAGGGCCGGACACCTGGCTGACCAGGACCGCGCTGCGTCCCCTGCCGACCAGTGCCGCCAGCTGCTCAAACCCGGCACTGGTCTCCGGGGTGGGCGCGGCATGCTCCAGCTTGACCCGCACCCTTCCCCCGCAGAGCATGCCCTCCCTGGCGGCCTCCTTTCCGGTCAGATCGAAGTCCAATAGACGGAGCCCCCCTGTCTGGAAAAGCTGACCGGCCGCCCGCTGCACCCTGGCCTCGAGCAGCCCGCCCCCCACCGAGCCCTGGATGGAGCCGTCCCGTTCGACCAGCATCATGCTCCCCGAAGATCGCGGGGTGGAGCCGGAGTGGGAAATGATTGAGGCCAGGACCACCTCTTTACCTTCACGGAGCTGTTGTACCAAATTCACGATGAGATCACGCATCAGATGTGCCTTTGACCGTTGATGGACCGCTTGGCCAACCCTGCCAGGTTCCTTTGATCTGCGACCAGGACGGCGGGTGTCAGCTCATTTTCTGGGATGTTTTTGTCCTTGAGCAGCCTCTTTAGACTTTGCCGGACTTTTCCCGGGACTCCCACTTCCGCAGCGGGAAAAAGCTGAAGCCGGACCTCGAGGATAGCGCCGGAGGGCTTGTCCAGCAACTGCGCTTGGTAGTCCTCCACTCCATGCAAACCGAACAGCACCTCGTCCAACTCGGGCAGGGAAAGGGACTGGCCGGACGCAAGCTTGACCTGCCCACTTGTCCTGCCTGTTATCCTGCCCAGACGGCGCAGCAGGCTGCCGCAGGGGCAGGGTTTGGTCTGAAACGCAGCCAGGTCACCGGTGCGGTAGCGGATCAGCGGCATGCCCTGCCGGGTCAGGGTGGTTATCGCCACCTCCCCTTCCCTGCCCTGCGGCAACGGAGTTCCGGCGGACGGATCCACAACCTCGACATACAGGTCCGCCTCTCGCAGGTGATAGCCGTCGCGTGCCTCGCACTCCACGCCTCCGCCCAGTCCGGTCTCGGTCATGCCCCAATGGGTGAACACCCGGCAGGACCAGGCCTGCTCCACGGTCCTGGCCAGGGACCGGGGCACGTTGTCCGAACAAAGCAGCACGCTGCGCACGCTCTGTCCCCCTGCCTGGTCCCTTCCGGACAGGGTCAGCACATGGACCGGGATGCCCACCACCACCTGTGGAGAAACCCTGCGCAAGGTTTCCAGGGCTTCAGCCGGGTCAGTCACCGGCCCGTGCACGAAACCTCGCGCACCGATTCGCTCGAGCGCACTGCGCAGCAGGTCGCCAACGCTGCCCGGCCGCTCGCCTGGCATGAGTATCAGGACCGCATCTCCTTCTTTGGTAAAGGAGGACATGCCGTGCTGGAAAAAGTCCACGGTCCGCTCCAGGTCCTCACCCGTGAAATGGACTCTCTTGGATGCGCCGGTTGTGCCGGAACTGCCCAGGGTCACCACCCGCGCGATGTCCCCCTGGGACACGCAGAGGAACTCATGGTCCCTGCCGCGCAGCTCCTCGGGCGAGGTGGTTGGAATCCCGGCCAAATCCTCGGGACTGTGGATGGCAGCTGGATCAATCACCAGAAGGTGGCGGGCATAAAACACGCTGTGTTCTTTGGCCCAGGCCAGGGTCCGTTGCAACAGACCGCGCTGGTGCTCCCAAACCGCCGCTGGTGTAGGTCTCGCGCCAATGGCGGCCTCGATCCAGGAATCCAGGGGAGTGCGGCGCATCACCTTTTTGCCCTGTGCAGGGAACGGCCGTCCCTGGCGGTCAGGTTGTAGGCACAGAAGGGCACCAGCCGCCCGTCCGGGGACAGGCAGTGGATGCAGCAGCCCCTTAACCGTTCCAGATCCAGGGTCCAGGCGTCCTGGAAGGCCATGGCCGAGATGGTGAAGGTCTCCCGCCGGCTGCGGGCGATGAAGGCGTCCAACCCCCCCGGCTCGGCATCGCAGCCGCACACCTGCGGTGCGGCCCACTGCCGGGCCGTGAAGGCCTTGGACATCTCCGCCCCACGGCTGGCTAGGAGCGGCTCTGTTCCCGGCCCTGGGCAACAGCGCTTTCGGTCGCTCAAAAGCTTCAGCCCGCCATTCTCACGCAGGTAGCTGGCGTGAAAGGAGCACAGGGCATGTTCGCAGGCCGGAGGAACAAAGTCGGACGCCAGGACCACCCCCTGTGTCTGGGCTTCAAGTGCCCGCATGATCTCGGGCAGGGTCAGCCGGTCCTCGTCTCTGGGCGCCTGGGGGTAACGACCGAAGTAGCTGATGGGCTGGATGTGAATCCCGCGCACCATGGGCCCCTGCCCCAGGGCGAATCCCAGGATGTCCCCGATCTGGTGGTCGTTGACCCCGGGTTTGAGGGTGGGCACCAGGACCAGGCCTATGCCCAGTGAGATGCAGCGCTTCACTGCCCGCTGTTTCTGATCCCAAAGCGGACTGCCGCGCAACTTGCGGTAGACATCGTCGCTTACCCCGTCGAACTGGAGAAAAACCGAGTCCAGTCCGGCTGCGGCCAAGGCTTCTCCAAAAGCCCGGTCTCTGGCCAGGCGCAGGCCATTGGTGTTGACCTGGACCAGGCCGAAGCCGCGTTCCCTGGCCAGGGCCACGATCTGCGGCAGGTCGTCCCGGACCCCGGGTTCGCCCCCGGAAATCTGGAGATTGCAGGGACCGGCCAGGTGGCGGGCCTGGTCCAGCAGGGCCGCCACCTCTTCAAGATCAGGGTCCTCACCCATACCGCCTGAATCGGCGAAACAGATCGGACAGCCCAGGTCGCAACGCTTGGTGATCTCAACCAGCACTGTGCAGGTGTGCTGACCGTGGCGTTCGCACAGGCCACAGTCGTTGGGGCAGCCCCGCTCCGTGGCCGGCACAGTGTGGTGAGGCCGGGAGGGTGTTTTGGGTCGCGCCCACGTTCCCATACCGGGCTCGCCACGCCAGACAGTGGTGCAGAATCCCCCGTGCTCGGGGCATTGCTTGGTGAGCAGCACATCGTTGCCACGCTTGACCCGACGGCCCGGAATGGTGCGCAGGCAGACCGGGCAGACGCTTTGGGTCCCGTGGCCAGAGCCGTGGCCGAATGATGCTGAGGGAAAGGGATTCGAAGCGGTCACGGCACTGCGCTTTCTTCCTCGTAGGGATCGATGTCACTGGCGGCCAGCAGCTCCATGACCTTGGCGTAGACGTCGTGAACCAGGCCGCCGCACCGTCCGGTATCGGGTCTGCCTCCGGTGTCGCTCAGGATATCGGCACAACGGATGCCGCCGTAGCCCGCGCAGACAGAATCCCGGAACCACTCCACCAGCTCGGCCACCATGAGGTCGAAGCGGAGGTGGGGTCGCTCCGCGGCCGTGCCCTTGCCGGCAAAAAGCGAGATCAGGCACACCCCGCCGGTCAGGGCCCCGCAGGTCTCGCCGCAGAAGCCCATGCCGTGGCCCAGCCCGGTCACCGCCCTCACCAGGTCAGGGTTGTCCTTGCCTTTGAGCTCCAGGCCCAGCTTGATCAGTACCTGGCTGCAGTTGAATCCCGCCCCGGCCAAGCGGACCAGGTCCAAGGACAGATCGTCGTGCATGTCATCCTTCCCCGCCCTTGCGGGCAATGATCAAAAAATAGCCGAATGTCTTGTTCCCCGCCCTTCTGGCGCACCCGTTGCCGCATGGAAAGAGCTCGGCCGGGTCGAGGCCGGCAAACACCAGCCGGGCAGCGGTTTCCGTAAGCAGCCGGTCGTGGGTCTCACAGAGCTCAACCACACACCCCCGCAGGTGGAGGTTCTTGCGTGTCTGGCCCAGGGATACGGCCCCCTGGAGACAGTTGGCAGGGCCGCCTCCTGAAGTACTCGAGACAATTTCCGCACCGCGCCGATGCACATCGGTCCAGATGAGGTGCCCCCCGGGCTCGAGCACCCGAAATATTTCGTCCAAGGCCCGGTCCCTGTCCCGGACCAGGCTGAGCACGCACTCGCTGAACACGGCCTGGAACGCCCCGGAGGCAAAAGGCAACATCTCGGCCCGCCCGTTGACCAGAGGCGAGTTCAGGCCTGCAACCTGGTCCCTGAGCAGGGTCAGGGAGTGATCGATTCCCGTGGCCCGCAGTCCTTGCCGGGTCAGGTGGCTGATCGTCCCCCCTGGGCCGGAGCCCAGGTCCAGGACCCGGGCCCCGGGCGGCAGTGCACAGAACTCCAGGGCGCGCCTGGTGAGGGCAAGGCCACCGGGGCGCAAGGCCTGGCCCAGGACCTGTCTGAGATCAGGCCGTTCATATGCCGGCTGGCAGCCTACGGCCGTCACTTGTCCTCCAGGATGCGCTCCACCTCGAGCATCTTGCCCGTGGCCAGCTCCTCCGGAACCAGGGCTTGGCCGCACTTCGGGCACACCGGCAGCTCCACGTCAAAGGTCATGTTCAGATACTCCAGCCGCACCGGGCCGGGCACCAGCACCTCGTTGCAGCGGTCGCAGCGCCAGCCGGCGTACTTGGCCATGAGCTCGGGGAACCTTTGCATCAACCCACCTCCAGCTGCATGCGGTGGCTCCAGGCCCGGTGAACGTTGTACCCACCCGGCTCGTCCACCAGCGGCGAGTACTCCACCCAGTAGGTCACGGCGGCCGGCCGGTGCACTGCCAGAAAGCGGCCCGTGTCAGTATCGACCAGCCGCTTCCCCTGATCCTCGGCCTGGTGGATGGCCCGGCGCAAGTCGCTGTTCAGGATGCGGCGCGTATCAACGAGGTCCTGCACCTCCGGATCAAGTCTCAGGTTCAGCTCTTCCCATGCTTCCCTGGTCATGTCCTCACTCCATATCTCCCGCAGGAGGTTTTCACGCAGCCTGGCCCTATTCTCCTGACGGTCGGCCATGCCACGGCCCTTGCGTACCAGGGGTTCGGTGGCCTGAGGGTGGCACGCGTCCAACGATCCGGGAAAGAGCAGGTCCAAGAGGTGGGCCACTGGTTTATCGCCCCGGGCCAGTTCGTCCCGGCACATGGCGCAGTAGGCCAGAATGTCCTTCCTGTCCGACCGTGACGCCCGCCGGGCGGCCTGCTCCCGGGCCATGCCCGGATTGGCGCAGTCCATGAGCCCGCCGTAGCCGCAACACTCGGTGAGCTGGGCCGTGAGGTGCGGCTCCTCCACCTTGAGCCCCAGTTGGGTCACCAGTCGACGCACGCTGTCACGATAGGCGGGCAGGTGCCGGGTGGTGCAGGGGTCGTGGAGGAAAAAAATCTCTTCCTTGGCCCTGGCTCCTTCAGGCAGCCCGGTCTCTTCCAGAACCTCCCACAATGACACACACTCGGCCTCGGGCAGGGTGTCCGCAAACACCGTGGCGCAGGTGGAGCAGGCCAGGACCAGGCGCGGCCTGCCAAAGGACTCCCAGACCACCCGGATGCGCTCATTATTCGGTGCGAGCAGATCCTCCCTTCCGGCCCACCTTGGTGGGGCACCGCAGCAATGGAGCATCAGCCCCACTCCGCCCTGGAGACGGCCACGCAGAAAATTATACACTGCTCTGACGTGCGCCGGTGAAGAGCCGGCCAATTGACAGCCGGGGAAGAAGAGGGAGTTGCAGCCATCTTTCACTGGCTCCAACCGGGCCAGAGAGGCCCGGTCAGAGGTGCTGGAGGCAAAGTCGCGCAGGGCAAATTCGTGGGCCGAGGGCGGCATCTTGCCTGTGGCCACCATCTCCCGTCGGGCCAAGCCGGTCAACTCGGCCATGTTGAAGTCGTTGGGGCAGACGTGCTCGCACAGCCGGCACCAGGAGCAGGAGTTGATCATGGTGTTGGCCTGTCGCTGGCCGTGCACTACCGAAAGGTTGTTGTAAATTTCACGGACGTAGCGCTTGGGCCAAGCCTTGTAACGTTCCAGATAGGGGCAGACGCGCACGCAGCGCATGCAGTCGCACTGCAGGCAGCGGCCTGCCTCGGCTTTGGCCTCGTCCAGGACGTAACCGGCCGGATCGGCCATGGGCGCGGCCGATCGTTCCTCCACCCCCGCGACGGGGGTGTCCTGTCTGGTCCGGTAAGGCCCTTCCTTGTCCCGGGAGGCGGTCAGGGAGGCGCCCTGGACCTGGCGTTCGATGGACAAGGCCACCTTGCGTCCGTGCAGGGCTAACGTCACGGGCGAGAGGTCCCCCTGCAGCCAGCCCCCGGCATAGACCCCCGGCCGGGAAGTGGCCAGGGAGACCGGGTCGACCCGGGGCCGATCCTGTTCAATATCCAGGCCGAGCTCTGAAAGATCAAGGGCCGGCCCATCCGGCAGCACGTCGTCCAGGCCCAGGTACACAGCCGCATGGTCGGCCAGCAGGGTGTCCAGGAGTTGCGGAGACAAAGCCAATGTGGACTGAGCGGTCACCCCCATGCGGACCAGGGTGGCCATCTCCGCTTCCAGGGCCTCATGCGGCAGGCGTTCCTCGGTCAGGACCAGAAGGCTGCCGCCGATCCTGTTCGCATACAGGTCCACACCGAATCCCTTCCGTACCAGGTCCCAGGCCAGACACAGGGAGCTGAATCCTCCCCCGAGCACGGCCACCCGCTCCGCCCGCTTGGGCAGGGGGGGAACCCGTCCAGCGTCTTCGGAAAGTCGGATACAGGACCGTTCCAACTCGCCGATACGGATGGCCTGCTCCACGTCCGCCCGTCGACAGCTCGCCTCGCAGGGGTGGTCGCAGATCAGACCGAGCACTCCGGGCAGGGGCATGGTCTTGGCCAGAACCTTGCGCGCGGCCTGGGCGTCCCCTCTGGCCATGGCCCGGGTCAGACCCCGCACGTCCACGTGGATGGGGCAGGCGCCCTGGCAAAAGGGCGGCTCCTCCTGGATGCAGCGCCATTCGTACTCGCGCAGTGTCTTCTGGTCCATGCTCCTGGTTACCTCCGGGCCGCAGAGATATCAATCAGCCGGAAAAAAGCCCCGGGACGGATGCACCGGCCCGGGGCTTTTGATTACAGCATGGTATCAGCCCCTCAAGGCGGCCAGCACCTTCTCCGGCCGGGCCGGGAGCTTGGTGATGCGGGCGCCGCAGGCGTTGGCCATGGCGTTGATCACCGCGGCGTGCGGACAGGTCAGGGGGAGCTCGCCCACGCCGCCGGCTCCGAAGGGACCCTCGGGCCGCGGGGACTCCACATACAGCAGCTCGATGTCGTCCGGGATCTGCTTGACGTAGGGGAAGCCGGCCCCGCGCAGGGTGCTGTGCTTCTCGATGTCCTCATAGTCCTCGGTCAGGGCCAGACCGATGCCCTGGGCTATGCCGCCGTAGAGCTGGCCGTCAACCACCAGACGGCTGTTGATCTTGCCCACATCGGCAGCCATGGTCATCTTCTCCACCGTTGTCTCGCCCGTGGTCACGTCCACGGCCACCTCAGCCAGGAACACGCCGTACATGTACACGGCAAAGGGGTTGCCCTGGCCGTTTTCGTCGCAGGGACTGGCCGGGGCCGACCACTTGCCCGTGTACTTGGTGGGGATCTTGTCGGCCTGCATCTCCTTAAAGGTGCGGAAGGTGCCGTCCGGCTTCTTCATCCCGGCCACCAGGGCGTCGCCCGCGGCCTTGATGGCCTGGCCGGTGACCACCTGGGAGCGGCTGCCGCCGGCAGGGCCGCTGTTGGGGGCCTTGCTGGTGTCGTTCATGACCAGCTTGATGCGGTCCGGGGTGATGCCGGCCGGGCGCAGGGCCTCGGAGGCCGTGCCCAGGACCCCGGCATCGGCGCCCTGGCCGTGGTCCTCCCAGCAGGCATAGACTGTGACCGTATTGTCCTGGTTGAGCTCCATCCAGGCCTCTGAGGCGTCAGGGCCGTCCAGACCGCAGCCGTAAACACCCACGGAGATGCCCACGCCCCGCTTGACCGTGTCCGTGGAGTTCGCCTTGGCCTTGTCCAGTGCAGCCTCGTACCTGGGCCGGATCATGTCCAGCATCTCGGGCAGGGAGTAGACCTCCGGGTCCTGGCCGGTCGGGGTCTTGGAGCCCGGGCGGTAGACGTTCTTGTACCGCAGCTCCAGGGGGTCCATGCCCAGCTTCTCGGCCAGCTCGTCCATGAGCACCTCGGAGGCGAACTCGGACTGGGGCGAGCCGTAGGCCCGGAAGGCCGAGCCCCAGGCGTGGTTGGTGCACACCGTACGGCCCTCGCCCCGGATGCTCGGGATATCGTAGCCCGCGCCGATGAACTGGGCGCCCCGCACGGTGAGCAGGTCGCCGAACTCGGAGTAGGGGCCGTGGTCCACGGACCAGTCGCTCTCCATTCCGAGAAGCTTGCCTTCCTTGTCCGCGGCCATTCGCAGATTGATGAAGAAGGGGGAGCGCTTCCCGGTATACTGCATCTGCTGCTGGTAATTGTAGCGCAGGGAGCAGGGGCGCTCCGTGGCCATGGCCGCCACACCCACCAAGGCCTCCATGGTGGGGCTGAATTTGTAGCCGAAGGTGCCGCCGGCGTAGTTCTGGACCATGACCAGGTTTTCCAGGTCAACGCCCAGGCCGGGGGCGATCATGGCCGCGTGCAGGTGCAGGCCGATGGACTTGGAGTGGATGACCAGCTTGCCTTGGTCATTGATGTAGGCGAACCCGTTGTCCGGCTCCATGGGCATGTGCGGCTGACGTCCCACATAGAAATCGTCCTCCACCACCACCGGGGCGTCGGCAAAAATGGGGGCGGTGTCCTCTCCCTTGGCGATTTTCTGGACATAATAGACATTTGGCGTACCCGGATGGATCTCCATGGCATCTTCGGCCATGGCTGCCGGCGCGCTCATGTAGGCGGGCAGCACCTCCAGGTCCACCTTGACCTTGGCTGCCGCTGCCCGGGCGTTCTTCTCGGTGTCCGCGCAGACGATGGCCAGGGCGTCGCCGTACTGAAAGACCTTCTCGTCGCACAGGATGGGCCGGTCCCAGCCGTCGCCCTTGTTGGTGGGGAAGGTGATCAGGCCGGTGATGCGGTTCTTGCCCTTGACGTCCTTGTGGGTCAGGACCTTGTACACGCCGGGCATCGTCTCCGCCTCGGAGGTGTCGATGGACCTGATGTTGGCGTGGGACACCGTGGCCTGGACCAGGGCCAGACGCAGGGTATTCTCGGGCAGCTTGAGGCTGGCGTCGGGACCGTAGTCCAGGGTGCCTGTGACCTTGCCCACGGCCGTGGGGCGGGGGAAGTTGGTTCCGAAGATCTTGCCGTCGGCCGGAATCTTGAAGATCAGGTCCTCCTTGGACAATTCTCCTTTGAGGACCTTGGCTGCATCCTGGACCGCATCCACCAGCTGCTTGTAGCCGGTGCAGCGGCAGGCGTTCTTGTTCTTCTGGAACCAGTCGCGCACGTCCTCCCGGGAGGGGCTGGGGTTGCTGTCCAGCAGGGCCTTTGTCGAGGTGATGAAACCCGGGGTACAGTAACCACACTGGGCCCCGCCGTGGGCCATCCAGGCCAGCTGGATGGGGTGCAGGTCCTCGGGGGTTCCCACGCCCTCCACGGTGATGATGTCGGCCCCTTCGTCGACCCGGCTGAACTTGGTGATGCAGGAGCGCACCAGCTTGCCGTCCAGGATCACGGAGCAGGCGCCGCACTGGCCCTGGCCGCAGCCGATCTTGGTGCCGGTCAGTCCGAGCTGCTCCCGGAGCACCTCGGCCAGCATGGCGTCTGCCGGGGCGACCACCCGAGTCTCGTTGCCATTGATCTTGACTACCTTGCTGATCATCTCATTTCCCTCCTTCGTTGTGGACGCCGCAACAACGGGTATTTCCCCCGTGCAATTCTACTCACCACGTCAATCGGCCAAGGCCTCCCGGCCGAGACAGACTTGTCCGTTCATCGCCTGGTTCAACTTTTACCAAAGGAGCACACCGGATAACGACACTCCGCGCAGCCGGCGCAGTAGCCGCCATGTCCCAGGCGCACAATGTCATTCCGGGAGACTTTCTCCCCGGCCAACAACCGTGGAACGACCAGGTCGAAGATACTGGCCCGGAAGTACATGACACAGCCCGGCAGCCCCAGCACCGGCACATCTCCCAGCCAGGCCAGCAGAAACATGGCCCCCGGGAAAACCGGGGCTCCGTATGTCACCACCTCGGCCCCGGCAGCCCGGATACTGGCCGGGGTCTGGTCGTCCGGGTCCACGGACATGCCCCCGGTGCACACGATCATGTCTGCGCCGCGACTCTTCAAGTCATGAATGGCCCGCACGGTCATCTCCTGGTCGTCCGAGACCAGGACCTGGTCCAGGATGGTGCTGCCGAGCTCTCGAAACTTGGACTCCAGCACAGGGCCGAAACGGTCCTCGATGCGGCCGTAAAAGACCTCGCTTCCCGTGGTCACCACCCCCACTCTGGCCGCCTTGAGGGGTCTGACTTGAATCAGCGGACCGCCTGCCGCACACACTGCCTCGGCACGGGCCACGGTTTCCTCCGCCACCACCAGGGGCACCACCCGGGTGCCGCCTACGGCCCTGCCCGCGGGCACGAACTGCCCGCTGTGCAGGGTGGCAAAGGTCACGTCGGGAATGTCGTTCAGGGCGTGCAGCCGCTCTACGTCGATGGACAGCAGCCCTGGGTCCGCGGCCACCAGGTTGACGCGCCCCTCGCAGGGCTGGGTGAAAGAGATGTTCCCGCCCGCGGCAGCGGCGGCCAGGCGCATTGCTGCATCGTCCTCGTGCACCAGGCCCTCGCTCAGGTCGAAGACGTAGATATGCTGCTTCCCGATCTGGAGCAGAAGATCAACATCCTCGTCCTTCACGATTTGCCCCTTCCTGAAGGCCCGCCCCTTGAACTCCCCCGGTACGATCCGGGTGATGTCGTGGGCCAGGGCCATGCCCACGGCTTCTCCTACGGGAATTCTCCTTTTCACTGCTCACACAGTCCTTGCGTTTCGCCCATTTTGGACCCGCCCGGGCTGATTCAACACCAATTTTCCAAGACCCGAAACACAGAGTGGATATGCCCCCACCCCTGTTTCAAGTCAATGACAATTGGTTATAATTGGAATATTAGGTTGTTTTGCTTACTATAAACAACGGAAAATAACAATTTCAAACAAGTTGTGCAGGCTTGAGGGAGGGAGGAAATACTAAGCGGAAGGAGGTCGGGTTCCCTGAAAAGCGACCCCGCTGGAGGAACAGGATTCATCGCTGCCCGGCGCAACCCCTGCGTGATGTGCCCGGGTGGCGCTTCCGGTCAGACCACTGTTGCGACTGCAGCAGCAAGTGAGCCCTGCCTGCCTTTCGGGCATGCGTCCGGTGTTGGAAGCTGGTCACTTGTGACCATCCGGCTGGTGGCGCCCTCTTTGTAGACCACGATGTTTCTGGCGAAGGTTGCGGCCTCGTCCGGGTCGTGGGTGACCAGGACCAGGGGGATGTTGAAACGCTTCAACGAATGGGCCAACTCCTGGCGCATTCGTACCCGAAGCGGCTGGTCCAGGGCGGCAAAAGGCTCGTCGAGCAGCAGAAGGCGGGGCTCTCGGATCAGGGCCCGGGCCAGGGCCACCCGCTGCTGTTGGCCGCCTGAGATCTCGCTGGGCATGGCCTCGGCAATGCGGGTCAGACCGAAGATCTCGATGAGCTCTTCCACCTTGCGCTTGTCAGCGGTGCTCAGGGGCCGCAGCACACGCTTCATCCCGAAGGAGACGTTCTGGCGCACGGTCAGGTGGGGAAACAAGGCGTAATTTTGAAACAAAAAACCAATGCCCCGATCCCGGGTGGGGACGTCGATGCCCCTCCCTGCATCGAAAAAAACCTCACCGTCCACCACAATACGACCCATGTCGGGCAGGAAAAGGCCGGCCAGGGCCTTGAGCGTCAGTGTCTTGCCCGATCCGGACGGGCCGAAGAGCACCAAGGCGTCTTCTTCAGAGGCAAACCGGCTCTTCAGATGAAAACCCCGTTTGCCGTTCTGGAACCGTTTTTCAATATCGACTTCAAAGCGCATGGCTGATTTCCTGCGTTCTTTGGGTTGGGCACCAGGCCGATCTGAGCAGAAACCCGGTGCCATGGAATCACCATTCACTTGGCCGGACCAAATCCCCTCTTCTGGAGCAGTGCCTGCCCCTCAGGCCCGGTGACGAAGGACACAAACTCTTCGGCCAGTTCTTCCTCCATCGCATCCTGCATCACCCCGATGGGGTAGGTCACCGGGGTTTGAAGCGGGATCTCCACCAGCACCTCAACCTTTGGGCCGGCCTTGACCGCATCGGTCATGTACACAAAGCCAGAGTCCACCTCGCCCCGGCTGAGGTAGTCCAGAGCTTGCCGCACGGTCTCTGCAAAAATGTACTTGGGCTGCAGTGTCTCCCACAAACCAGCCGCCACCAGGGCGGTTTTGGCGTACTGCCCGGCAGGCACGGTCTCCGGGGTGCCGATGGCCACGGTGGTCACCAGGGGGCTGGTCAGGTCGCGCATGGAGTGCATCTTGGCCCGGTTGCCCCTGGGCGCGGCCAAGACCAATGCGTTGCGGGCAAAGGTCACCCTCGTGCCGGGCAGGATGAACCCGCCTTCCTCGGCCTTGTCCATCCACTTCTGGTTGGCCGAGGCGTAGACGTCCACGGGTGCCCCCTTCTCGATCTGGCGGTACAGGGCCCCGGAGGAGGCGAAGTTCATGACCACGTCCACCCCGGGGTGGGAGGCCTCGAAGGTGGGCTCGATGTCGGTGAAGGCATCGGTCAGGCTGGCCGCGGCCGAGACCGTGAGTTGCGCGGCTCCGGCCGGCAGGCACAGGGCAAGAAGCAGCAAGGTCGATGTCAGGAGGTGTTTCATCGTGTCTTCCTCTCCAGCTAGGTTTTGGGTTTGACGAGCTTGCTGGTCACCACCAGGATCAGGATACAGACCACGGAGATGATGACCACCAGGGTGTTGGCCAACCGGTCGTTGCCGGCCTGCACTGCCGAGTACACCGCCAGGGACAGGGTCTGGGTCCTGCCGGGCAGGTTGCCGGCCACCATGAGCGTGGCCCCGAACTCCCCCATGGCCCGGGCAAAGGCCAGCATGGTTCCGGCCAGGACCCCGCGCAGGGCCAGGGGGAAGGTCACCCGCCAGAACACGGACCATTCACTCTGCCCCAGGGTGCGGGCGGCCTGCTCCAGGGTGTGGTCCACCCCTTCCAGGGCTGCCCGGGCCGACTTGAAGACCAGGGGGAAGGAGACGACCGAGGCGGCCACGACCGCCCCCTGCCAGGTGAACATCAGGGTGATGCCGAAGGTCTCAAGCAGCCACTCCCCCAGCAGGCCCCGCCTCCCGATGAGCACAAGCAGGTAGTAGCCCAGCACCGTGGGCGGCAGGACAAGGGGCAGAGTGAACACGGCGTCGCACCAGTCCCTGCCCGGGAAGGACCAGCGGGACAGCACGTAGGCCATGGCCACGCCCAGGATGAGCGCCACAAGGGTGGCCAGCCCGGCCACCTTGAGGGTCAGGATCAGGGGTGTGAGGAACTGGGTGCTGTTGTACATACGACGTATAAATGGTTCAAAATCAGGAACCGGGTGTCAGGCACGGACGAACCATGCCTTCGTACCCCGTGATCCTTTGCAGATGGTAGAGCACGATGATATGGGAAACCCCGTCCAAGTCCCGGAGGCCCTGGACATACTCCGCAAACACGGTGATGGTTCGCCTGACCCCGCAGGCTCCGGTGGGCTGGATGGAGTATGCCCTCGACCTGAGCAAATGGGGTGGAGAAGTTGCCGATAGCCTGATGGCTGATGTCATCATTCCTGCCTCGCGTTCGGGGTTGGTGAGCGAGATGATGCAGCAAGCCATCGCAAAGGATGTGCCGGGACCCATAAGCATTTAAAATGTCTATCATTTTATATTTTTAGACGAGGCAGGCCCTCTCCACCCTCACATTTTTGAAAGATTTAGCACAGAGATTGTATGCATCCATGTAAAGCATGTTGCAAAGATTTTTGTTTCAGTCACTAAGTTACTTATATCCGTGATGGACAATGACGAATTGATGCCATGCTCCAAGAACCCTGTTTAGTACATTTCCCTTTCTCTTTTGCTCAGCACGGATTTATCAATTCTAGTGATTCATAAAGGACGAAAAAATCAAGTTGTCCAAAAGATATCACATAGGGTAGGGAGAAGCTTCCATGTCGGCACGAACAATACTTAATGCCATTGAGCAACTCACCTCAGAAGAGCTGACCCAGGTCCGGGACAGGATCGACTTCCTGGTGGATGGGGGACGACGGCAAACCGCGTCTGACGCTCGAACCGGACTGGACGTTCGAGGCCCGAGCGCCGGGGTCTGCCCGGCCCGCCTTTTTTCAGTGGCGCAAGGGGTGCGCTACCTGGACGGCAACGGCCTGGAGATGTTGACGCGGGCTTTCAGGGAGTGGCTCGATGACGCCGCGAACGACCGCAGCCGCCGGTCGCGGCTGCGCATGTGGCTGGTCTTTCTGGTGCTGCGCTACACCGGAGCCCGCCTGGCCGAAGTGCTTGCCCTGAATGAACGCTCGGACTTCGATTTCCTGCAGGAGACGGTCCGGCTGGGAGCACCCGGGGACAATGCCAGGACGGTGCCCCTGCCCAAGGTGGTTATGGCCGAAGTACGCCGGGGGCTGACGAATCCTCTTGTGCACGACATCCAGGGCGGGCTTTTCATGCTCGACCAGGGCTACGTAAGGCGCCAGTTCTCCGCACAGGAGGAGCGTTCCGGATTGCCCAGAGAGCTGCTCAACCCCCGCACCCTGCGCCACTCACGGGCCATCGAGCTGCTGCGGGGGGGCGTGCCCCTGCCAGCGGTCCAGGCCGTACTCGGCCATTCCACTTTGGAACTCACATCGGCCTACTGCACGTTTTCGCAGGACGACACCAGCCGCATCATCCAGAACTACATCAACAAGGAGCGAAGCATGAACACCAGTGCACGAAACACTTTTCAGGGCGAGGTCACTCAGATCCGAAGCGCCGGCATCCTGGCCGAGGTGGTGCTGCGCACCAGCGGGGGGCACGAAGTGGTCTCCCTGATAACGGATGCCAGCGCGAAAAAGCTGGGCATCACCGAGGGCAGGAAGCTGACCGCCCTGATCAAGGCCCCCTGGGTATTGATCGAAAAGGAGGAGCAGGTCGAGTACTCCAGCGCCCGCAACCGGTTCGCCGGGAAGATCGACACTCTGCGGGGCGACGACTTCATGACCGAGGTCATCGGCATTCTGGAGGACGGCACCTCGGTCTGCGCCCTGGTCACCACGGAGAGCGCCACCAAGCTCGGCCTGAAGAAGGGTGAGACCGTGTGGTTCCTGGTCAAGGCCACCTCGGTCATCCTGTCTGCCTAGCAACTTGTTGCAAAAGTCCTTTTCAGCAGTCCGTTCAAATACCACGCTGGCAAGGAGCAAAACCAGTCCAGCGGGGGCTTTTCAACGGACTGCCAGTGGGACCTTTTCGGAGAGAACAAAGAGGAGCCCGCGAAAGTGACCCCGGCTAACGTGCCGGAGCGGGGCCACACCCAGAGTACGGGCCACTGACATCGCAGACCGGGTCGTCTCCCGGCATCGGCAGCCCCTCCAGTCCGAGCATCTTCTCGACACTCACACCGGCGGGCTCCGAAAGGATCAATCGGCGGATTGCTGCACCGGACGTGTCGTCGCGGAGATACCCGACCAGGATCTTCCGCCCGATCACAGTGATGGGCGTGCCCTTGGGGAGGTTG
>CAZQOG010000005.1:0-50823 GCA_964594925.1 uncultured Desulfohalobiaceae bacterium
CTCGACCTTCAACAGGTGGGGAAGGAGCACGGAAGGCGGCGAGACCCTGACCAGGCGCTCCAATGAGTAGACCACGTCGCTGGCCCGGACAGGGCTCTCGTCGTGAAAGCGGGCCTCGGGATTGAGAAAAAAACGATAGACCCGGCCCTGCTCCTCGACCCGCCAGGAGGTGGCCAGGGCCGGGACGACCATCAGATGCCGGTCAAATGCGACCAGCCCCTCGAAGATCTGCTGCATGACGTACACCCCGTACCCATCCTGCACATAGGCGGGGTCAAGAGTTGAGGGGCTGTTTTGCAGCGGTATCCTGTAAATGCCCCCCTGTTTCGAGCCCTGCCCGGTGACTACTGCTCCAGTGTCTCCGACCAAAGCTTCTTCCTGATCGCTGCAGGCCTGAAGCAGGCAGACTGCAACCATGCACACCACCATCCGCACGATCCACTTCATGCACTTCCCCCCTGAAACAGCGTTCTCCACGGAGAAAACACTACAGAGATTCGGGAAGAAACACCACTCCCGGCGCTGCCAACAGCAAGTACCAGAGATGGGACTTCAGCGCCGATGAATCGGGGAGCTTGTATATTCTGGTAGGGGCGCGAGGCACGCGCCCTTTCTTTTGACGAGGCTTTGTTCCTGCACGGGGATCCGACCAAAGACAGGGCCGCTGCCGGCCGCCCCTACCAGAAAAGACATGCTTTTTTTGAAAAAAAAAGCGCCGCAAAAGCAGCGCTCAAGATGAATACAAAAGCCTGATAAAAGGGCTAGGGGCCACCACTTCCATTTGCGAGCACGGGGAGAACATATGTTAAAACAAAGACGCCTGCCAGGAATATCTTAATTTTGATCTTCTTCACAATACACCTCCATGCATTTTACAGTTCAAGTGCATAGTTTTGCATAATCATATACAAATCTGCGCGCGCTGTGCCATGCATGGAAGCAATCATAATGCCATCATTTATATCGCTTACCGTCTTTATCTCATATTTATGTATTTATTGGATATTTTTCTTCTTCGTCTTTCTTTTCAAACAACCGATATCACAATCGAAATGCACAACCATTTGTTCATTTTGCATCCAAGAAGCCGCTCAACAGCCTCGTCGTGATGCCCACGGGCTGCACAATAAGTTGTGCATGTGCACATCTTTATTGTTGTGCCCCTGAGCAGCTGCCCGCAATCCTGTTTCCCTTGAGGCAGCAACGGGACCTGCCGCCTCCAACCCCGATCATTCCTTGGTTTTCCCTTGTCCGGGCCGCAAGGTCTCACTCAATCCACTCCCACCTATGTTTGACTCCCTCCCATTCTTCCTGCCGGGTTTGCTTCTCGCCGCACATTTTTTCACCTGGGAAATCACAATAATTTTTCCGCCCCTTCTCCTTCAATTCCTTGAAATATTTGATCCTTGTCCCAAGATCCTGAAACGGCATCCACATTGCTAGCCCTGAAGCAGCACCCAACGGCGGCTGAAGGACCGACCGTGCAGGGAAACCAGGACAGAACGAGAGGACACCAATGAACAAGGACAACAATCTGATCGTGGTGGTTGATGACGATCAGGGCATTCTCGAATCCTTCGAGGCCATCTTCGGCGACGAGCATCCGGTTCTGCTCGTGGACAACGGCCATGCCGCCACGAAGGTCCTGCGCGAGCAGGAGCCCTGGCTCCTGTTCCTGGATCTCAAGATGCCCGGGATGAGCGGGTTCGATGTTTTGGAGTGGATGCAGCAAAATGGTGTGCACACCACAGTGGTCGTGATCACTGCCCTTCCTCAGGACGACACGGAGGAGCTGGCCAGGAGCTATGGGGTCAACGGATACATTCGCAAGCCCTTTGACCTTGAGGAAGTGGAATCCCTTGCCGTCCAGAGTCTGCATTGAGCTTCTCCACACCGCAGGCGGACATGCCCGGGACAACTGTGATTTTCACACGCTGAAGATGAACCCGGGATGCCATGGAAGCTATGCAAACCTGCATGCCCTGAACCGGGGTGGAGCTTGAGCTCTCTCCAACTTTCTGGAAATCCTTTCCCTGAGCGCTCCCATGACTGATACACAGACCGGTTCCTTCCATATCCTGCTGATCTCTCCGAACCCTGCCGAAAACCAGCTCCTGAAAGGCCTGCTGCTGCAGGAAGAGTGCTTTCGGGTCACCTCCAGCCATGGAGTGGATGCAGGGCTTGGCCTGCTCGCCAATGAAAGCTTTGATGCCTGCCTGCTCGATCTGGACTCCCCACGCGGGGTTTCTTTTGATCCGCTTGTACCGCTCCTCGAACTTAATCCCCTGCTCCCGGTTGTCGCGCTCACCCGGCAAGAAGATGCCGGGCTCTGCAAAAAGGTCGTTCAGATGGGGGCACAGGACTGCCTTGCCAAGGGAATCCTCACCCATGAGCTCCTGAAAAGGGTCCTTTGTTTTTCCATCGAGCGCTTTCGTGCCAGGACGCTTCTCAAGGACAGCACATCCCTCTTCCATGGTTTGATCGAAAGCATTCCCGAAGGTGTGGTCGTGGTCAGCGGGACCGGACACATCCGCTTTGCCAATGCCGCCGCAGGCAACATTCTTGGCAGGCCCGCACCAGAGCTTTTCGGAACGGTTTTCGAGCACTCCCTGGAGGTTCAGGCGCCTCTGGAGATCGAGTCCGTATCCACAGGAGGGAAGGGGCACGCTGAAATGCGTGTGGTCCGGGTTGCCTGGGAAAATGAGACCCTTGCCGTGGTCACATTGCGCGACATCACCAGCCGCAAGCAGAACGAAAAGGAGCTCACACAGCACATCGAGCGGTTGACCCTGCTGCACCACATCACCCAGTCCATAGCCGAACGGCAGGACCTGGAAAGCATCATCAACGTCCTTCTCCACCACCTGGAAGACAAGCTGCCCGTTGATTTCGCCGGCCTGTGGCTCGCGGATCGGGAAAGCGGTACCTGCTCCATTGTAGCTACCGGACCCCTCAGCCAGGAGCTTGCGGCAGAAATGGACCTCGAGGCCGGCACCCTGGTCGACACCACACAGACAGTCCTCAATCAAGAGGGATGCTCCGAAGGGATTTATATCCCGAACACCTCTGGGGAAAAGCAGTGCTGGATAGCGGACAAGCTTTCCCGGGCGGGTCTTGGCTCACTGGCCTTCGAACCCCTGCTCCTGGAAAAGAGGCTTGTGGGATGGGTGCTGGTCGCACGGGTGCCAGCCGTCGCCTTTGACCCGGAGGAGCTCGTCTTTCTACAGCAGCTGTGCAGCCACACTGCCCTTGCCTTTCGGCAGAAGCAGCTCCTGCACCACCTGCAAAAGACCACCGGCGAGCTGCGCAGGACGCAGGAGGAGATCCTGCGCCAGGAGCGCTTGCGTGCCCTGGGGCAAATGGCCAGCGGCATCGTGCACGACATCAACAATGCCCTCTCCCCCATTGTGGGCTACACCGACATGCTGCTGGAGGACGACTCCATTGCCGGAAGCCCCCGGGCGCAAAAGCACCTGAAGCACGTGCGCACGGCAGCCGGGGACATCATGGACATCGTGACCCGTATGCGCGCCTTCTACCGCCGGCACGAGGATGAAAAAAAGCAGCTCCCCGTCGACCTGAATGCAGTCATCACCCAGGCCGTGGACCTGACCCGCCCGAGATGGAAGGATATGGCCCAGCGCAAGGGGGCGGTCATCGACGTCACAACCGAGCTCGACCCTGAGCCCGGCCTGGTCAAGGGGGTGGAAAGCGAGCTGCGGGAAGCGGTCACCAACCTGATCATCAACAGTGTCGACGCCATGGACTCTGGGGGGAGCATCCGCTTGCGCACCTCCCAAAAAGGGGGGCAGGTCCTCCTGCAGGTGAGCGACACCGGGGCCGGCATGGACCGGACCACACAGTCCCGCTGCATGGAGCCCTTCTTCACCACCAAGGGCCAAGGCGGGACCGGCCTGGGCCTGGCCATGGTCTACGGCACGGTGAAACGGCACCGCGGCTCACTGGACATAGAGAGCGGGCAAGGGCGGGGCACAACCATCTCCCTCACCCTGCCGCTGCACCGGACCAGAGAAAGAAACAAGCCGGAGCCGTCCTCGATGCAGACAGACCTGCCACACCTTCGCATCTTGTGCATCGACGATGAGCAGGCCCTGCGGGACCTGGCCGTGGAAATGCTCGAGCAGGAAGGTCATCAGGTCGATACCGCTGCCAGCGGCAAGGAGGGGATTGCGGCCTGTGCCACGGCTTTGAAGTCCGGGAAACCCTTTGATGTCGTGATCACCGACCTGGGCATGCCCCACCTCAACGGGATCGCCGTGACCGACGAGCTCAAGCGGGTCTCGCCCCAGACACCCGTGATCCTGCTCACGGGATGGGATCAGACGTCGGTGGAAACCGGGGAGCCATCGACCAGAACCGATTACATCCTGCGCAAGCCCCCAACCTTGCGCGGGCTGCGCAGGGCATTGCGCCATGTGCTGCAGGAGGGCTCGTCACCCGCTGGGGATGGATGAAAGGTTTCGGCAGCGGAACGGGTGGACACGCCATCAGGCCCGGGAGTCACGGCGCTGACGCTTGACGTATGCCTCCAGTCCATACTTCTTGAGGCGATAGCCCATCTGGCGCAGGGAGACCCCAAGCTCCCGGGCGGCGTGGGTCTGGACCCAGTCGTTGCGCTTCAGGGCAGTGAGCACCTGCCGCCGCTCCAGCTCCTCCAGGGAAAGGGGGTTCTCAGCGGCGGGCTGGGCCGGCGTGCCGGCCTCCAGGAAAGGGGCCAGATGCTCCAGGTCCACCTTTGACTGCTCGGCAATGATGGCCAGGCGTTCCACCAGGTTTTCCATCTCCCGCACGTTCCCCGGCCAGTCGTAGCCGACCAGGGCATCCAGCGCCCCGGGCGTGAAGTACAGACGCCTGTCGTACTCCCGGGCCATCTTGTCCAGGAAATGGTTGAGCAAAGGCAGAATGTCCTCTGTGCGCTTGCGCAGGGTCGGCACCTTGATGGGAAAGACATTCAGCCGGTAGTAGAGATCCTTGCGGAATCTTCGTTCTTCCACGGCCATGAGCAGGTCCTGGTTGGTGGCGGCCAGGATGCGCACATCCACCTTTCTGGTCCTGGTGCTCCCCAGCCTTTCGAACTCCCGTTCCTGCAGGAAGCGGAGCAGCTTGGCCTGGATCCCCAGGGGGATCTCGCCGATCTCGTCCAGGAATATCGTGCCCTTGTCCGCCTGCTCGAAACGGCCCGGCTTGGGGCCCAGTGCGCCTGTGAAGGCCCCCTTTTCATACCCGAAAAGCTCCGACTCGAGGAGGTTTTCGGGTATGGCGGCGCAGTTGACCTTGGTGAAAGGGAAGCTCTTTCTATCGGAAAGCTCGTGAATGAACTTGGAGATCAGGGTCTTGCCGGTGCCGGACTCGCCAAGCAGAAGCACAGTGGCCCTGGTGGGGGAGACCTTCTCCACCTGGCGCTGCACCTCCTGCATGGCCTGGCTCTTTCCCACGATGTAGATGCCGCTGATCTCTCTGGAAAGCCTGGACTTGAGGGAGACGTTCTCGATGCGCAGCGCCTCCATGCTGGAGGTGAACTGTTCGTTCAGGTTCACAAATTGGGCAATGAGCGTGGCCACAATTGACAAAAACGCAATATCCTGCCCCGAAGAAACCTGCGTCTCATGGGGGCGGTCCACGTAAAGCACCCCGATGGCCCTGCCGTGCAGGATGATGGGCACGGCAACAAAGGACAGCCTGGTCTGGAGATCCCGCCTGGTGCCGGTCTTATCCAGAAACAGGGGGTCGTGACGGATGTCTTTGACGAAATAGGGTTTCCCGGTCTTGAACACCCTGCCCGTAACCCCCTCGTCCAGGCGGTAGACACCCCTGCTCTTTTCCTCTGGCCGCAGCCCGTGCGAGGCCCGGATGAAGAGCTGGCCCGAGGGTTCGTCCAGGAGCGCGACCGTTGCCCGGTTCATGCTCAGGGAGTCTGAGAGCAGGCCGAGAATGTCCCCCAGGGCCTGATCCAGGTTGAGGGCGTCCCCGATGATCCGGCTGATCGTGGACAGGACCTTGAGCTCGGTGTGTGTGACTGGCAGGGACATTGCCGGAAACAAGCAAAAACAGTGCCCACTACCGGCTTATTTGCACGAATGTAAAAAAATCTTCAGAAAAAGAGCCTTCACTTTAGGCGATTTGCATAAAATGTAAAAAGGAAGGCTTTATGGTCAGGCAACGCAGTCCCCCCTTCGCACAAGGCTACGGAGGGCAGGCCAGCGGGGATTTTTCAACGGCCTGCTCATGCCTCGGGATAGACGATCTTGCCGCTCATGCCGGCGTCATACCCCTGCAGTGAGCCCGCCAGCTCCGCAAAGCTCCTGCTGTGCAGGATGGACAGAAAGTCCTGCACCTCTTTCCTGAAGTAGATGTCCTTGGGCACGATGATGTCGAAACGCTCCCAGTGCACGGGCAGGAAATCAAGCCCCAGCAGGCCCGCCACCACCCTGATGCCAGGCCCTGCCCCGGCCCTGCCCGCCAGGATCTCCAGCCCCACGTCCAGGTGCCTTCCGACCTCGCGCTCGTACCCCGGGAGATCGGATCCCGAGACCGAGGCCCTGGCCAGCTCCCGGTCGAACATCAGCCTGGTGCCGGTCCCAGGTGCCCGGTTGACCACCACGACGTTTTTCTCCACCAGATCGGCCACGCTGCTTATCTGCTCGGGGTTGCCGGCAGGAAGGATCAGCCCCTGCTCGCGGCGCACGAAGTTGATGATGGCGGGCTCACGCTCCAGCTCCCTGGCCACGTAGGCAAAGTTGTACTCCTGCTCGTCCTCCTGCACCAGGTGGCTGGTGGCCATGTGGCAGAGACCGTTGCGCAGGGCGGTCAACCCGCCCATGCTCCCCAGGTTGGCAAAGGCGGCCACCATGCCGGGGTACTGCTTCATGAACAGGGCCATGGACCGCTCGAACAGGATGTCGTTGCTGCCCGCCACCACCAGCTGCCCGCTCTTCCCGGTCAGGGGGTCCCACTGCCCCGGGTGGTTGATGGTCATCTGCTCCACCCACTGCTCCACCAGATGGCGGGGGAAGAGCCACTTGCCGGTTATCTTGGCGGCCGGCAGCCCCTTCTCGTTGATCAGGGTGTAGACCAGCTTCTCGTTCACACCGAGTACCGCGGCCACCTCCTTGGTGGAAAGCAGGGTCGTCATGGTTGTCGCAGCTCCTGTTGTGCTTGGACCGTTCCTCTCCGGGCGTGGAGGGCGCTGTCGCCCTCTTTGCCGGCTGGAGGCGGCCGAGCCTCCTTCTTCCGCCAGCCGGCATGACCCTCCCTGGGGAAGGCGAACGCCTCATTGCCCTTCCCGCGGGCCACAGCCCATCGTTGCCTTCAGGGTGTATCTCACGCCTGCTCCACCCTGTCCACGATCCTCCCGGTCTGCATGGTCAGCAAACGGTCACACACCTGGTCCAGCCATGGGGTGTCGTGACTGACGATGACCAGTGTGGTGTCCCATTCCTGTCTGGCAGTGAGGGCGGCCTGTTTGATCATGACCGAACTTTCCTTGTCCAGGCTGGCCGTTGGCTCGTCCAAGAGCAGCACCTTGGGCCGAAGGGCCAGCCGGCTGGCCAGGGCCACCCGTTGGGTCTCCCCCCCTGAAAGCTGGTACCAGGGTCGACGCCCGAACTGCTCCAGGTCCAGGCCCACCATGTCCAAGGCCTGCCCGACCCTGCCGTCAACGCCCCTTTCCCCTCTGATCCTCAGCCCGTATGCCACGTTGGCAAAGACCGAACGCTGCAGCAAAAAGGGCTCCTGTCCCAGCATGGTCACCTGACGGCGCAGGGCACTGTCGGCCGGGGTGGCAGGAGTCCCATGAAAAATCACCTTGCCCTGGACTGGATATTCCAACAGGGCCAGAATGCGCAACAGCGTGGACTTGCCGCAGCCGTTCGGCCCGGTCAGGCCGACGATGGAGTGGGACGGCACCTCCAACAGATCCACGCTGAGGACCTCCCGCCCTTCGTAGACCTGCCTGACCTGCTCGAGACGGTACAGGGAATCGTTCACTGCCTGGCCCTTCTGCGCAGCTTGACCAGAAACAGGTTGACGATCAGGGCGATGATCATGAGCACCAGCCCCAGGGCGATGCCCATGGCGAACTGGCCCTTGTTGGTCTCCAGGGCGATGGCCGTGGTGATGGTCCGGGTATGCCATTTGATGTTGCCGCCCACCATCATGGCGATCCCCACCTCGGACACGATGCGGCCGAAGGCAGCCGCCCCGGCCAGGGCCATGTGAAACCGGGCTTCGTGCAGCGTGGCCAGGAGGACCTGCCACTGGTTCGCCCCCAGGGTCAGCAGGGTTGGCTTGAGCCGTTTGTCCAGATTTTCCACGGCAGTGGCGGTCATGGCGATGACGATGGGCAGCCCCAGGATGGTCAGCCCGATCCCCATGCCGGTGATGGTGAACAGCAGGCTGAAATTACCCAGGGGTCCCCGGTGGGAGATAAAAGCAAAGACCACCAGCCCGATGACCACGGTGGGAAAGGAGAGGGTGGTGTCCACCAGGGTCTTGACCGCCCTGCGCCCCCAAAAGTCCTTGTATCCGAGCAGGAAACCCAGGGGGGCGCCGATGATGAAGCAGGCCACGATGGCCATGGCCGAGACCTGCAAAGTGGTCCAGACCGCCGAGTAGGTCACCGGGTCCCCTGAAAAAAGCAGGCCAAAGGCCTGCCACAGCCCACTGAGAATAAAGTCCATATCAACCCGTCATTCTGCGGGACAGAGGGGCTACCCTGTCCAATGCTTGCGTGGAGTGCGCCCCTCCGGTCCCGCAGCAAGGAACTGGTGCACTACTTGGCGTTTGGCGTGAACAGCTGCTTGCCGAGGAGCTTGAAGTCGCCGATGAACTGCTGCGCCCTGTCCGAGGCCATCCAGTTGGCGAACTTCACGGCCAGGTCATGCTGCACGTTGGGGCAGTTCTTGGGGCTGACCGGGATGACGCTGTACTGGTTGAGGAGCACCTCGTCCGCCTCCACCAGGATCTTCAAGGGGGCGTCCCCGCCCTTGTTGGACTCGTACTTGATGTAGGTGCCCCGGTCCGTCATGGTGTAGCCGGAGCGCTCCTCGGCCATGGTGATGGTGGCCATCATGCCCTGCCCGGCCTGCAGGTACCAGTCAGCCTTGTCCGGCACCTCCATGTCAGCGGCCAGCCACAAGGCTTTTTCCTTTTTGTGGGTGCCCGAGTCGTCGCCGCGGCTGACAAAGGCGGCCTTGTCTTCGGCAATGCCCTTGAAGGCCCCGCCCACGGATTTGCCCTTGATGCCTGCCGGGTCGGAGGCCGGGCCGATGATCACGAAGTCATTGTACATGATCTCCGTCCGCGCGGTGCCGTACCCGTCGGCAATGAACCTCTTCTCAGCCGGTGGCGCGTGCACCAGAAGCACGTCCACGTCGCAGTTTTTGCCCAGCTCCAGCGCCTTGCCCGTGCCCGTGGCCGTCCACTTCAGCTCGATCCCGGTGTCCTTTTGAAACTCTGGGGCCAGCTCATCCAGCAGGCCGGTGTTGTCCGTGCTGGTGGTGGTGGCCATCATCAGGCTCTCCGCCATGACTGACCCACCCATCAGGACACACAATGCCGTCAGTGCGGTCACGACTATTCGGTACATCATGGTTACTCCTTTGTTTATATGTGACAAAATGAACTGAAAATTACCATATAGGACATTTTCTCTCTTGAAAAGCCTTGCCCACCCCCGATTTCCTGCTCAATATCTGACACTCGGCGATTATCGAAACCCGGCGTCGGCCTGACCCAAATGAAATTCTTTATCTTATCTGTTATTAATCGTAACTTATTGCTCTATTTTTCTTTAATTTTATATTATTTGACAATGTCATCCTGTTTCCTTTTTTTGAACCAAGCAGTGCGCCATCCATTGACACTGTTTTCGCCACCAATGTATGTGCAGAATGGTCAAATGCAAGATGGCGATCCCACTACAACATAACTTCGAGGAGGGTTAGTCGTGGAACAGATCCTGCGCATCGACGTTGGCGCCTCTGGAGGACCCAAGACCACCATCGAGCCGGTGGGCGATTACGCCGGCCTCGGCGGGAGGGCCATGACCTCGGCCCTGGTGAACAAGGAGGTTCCGGCCGACTGCCATCCCCTGGGGCCTGAAAACAAGCTGGTCATCTCCCCTGGCCTTCTCTCGGGAACTGCCGCGGCCAACAGCGGGCGGCTCTCCGTGGGTTGCAAGAGCCCCCTTACCGGCGGCATCAAGGAAGCCAACTCCGGGGGCCAGGCCGCCCAGGTGCTGGCCAAGCTCGGATATGCGGCCATCGTGCTCGAAGGCGAGCGGCAGGGGGACGACCTGTACGCGATCTACATCGACAAGGACGGGGTGCGCATCGAAAAGGACGCCGGGCTCAAAGGGCTGACCAATTACCAGCTCATGGACAAGTTCAAGGACCAGTACCTCAAGAACGGGTCCATGATCTCCATCGGTACCGCCGGGGAGATGCGCATGGCCAACTCCACCGTGGCCGTGACCGACATGGAAGGGCGTCCCACCCGCCACGCCGGCCGGGGCGGCGTGGGAGCGGTCATGGGCTCCAAGGGCATCAAGTGCATCATCCTGGACGGGGCGGGCACCTCCCTGCGCGCCCCGGCAGACCCTGAAAAGTTCAAGGCCGCGAACAAGGCCTTTGTGGAGGGTCTCAAGAAGCACCCCGTGACCGGCGAGGGCCTGCCCGCGTTCGGAACCAACGTGCTCACCAATGTCATCAACGAAGCCGGGGCCTACCCCACCTACAACTTCCGCCAGGGCCAGTACGAGGACGCCGCCAAGATCAGCGGCGAGATGCTGGCCGAGATCGAGGCCAAGCGCGGCGGCATGGCCACCCACGGCTGTCACCGGGGCTGTGTCATGCAGTGCTCCGGCACTTTTGTGGACAAGGACGGCCACTACGTGACCAAACAGCCCGAGTACGAGACGGTCTGGGCCCACGGGGGCAACTGCGGCATCTGCGACCTGGACGCCATTGCCAGGCTCGACTTCCTGGACGACGACTACGGCCTGGACACCATCGAGATGGGCGCCACCATCGGCGTGGCCATGGATGCCGGCCTGCTCGAGTTCGGCGATGCCCAGGGCGCCATGAACCTGGTGCACGAGGTGGGCAAGGGAACGCACCTGGGCCGCATCCTGGGCAGCGGAACCGCAGCCACGGCCAAGGCCTTCGGCATGGAGCGGGCACCCGTGGTCAAGAACCAGGCCATGCCCGCCTACGACCCCAGGGCGGTCAAGGGCGTGGGCGTGACCTACGCCACCAGCCCCATGGGCGCCGACCACACCGCGGGCTACGCCGTGACCGCCAACATCCTCAAGGTGGGCGGGGATGTGAACCCCCTGGAGGCCGGCGGCCAGGCAGAGCTGTCCCGCGACCTGCAGATCGCCACCGCAGCCGTGGACGCCACGGGCATGTGCCTGTTCATCGCCTTTGCGGTGCTGGACCAGCCGGAGACCTTCCAGGCCCTGATCGACCTTTTGAACGGCTGCTACGGCTGGGACCTGGACGCTGCGGGCGTGGTCGGCTACGGCAAGTCAATTCTCACCAACGAGCGCGACTTCAACAAGCGGGCCGGCTTCACCGCTGCGGACGACCGCCTGCCCCGCTACTTCCAGCGGGAGCCCCTGGCGCCGCACGGCGTGGTCTTCGATGTAGCCGAAAAAGAGCTGGACAACGTCTTCAACTGGTAGTGGAACGTCCCCTGGAAAGAAAAGAGGAGGGCCCGGGCCCTCCTCTTTTTGCTGAGCCCCGAACAACCCCGAAGGCCTGATGCAAAGCAGCCCTGCTGACCACCTTGGAGCAACCTGCATCGATCTTGGCGGTGCCGATGCCCTGGCGCAGGCATTCTCCATCCTGCTCCAGGGCGGGGTGCAGTGCCGGGCGATGGTCCCGGCCCCTCTTCCGGATCTGCTCACCAAAGGGCTTGCCATCCCAACCCGGTATGTCGAGCAGGTGCTGCAGACCCTGTTCCTCAATGGCAGACCAGTGGACTCCATGGAACACACCGTGGTCTGTGACGGCGACGTGCTCGCCTTGTCCGCGGCTTTGCCCGGCCTGGTCGGCGCCACCATGCGGCGTGACGGACAGTACGCCGCCCTGCGCGACGGGATCAAGGCCTGCCCCGCCTCCGGACACCCGGCCGCACCAGCATGGGGCGTTGTCACCGTCAAGCTTTTCAACACCACCGCCCGGGACCTGTCCGCCACCCTGCTGCGGCGCGGCATCCTGGTCCCCGCAGACCGGCTGTCCGCCTTTCTAGCGGCGCAGGACAGCAGCTTCTGGAAGCTCGTGCAGCGCATTGTTGTCGATGGGGAGCATCTTCCAGCCGAGCCAGAGATGATCCAGACCAAGCTTACCGGCTCGCAACCCATCTTCCTTGTGCTGCCGGAAAAGGATGAAATAGTGTGACAGTCTGTTGAAAGAATCCTTTCCAGCAGGCCGTTCAAAAACCACGCTGGCAACCCAGGCTTCGCACAAGCTTCCGTCTACGCATGGCTTCGCCGGGACAAGTCGCCGTGGCATGGGGCGCTTTACCAAGGGCAGGGCTGTAGCGTATTCCCCATACGTGAGGGGTTGCCCTTGGTGAAGCAACGCAGTCCAGCGGGGATTTTTCATCAGCCTGATAACCCACGGCTTTGCCCATGTTCATTGCACTCAAGTGCTTCGCAACACTCAGGCAGTACCAGCCCGAAGAGGCCGAGCATCTGGAGCTGCCCCCCGGGACCAGCATCGAGGACCTCCTGCAGCGGCTCGGCATTGACAGTCGGGAAGTAAAGCTCATATTCGTAAACAACAAAAGCGCGTCCAGGACGACTCTCCTCGAGGAAGGGGACACTGTCGGCCTTTTCCCGGCTGTGGGCGGCGGATGATTGAGAAGATACAATGGATTATTTTACTCCCGATCGAAGCAAGCTCACCCTGGTCCGGCCCAGAAAAAGAGGACGGTTGCTGCTCACCTGTCTGCTCTGCCTGCTCGCATTCGGGGTCATCCTGGCCCTGGGTGGAAGGAACTCCGGTTCACATTCGTCCACCAGGAATATTCCCCAGCCGGAAGTTTCCCCCGAGCTTGTCTCCCTGACCACGTCGTCCCCTGCTGCTTCGCCTGTTGCTCCCGTTGCTGCCCCCGTATCCCCTCCCGAACCAGTGGTGTTCGAGTCCCTGATCAAACCCGGGCAGACCGCTTCCGACATCCTTGACGGGCTGCTCAGCCCTGCCGCAATCCACGCCCTGAGTGAGGATTGCCGTGACGTCTACCCCCTGGAGAGGCTCAAGGCTGGCAACACCTACAGGCTCTTCACCCGGGAAGAGGACGGGGAGTTCTGCCGCTTGGAGTATGAGATCGACAGCGATGAAAAGCTGTGTGTGGTCCGCAGCGACCAGGGCATGACCGTCCGCCGGGACCCCATCCACTACGACCTGGAGACCCGGCTGGTCCGGGGATCGATCTCCTCCAGCCTGTTCGAGTCGGTGGCTGCAACCGGGGAGTCGGACGAGCTGGCCATCCGCCTGGCGGAGATCTTTGCCTGGGACGTGGACTTTGTGCGTGACCTGCGCGTGGGGGACGACTTCAGGTGTCTGGTGGAGAAGCGGTCCCGGGATGGCGAGTTCGCCAACTACGGCCGCGTCCTGGCCGCCTGGTTCACCAACAACGACAGGACCTTCCAGGCCTACCTCTACGAGGATGAGCAGGGGCGCGGCCAGTACTTCAACGAGCAGGGCAACTCGGTACGCAAGGCCTTTCTCAAGGCCCCCCTGTCCTTCAGGCGCATCTCCTCGGGCTACTCCAAGAGCCGGCTGCACCCCATCCTCAAGGTTCGCCGCCCCCACCAGGGCATCGACTACGCCGCGCCCACAGGAACGCCCATCAAGACCGTGGGCGACGGCGTGGTCAGCGCCATGGGCTATACCAAGGCCGCCGGGCGCTACATCAAGATCAGGCACAACAGCGTCTACGAGACCGTCTACAACCACATGAGCCGTTACGCCGCAAACATGAAAAAGGGCCTGCGGGTCGTCCAGGGGCAGGTCATCGGGTACGTGGGATCCACCGGCTATTCCACCGGGCCGCACCTTGATTTCCGGATGAAGAAGAACGGTCAGTACGTCAATCCCCTGACCATCGAGTCTCCTTCCTGCGAACCGGTCCCGGCGGACGCCAAAGACCAATACTTCGAACAGATCCGGCCCCTGCAGGCTGCGCTCGAAGGTTCGGACACCCTTCGGGCCGAGGCCGGGACCCCGAGCCGCACCACCCTTCAGTAAGCTCCGCCGGCACACGGCAGGCCCTTGCCTTGTCCCAGGTGCGCCTTACACTCTGGTTGTCTGCAACCGGAAACCCCTTCGTGTGAAGAGCGCCATGTATCTTGCCAGGAACAGAGCCGCGGGAGTGCTCCGCTACGCCATCCGCATCTCGATACCGCGGGGTGACGGGTACACGAGTCAGGAGATCTTCGATCTCGGTCCCGACCCTGCCCGGCACATCGTCTACCCGGGGGGGAATGCCTTTTATATTCATGAACAGGTGGAAGCCGCTGTAGTTGACTTCGGCCTCAAGCCGGGCATCCAGGAGATGGAGGAGCTTTTCTGGCCGTTCGTCGACCCCGAGATCAGGTACAAGCTGGAGCATTTTTTCCGGCGCGGCCGCACCCGGTCCAGGCGGGCGCGGCTGTCACGCGAGGAGGAGGACTGGATCCGGGAGCGCATCCACCTGGTGGACAAGCGCCGGCTCAACTACATCCGGCTGCAGCAGATCGACCAGACCAAGGTCGGCCGGGTCCCCGACCGCTTCTACCGCCCGCTGCTCCACAAGTCCCGCGACGAGATCGAGCAGCTCTTCATCCGCCAGGAGATGGAGCTCAAGCCCCACGAGTATCGGACCTATGTCTTCTCCTTCTTCAATCTGAGGCGTTTCTTCCATGAGATCTACGCCGGGGAGATGCCCGAAGCTTTGGACCAGGAAAAGCTGGATGCCTACTTCCTGGAAGAGCTGTGCGAGCTCAACGCTGATCAGGCCTTCTGGGGACCGGAGCTGCCCGAGGCCGATTCCCTGCACGAATATCTGACCCGCTATCTGTTCATGTACTTCGACAACCCCTTCTCGCGCAGCCGCTACTTCGAGAACATCATCCAGGACTATATCAACAGACACCGTTTCCACCGCCCGCCCCCACGCAGGCCGCACATCACCCTCAAGGAGTCCAGCAAGGTCTTCGGCGTGTCCCGGCAAGCCCTCAAGGAGATGTCCAGGCGGGAGCTGGTGCGCCTGTACCGCTCCCTGGCCCTGAAGCACCACCCCGACCAGGGCGGTGACAGCGCGACCTTCATCGAGCTCACCCGGACCTTCAAGGCCGTGTTGCGGCTCAAGAGCGCCCGCTCCTGACCGCCCCGACCTTTCTTCGCAACTTCCAGCATTTCTCACCTGCGCGGCTGCGCGTCCAACCCCGGGACTGAGGACAAAAACGACACCGCCCGTTGCTCCGACCAGTAGCTCATCCCGGCACCGCGCACGGCAAACCCCACATGCCCGCCATGACCCGGCATCTCCAGGTACAGCTCCCCTGACCGGCCTGCCTCCCGGACCGGATAGCAGCTGCTCGATAGAAAAGGATCGTTTCTGGCATTGAGCAGCAGCACCGGGAGGGTGATGCGCCCGAGCCGGGGCAGACTGCTCGATTTGGCCCAGTACTCACGGGCATCGGCAAAGCCGTGCAGCGGTGCGGTGTACCTGGAGTCAAAGGCGTGGAAATCCTTGATTCTCGCGAAGTCGGCATCGTTTAGAAGCTCCGGGAACCGGGCCTGCTTCTCCCGGATCTTTTGCAACAGGGAGTGTAAAAAGTAGTGCATGTAGATGCGGTACGCGGGCCTGGCCAGCTCCATGGCCGCCCCCCTGAGGTCGCAGGGCACGGATATGGCAACCCCCGCCGCCACGGCCGGATCCACCGCCGGACCCGCCCCGCCCAGATAGTTGAGGGTGATGTTGCCGCCCATGCTGAAGCCCACCAGGGCCACTGCCCTATACCCCCCCTGGGCGACACCCCTGGTCACCACCGCCGCCAGGTCCCCGGTATCCCCGTTGTGATAGAAGCGGGGCAATCTGTTGGGGACCCCGCTGCAGCCCCGGAAGTTCCAGGCCAGCACGTCCCAGCCCGCATGGTTCAATGCCCGGGCCATCCCCAGGATATAGGCCTTGCTGCTGTTGCCCTCCAGGCCGTGGCTGATCACTGCCAGCCGCTGCGACCCCACCCTGGACCAGTCGAGATCCAGGAAGTCCCCGTCCTGCAGCTCGAGGCGTTCCCGTTCATAGACCACCCCTGTCACCCTTCGCATCAGGGAAGGGCAGACTGTCTGCAGGTGACGGTTTTTCAGCCAGATTGGTGGCTGGTAGGATTCACTGTCCAGTACGGGCATGCGGGTTCCTGCTCGGTGAGCCGGGATTTCTGGGTTTTGGCCTCAAGCCTCGTGCACTCTTCATTTGCGGGCCTGGACATGGTAGCGGTGATAAGCAGAACGGAACCGTGGCGCGGATGCGCATCGGATGCTCACGACCGTGATCTTCATAACTGCCGCCACGCATGACCTTGATTATTTCTCGTCCCAAACGGCGGCAGACAAACACGAAAGCATCTTTCGTGGTCAGGCAAATGATCGACAAGACAACCCTCATCCCCACCTTGCTGGAGCGGCTGCAAAAGATGCCGGTGGGGCACTGCGTGGATATTCGCACCTACAAGCGCAACCGCTCGGTACTCTTCATCAAGGAGTCCGAGCAGGACTTCCGCATCCTTCAGAACGGCTTCCAGACCCTCGAGCACCGGGTGTCTTTGACCAAAATGACCAGGTTCCTCAAGGGGGTTCTCAAAAAGGAGTTCCCCCGCAGCAACAAGATCAGGCTCTACGACCTGGGGCCGTACGATCCCCGGGCCAGCCAGAACCTGGAGCGCAAGCTCCTCTGAGCCCGCCATGATAGAAAGCTACCGCTTCGGACGCGTCACCATCCAGGGACACACCTACCGGGAGGACGTCACCATCATCGGACGAAAGGTGCTTCCTGGCTGGCGGCGGCAGTCCGGCCACCTGGTCACGGAGGGGGATCTGGTGGATGTCCTGGACTACAGGCCGGACATCCTGGTCATCGGCAGGGGCAGCCTGGGCATGATGCGCGTCCACGAGTCCCTGTCCGCACTGTGCAGCGACCTTGGCATCGAGCTGATCACCCGGCGCACCGGGCCCGCCGTCACGGCCTTCAATGCCCTCCTGGCTGGAGAGGCCACTGTGGCCGGGGCCTTCCACCTGACCTGCTGAACAGAGAGACGCGGTGTGCATACAGCATACATGGCTCAGCCGATCTGCCCCTCTTGGGAAAGCTCTTCGCGCAACCTGGCGATGGCCGTGTCCAGCTCCTGCTCCAGCCGGGCGTGCAGCAGCTCACCACTGCCGGTCCCCTGCCTGGCAAAGGCCTCCAGGGCCTGCGCGGCATCCCTGACCCGCCTGGTCCCCACGGTGGCCGCCCCGGACTTGAGTGTGTGGGCCAGGTGCTCCACCATGCCGAGGTCTGCAGCCTGCAGGGCTTCCTTAAGCTGCTGCCGCTTGTTCAGGGCATCGTCCACAAAGACCTGCCACAGCTCCCGCACAAAGGCCGCGTCGCCCTCCTGCCGATTAAGGGCCGCCTGCTTGTCCAGAACCGGTATGTGTGTATCCTGAGGCTGCTGGTCGCTCATGCGTTCGTTGTCCTTGCTCCGAGTGTGAGGCGTTCCGGTTGCTGCCCGGGAAAGGCACTTTATAGAATGGATACTATTATTGCAATATTTCAACAGATTAAAAACCCACTGCCCTTGCATGCAAGAAACCATCAGCAGAGGATACCAGACCAATGCCCCGACTGCTTCTCCTCGGCGCCGGCCACGCCCACCTGACCCTGCTCAGAAACATCGGCTCCCTTCACTCCCAGGGGATCGAAATCACCGTGGTCGGACCGGCCCCCCACCATGATTACTCGGGCATGGCCCCGGGCATGCTGGCCGGAACCTACTCACACCAAGACATCAGCTTTCCGGTCCAGGAGATGGTCACCACGCGCGGGGGGCGGTTCCTCGAAGACAAGGCCGTGAAGATCCACGGGCAACGCCGCGAGGTCCTGCTCGACTCGGGCCGGACCATCCCCTACGACGCCTTGTCCTGCAACACCGGAAGCACGGTTCCCACCGACATCGTTTCCGGGGACGCAGAGGACGTCTTTGCGGTCAAGCCCATAGAGAACCTGCACCGTGCCCGGCGCCGGCTGCTCGAAACCCTGCCCCGGCACAAGCTGCGCATTGCCGTCATCGGAGGCGGTCCTGCAGGGCTGGAGATCGCGGGGGGTGTCCATGAGATGGCCCGGCGGGTCGGCGGGCCCGCCCCGGACATCACCCTCTATGCAGGGCGCTCCCTGCTCTCTGGCTACCCGTTGCGGGTGGCCAACCTGGCCCGGAGATCTTTGGAACGGCGGGGGATCGCCATCTCGGAACAAGGGTATGCCTCGGCCGTGACCTCCTCCGAGGTGGTTCTCGAGCACGGCCGACGCTTTGCAGCGGATGTGACTTTCCTGGCCGTGGGCATCCGCCCCCACAGCCTGTTCCGCGACTCCGGCCTGAGCACCGGCCCTGACGGCGGGCTCCTGGTCAACGAGTTCCTGCAGTGCCCGGAGCATCCCGAGATCTTCGGCGGGGGCGACTGCATCCACTTCCAACCCCTCCCCCTGGCCAAGGTCGGCGTGCACGCCGTACGCCAGAACCCGGTCCTGGCCCACAACCTGCCCGCCTTCCTCCAGGGGCGCCCCCTCGAGCCCTTCGTGGCCAAGCCGGACTACCTGCTCATCTTCAACCTGGGCAACGGCCGGGGCATCTTCTGGAAAAAACGGCTTGTCTTCGACAGCTGGCCGGCCTTCCGCATCAAGGACTGGATCGACCGGCGTTTCATGCGGCGGTTTCAGCAGTAAAAAAAGAAGCGGGCCGGCCCGCTTCTTTTAAAAGGTGTTTGTCCACTGGACGATCAGTCTTCGCAGGCCCCGACAAAGGCCACCCGGTCGGCGTACTCGGCCTGCTTGCCCTTGTTCCACATCTGCACCGGCCGGTAGTACCCCACCACCCGGGTGTACACCTCGGCCTCCCCGCCGCAGGTGGGACAGGTGAAGTGCTCGCCCTTGATGTAGCCGTGCTCCTTGCACACCGAAAAGGTCGGGGTGATGGAGATGTAGGGCAGCTTGGTCTTGGACAGGGCCTTGACGATGAAGGACTGCAGGGACCCCAGGTCCGCCACGGCCTCGCCCAGGTAGGTGTGGAACACCGTGCCGCCCGTGTACAGGGGCTGAAGCCTGTCCTGGTGCTCCAAGGCGTCGAACACGTCCCGGGTGGCCCCGACGGGCAGGGCCGTGGAGTTCGTGTAGTAGGGCACCTCACTGCCCGAGGACTGGATGTCCGCGTAGAGATCCTTGTCGATCTTGGCCAGCCTGTAGCTTGTGCCCTCGGCCGGCGTGGCCTCCAGGTTGAAGAGGTTGCCGGTTTCCTCCTGGAAGCGGCTGGTCAGGGTGCGCAAATGATCCAGCATGCGCTGCATGAGCCGCACCCCGGACTCCGACTCGATGCCCTTGCCCAGGAGGTTCAGGCAGGCCTCGTGCCCCCCCACCAGGCCGATGGTGCTGAAGTGGTTCTTGAGCCCGTTTGTGAGGTAGCGGCGGGAGAAGGGGAACATGTTCCGCTCCAGCATGTCACCGATCCACTTGCGCTTGAACTCCAGCGAGTCCCGGGCCAGCTCGGCATACTCCCCGACCAGCTCCAGAAAGTCTTCCTCACTTTGGGCCAGGTAGGCGAGCTTGGGCAGGTTCAGGGTGACCACACCGATGGAGCCGGTCAGGTCCCCGGCACCAAACAGGCCTCCGGTGCGCTTCCTGAGCTCGCGCAGGTCCATCTGCAGCCTGCAGCACATGGAGCGCACGTCCTCGGGCTTGAGGTCGGAGTTGATGAAGTTCTGGAAGTAGGGAACCCCGTACTTGGCCGCGAGCTCCAGCAACAGCCTGCCCACCTCGCTCTCCCAGGGAAAGTCCGGGGTCACGTTGTAGGTGGGGATGGGGAAGCTGAAGATGCGCCCGTGGTAGTCGCCCTCGAGCATGACCTCCAGGAAGGCCCGGTTGATCATCTCCATTTCCGGGGCGTACTCTGCGTACGTGGTGTCCTGCAGCCTGCCCCCGACAATGACCGCCTCCTTTGCAATGTGCTTGGGCGGCACCAGGTCGAAGGTCAGGTTGGTGAAGGGGCTCTGCCCGCCCCAGCGCGAGGTGGTGTTCAGGTTGAACACGAACTTCTGGATGGCCTGCTTGACCCTGCGGTAGTCGAGGTCGTCGGCACGAACAAAGGGTGCCAGGTAAGTGTCCACGTTGTTGAAGGCCTGTGCCCCGGCCCACTCGTTCTGCAGCGTGCCCAGGAAGTTGACCATCTGCCCCAGGGCGGCGTTCATGTGCTTGGCCGGCCCCGAGGAGCAGCGCCCCTCGAGGTTGAACCCTTCCAGCAGCAGGTCCCGCAGGCTCCACCCGGCGCAGTACCCGGCCAGCCCAAAGGAGAGGTCGTGGATGTGGAAGTAGCCGTGCTCGTGGGCCAGGCGCACCTCTTCCGGGTACTTTTCGAGCGTGTACCTGGCCTGGACCGAGCCGGACAGGTGCAGCATCAGCCCCTGGAAAGAGTGGGCCATGTTGGCGTTCTCGGCCACCCGCCAGTCCTTTTTGTGAACGTAGCTGTCAATGGTCTCCTTGATGTCCAGGAAGGTTTCCTTCTGGCTCCTGAGCTGGCGTCGCTTCTCCCGGTAGAGGATGTACTTCCGGGCCACGGCGTAGAGGCGGGACTCCATGAGCACCTGCTCCACCATGTCCTGGACGTGCTCCTGCTCCGGCACCTCGAAGCCGATGAGCTTGCGCTCCACCTTGCCGGCCATACGCTTGGCCAGCAGGGGATCCTTGATGCCGCTGGCCTTGAGGGCCTTGAGGATGGCGTGAGCGATCCGGTCCAGGGACCAGGTCTCGAGCCTGCCGTCCCTTTTCTTGATGGTCTTGGGCAGTACATGCCCCCCCTGTGCTGCTTGATCATGCTTGTACGCCATATGCCCCGTCCTGGTTTTTCGGCTCCAACCGGTTGTGAACGCCGTTGTTCTGATCTGATTGCGGATTACAGGCTTTCAGGGACGCATCCCTGGGGGCCACGTAGGACTGCACAGTGAGAGCCTGTCCGGCAGGCAGGCACTCCCTGACGCTGTCCAGGTCCTCGTCGTTCAGCAGCGGGACCTTTGTGCATCGGAAATAGAACCGCTCCGGCCACACCCGGGCCAGGCTGAAAATCGATTCCAGGCTGTCCCGTGCCCGCCCGGGACTGCACCTGCCCCCTGTGAGCTGCGGGTACTTTTCCCAGGGTCCCTTGACATCGACGGCCACCTTGTCGGCAGCACCGCCCGAGACCAGTGCTTCCACCACTCCTGGCTCCAGCCCGTTGGTGTCCACCTTGACGGGAAGCCCAAAGGTTTTGAGCTCCAGCAACCACCCGGCCAGGCCCGAACAGAACGTGGGCTCCCCTCCGGTGACGACCAGCGCGTCCAGCCAGGGCAGGCGTTTGCCCACCAGGGCGAGCGCATCTTCCCTGGCCACCAGGGGAAGGCTGTCGGGAGTCCAGGCCAGGGTATGGTTGTGACAGGTCGGGCACCTGAGGTTGCACCCCCCGAGGAAAAACACCAGGCTGACCTTGCCCGGCCAGTCGCAAAAGCTCGCCGGTTCGATCCCCCTGAGAGACGACCATGGGCTGTGGATAGGAGACTGTTTCATCCAAGGAAGTATGTAGCAGCTGGAGTAAAATCCTGCAATATGAAATAGAAAATAAAGGAAGACAAATAATTTTCGACAATGATATGGGCAATTTATTCGGCTTATCTACACCGCGCCGGCCAGCTGCCTTCTGCTAGGCCCATTTTCCTCCTCACCCATGGAAAATTGCTTTGTATATGGCTTACATTACAATCAAAACAGCAACCGCAACCACACCACAACAGCATCCACAGGTCACTGGACACCGCAGCCACCCGTGCGTGGTGCCTGCTGCCTCCCCGCCTGAACCGGACCAGACGGCAATATCCCGCGGCCGTGGACACTGCGAATTGACTTGTTCCTGTGCATGCGTGAAACTCGGTGCATGCAAGCCCCCCCCTCCCCTCCTGCTCCCAATGACTGTCCCGGGCCATGCGCCTTCGTCCAGAACCGGGAGTGCCCTTACTTTCCCTGCCACCCCGACGCCGACAGAGAGACGTTCAACTGCAAGCACTGCTACTGCCCCTTGTACTTCATCTACTGGAGTGACTGCGGGGGCACGTTCACAATGCTTCCGGGAGGGATCAAGGACTGCACCCCCTGCCTGCTGCCCCACCAGCCAGGTGGCCACGCGCACGTCCTATTCAAGCTGAAGGATTTCTTCCGCAGGATCAGGCCGGGTGTCGCGCCCTGCGCCACACCCCCCCCCTCCAACGAAAAAGATGCTTCCCACGGCTCGGAGAAATAGCCCCGGTCTGTTCAGCCCTGATCGTCAACCGAGGCGCCGAGCAAGGTGTCGAGGGTAACAAGCGGATCGAAAAGCCCGGACGGGTCCACAAGCTGCCCGAGAATGCTGAGCCCGAAATGCAGGTGCGGTCCCGTGGCCCTGCCGGTCTGCCCGATGCGCCCGATGACCTGTCCCTGCTGCACCGCCTCCCCCTGGGCAACATCGATGGCCGAGAGATGGAAGTACATGCTCACCATCCCCTGCCCATGGTCCAGATAGACGCTTTTCCCCGCAAAATAGTGCTCCGCGGTCAGAAGCACCCTCCCCGGACCCACAGCCCTGACCGGGGTACCTGCGGCCCCCCTGAAATCTATGCCCCGGTGGGGACTGCGCTGCTCACCGTTCAAAACCCTCCTCAGCCCGTAGACACTGGAAACATCTCCCTGCACCGGCCGCTGCAGGGGCAGTGACCAGATGCGTTCGGACATCCCCCTTCCGAGCGCTTTCTCCACCTGCTCCTTCTCCCTGGCGTGCCGTTCCAGGGAGGCTCGATCGGGTGTGACCATTTGTTGTGGCAGGGTCAGGCGCTGCTCAGGGAAGAGCTGCTCCACGATTGCGATCTGACTCTCCCTTTCCAGGGTCAGGCCGTGCTTGTGCACCCGAACGTCAAGGACTGACGGTCCTGCCGGCCCTGCCACGTCCGTCCCCAGCAGCACGTATGTGAAGGAGTCGCCCGATCCGGTCTGCTCTGCAAGGCTGACAGAGAGGGTTTGCCCCAGCCAGGTGACCTCGACCCGTTCAGAGTGCACAGCAGATGCAATACGCACGGAAAAGGGCCGTCCCTGCGCCACCCTCTCCGGCGTTTCGACCGTGAGGGCTTGCACTGCCTGGGCACCTGACCCCGCCAGCAGCACCGCAACCAGGACCATCCACTGGAGCATCGATCGCAAGATCTCCATTTTCTTGCCCCCCTCCTGTTGTGACAACCCTATCCACCCCTCACCTGAAGGGCAAAAACTTTCTCCCTTCCAGCCCAGGACTCATATTTCAAATTTGTACTATTCTTGAAAATTCAAGACACTTCTGTAGCTTTGTTTTGCATTTTTGTTAAAAGTTGCTTTATTTTTCTACAATTTTGTTGGTCAAACTCCCCCCCGACACGCTGCAAAATCCGCTTAACATGCTACTTTAATTTTACTTTACCATTTATGGCATCGGGATTGTTAGCATGTGCCCCATGCCCCGGACCCATCACTCAACTTTGGAGGTTTTCCCGTCATGAATGGAGCCGACACTGCCTTCATCCTGGTCTGCGCCGCCCTGGTCATGTTCATGACCCCGGGGCTGGCCTTGTTCTACGCCGGCATGACCCGGTCCAAGAACGTTCTGGGAACCATCATGCAGAGCTTTATCCTGCTCGGGCTGGTCTCGGTGCTCTGGGCCGTGATCGGGTACTCCCTGGCATTTGGCAGCAACATCGGGGGGCTGTTCGGCGGGCTGGACTTCGCCTTTCTGCGCGGTGTGGGCATGGACACGGCGAACAGCCCGGCCGACAACCTGCCCCACCTGCTGTTCATGGCTTTCCAGTGCATGTTCGCGGTCATCACCCCCGCACTGATAACGGGCGCCTTTGCAGAACGCATGAAGTTCTCCGGATTTCTGGTCTTCTCCGCGCTGTGGCTGCTCCTGGTCTACTGTCCCATGGCCTACTGGGTCTGGGGCGGGGGCTGGATGGGCAGCATGGGGGCCCTGGACTTTGCCGGCGGTGCCGTGGTGCACATGAGCTCGGGCGCTGCAGCCCTGGCCGCCGCCCTTGTCCTTGGCAAACGCAAGGGGTACGGAACCCGGTCCTTCATTCCCCACAACGTGCCCATGACCATTCTGGGCGCAGGCATCCTCTGGTTCGGCTGGTTCGGCTTCAATGCCGGCTCGGCCCTTGCGGCTGACGGGGCTGCGGCCAACGCCTTCGTCACCACCCACCTGGCAGCCGGCACCGCGGCCTTGACCTGGATCCTGGCCGAGCGGCTGCACGCGGGCAAGCCCACCTCCCTGGGGGCTGCTTCCGGGTGTGTGGCAGGCCTGGTGGCCATCACCCCTGCAGCGGGCTTTGTCGGCCCCATGGCCGCCATCCTTATCGGCGGCGCCGGCGGCATGCTCTGCTACGGCGGCATCATGCTCAAGAACAAGTTCCGCTACGACGACTCCCTGGACGTGGTGGGCATCCACGGTGTAGGCGGGACCCTCGGCGCCCTGGCAACCGGGCTGTTCGCCCGCGAGGCCGTTGGGGGCGTCAACGGGCTCTTTTTTGGCAATCCGGGCCAGCTTTGGATACAGTTCGTCTCGGTCGTGGCCACCTGGGCCTTCTGCTTTTTCGCCAGCCTGGTCCTGCTCAAGCTCACCGACGTGGTCGTGGGGCTGCGGGTCAGCGAAGAGGAGGAGGAGCAGGGCCTTGACGTGAGCATGCACAGCGAGACCGGATACCAGATCTAACCACACGCAAACCAGGGGAGAGCCAGCCCATGAAAAAGATAGAGATCATCACCAGGCCGTTCAAGCTGGACGACGTCAAGTCCGCCCTCACCGATCTCGGCATCAAGGGCATGACCGTGACCGAGGTCAAGGGGTTTGGCCGGCAGCGCGGCCACAAGGAAGTCTATCGCGGGGCGGAGTACCAGGTGGACTTCGTCTCCAAGGTCAAGATCGAGGTCGTGGTCGATGACGCGTCCGTGGACAAGGCGGTCCAGGCCGTCCAGGACGCCGCCAGGACCGGCAAGGTCGGGGACGGAAAGATCTTCATCGTTCCTGTTGAGGACGTGGTGCGCATCCGGACCGGAGAAAGCGGGGAAGAGGCCATCTAGCACCGTCCGCACCGAAGCGGATGGGCATTTTCCTCCACGACACCGTATGACAACATTCGGCCCCGTGCACCTCCCGCAACACCTGACGGTCGGGCACGGGGCCGTTTTGCATCCTGCTACCCGGGGGGCATGGTGACGGACCAATCAGCCGCATGCACCCGGTACGCAGCCGCCCGGCACAGGCTTGGAGCCGGACTGTCCAGCCCCGACCATCCCGCGGCCCTCTCCGCTGCGACCGATGACTACTTTCGCCTGCGGCTGGAAGAGGTCGAGCCTGAGACCACGGACCGTGAGCTGCCCTTTTCGATCCTCGCCCTGGGGGGCTACGGCAGGCGAGAGCTGAACCTTTTTTCAGACATCGACCTCCTGGTGCTCTACGCGGACCAGATCCCGCCCCGGGCCGAAACCCTCGCCCAGTTGCTGCTCCATCCGCTCTGGGACCTGGGGCTCGACCTGGGCCACGGGGTGCGCACCACTCAGGAAAGCCTGACCCTGGGCCGTGACAACTTCGAGGCCCTGACCTCCATGCTGGACGCCCGTCTCGTGGCCGGGTCCCCTGCTGTCGCTTCCAGCTTCCTCCACGAACTGCAGGGCATGCTTCCAGAGCTTACCGGTCCGTATACCGGGTGGCTGCGCCAGCAGTTCCAGCACCGGGGCCACGCCTTCTCCGATGCCAGCGGCCTGCTCGAGCCCGACCTCAAGGAGGCCTGGGGGGGGTTGCGCGACTACCACCACCTGCTCTGGCTGGGCCGCGTCCACCACAAGGCCGCAAACCTTCGCGACCTCGAGTTGGGCGGGGTACTCTCCCATCAGGAGCGTGTTTCGCTGCAGGCGCATGTCAGCTTCGTCACGCAGGTGCGCAACCATCTCCACGCACTGAGCGGAAAACGCAACGACCGGCTGTACCTCGAGCTGCAGCCGGAGATCGCGTCCGCCATGGGCATCGCACCCTCGGGTGATGTCCCGGCCGTGGAGCGCTTCCTCTCCCAGCTGCACCGCAACATGACCGGCATCAAGGTCATCTGCCGTTCCTTCTGGAGCATCCACCTCCAGAAGCCAGCCGCAGAGCCCCCCAGGGACGCCGGACAGTCCTTCCTGCCCAGTGCAGAGCTGCGCGTGGAGGACGAGCTGCTCTGGTTCAGGAACCCTGAGCAGATCCCTGCAGACAGCTCCCTGCTCATGTGCTGCTTCCGGTCCAGTGCGCTGTCAGGTGTTGCCCTGTCCTGGGAAACCCGCCGCCTGGTGGAGGAGTTCCTCTTCCTGGTGGACGATGACTTCCGGTCCAGCCCTGTTGTGCGGGACGCTTTTTTTTCCATCCTGGTCTCGGACCAGGCGGATCGGGCCCTGGAGTCCATGCTGGAAACAGGGCTGCTCGGAGCCTACCTGCCGGAGCTTGGGGCTGTTCAGGACCTGGTGCAGTACGACGCCTACCACCTCCATCCCGTGGGCAGACACCTGGTGGAAAGCGTGGCCGGGCTGATCCGGTTCCAGAGCATGCCCGGGGCCTTCCTGGCCGAGTACCTGGAGGAGCTGTCCGGCTCCCTGGAGATCCGCCTGGCCGCACTGCTCCACGATGTCGGCAAGGAGGCCCCCGACCATGCCGCCCGGGGCGCCGCACTGGTCGCAACCATCCTGGACCGGCTCGGTCTCGATGCACAGGCTGCACAGCGGGTCTGCTTCCTGGTCCGGCACCACCTGCTCCTGGTGGAAACGGCGACCCGCCGGGATCTTGAGGAGGAAGGCACCATCATGGACTGCGCCGCCTTCGTCCGGGATGTGCCGAGCCTTTCGGCCTTGACGCTGCTGACCTGGGCCGATGCCATGGCCACCGGACCCAAGGCCTGGAACCCCTGGATGGAGAACCTGCTCCGCGAGCTCTTCTTCAAGGTGCTCCGGCTCTTCCAGCAAGGCCCGGCTTCAGAGCCCCACGAGTTCCACAAGCTGGCCACGGCCAGGGACAGGATCCGCAGCCTGCTCGCGGGACGGATGCCCGACGAGCAGATCGAGGACTGCCTCGATGTCATGCCTGGCCGGTACCTCCTCCACTACGCCCCGGCAGAGGTCGTTGACCACCTCGACCTGGTCCGCCGGGCCTCGCGCGCCCCGCACACAGGATTTTTGCTCCAGGCCAGGCCGGGTGAGGCGGGCCATGCCTGGGAGCTGACCCTGGTCGCCCGCGGGGAGCCCGGTCTTTTCACACCAATGGCCGGCGTGCTCTCCCTGCGGGGCATCAACATCTACGCGGCCGATCTCAACCGGTGGGGTGACGGTACCGTGGTGGATGTGTTCAAGGTGGGCCAGCCCCCGGATCCCCTGTATGCCGAGGACACCTGGGACCGGGTGCGCCGGGAGCTCTCTGATGTGCTGCAGGGCAGGCTGGCCCTGGAGTACCGTCTCTCGGTGAAGACACGGCAACAACGGGGCAGCGCCGTTGCAGGGTCTGGAAAGGTCCTCATAGACAACCAGAGCTCGGATTTCTACACCCTGGTGGAGGTCATTGCCGATGACCGCACCGGCCTGCTCCACGCCCTGGGCAGGACCCTGAACGATCTCCGGCTGGACATAGCCTTTGCCACCATAGCCACACACCGCGACCAGGTGGCCGACGTCTTCTATGTCCGGGACAACATGGGACGAAAGATCACCGACACCGGCCAGGTCACCGAAATCCGCAATGCCCTGCAGCACGCCCTGGACCGCCTGCCCTGACTCCACACCGACCACTCCCGAACCCTACCCATTCACCGCTCCCAGCTTGCACATTCATCTGTGTGGCCGTGCAACATCCTGCACCCGGCTCCTTGTTTCGTCGCTCTCCACGCTGTAAGAGCCCCTCTTTCAAGGATATTTATTCTGGCATGCTTGATGCTAAATAAATGATGCAGTCCCAGGTCCGATTCCTCCGGGTGCCTTGGGGCTGCTTGGTTCGGGTAGCACAAATCCTTCCTCCAATGGCTGCCCTTATTCGGGCCGGAGCAGCTCTCCCATCCGGGCTGTTTCGGCCCGCTTGTATTGGGTACATCTCCTGGCCACCCAACCCCGGGGCGCTCTTTTGAGGGAACGCGGTATTGAAAAGGGTACGAAAGTCCGACAGCCGGCAAGAGAGCCTGTCTCCCGGCGTGACGATGCCGTGCGATTCATCTATAGGGACATGCAAGCCGGCTGGACGAGAACGCATGAAACCCGCAGGAAATGCGGCAGCTGGTTCGTGAAAACCGAAACGTTTTTACGCGCCGAAAGTTGTCCTTCCCGGCACGATTCTCCGCTTCCCGCGTGAGGTCCGACCATGCAGATCGCCATCACCAACCCGGCCAGGCGCCCCGTGCTCATCTCCGTCCTGGTGCTCATCCTGCTCGGCCTCAGCCTGAGCCTGATCACCTGGCAGAACCTGCGGCAGCAACGCCAGGCCATCAACCACCACATGGTCCTGGCGGTCAGGTCCATTGCCAAGGGGGTCGAGAACAACCTGGTCCGGGGCATCACCCCCATGGGTTTTGATGTCAGGGTGTTCATGCGCAGGATCCAGGGCATCTTCCAGGAGCAGATCTCCTCCGGGGACCTGCTCTTCCTCGGACTGTTCAGTTCCGGGGGGAAGGCCATTGTTGTCTCTCCTGAAAACCCGGACAGCGGTCTCCGGCTCCCCCCCGAAGCCCTTGCCGCCATCAAGGAGCAGCGGGAGTGGCACGCGGAGATCACCTTTGAGGGACGTTCCGCCCTGCTGTTGCTGACCCCGACCACCAGCGGGCTCTCCAGGCTCTGCCTCAATGCCGAAGGCCAGCCCCAGCCCTGCAGCGCGCCCGCATCTCTCGGCCTGGCCCTGAATATGGACCAGCATCTGGCCCTTTACCAGGACTACCGGCGCAACGCCCTGCTCCAGTTCGCCTACGTCCTGGCGGTGGCCCTTTTCCTCTGGGTTCTGACCCTGGCCTACATGCGCCGCCGCGACCAGGGGACGCGGTTGCTCCAGCTGGAAAATTTTCAGTCCCAGCTCCTGGACAACATGCCCGACGGGTTGGTCACCGTGGACAACGAGGGCCGCATCTCGGCCATGAACCGGGCCGCCGGGACCATCCTGCAGCAGGAGGAGTCCGATCTCGTCGGGCGGCACTGGTCGCAGGTGGGCCTTGATGTCGAACCCCGGGATCAAAGCACCAGTCACAACCACTCCCAAGCCTGGACCACCCGCCACTTCAAGAGCAAGGACCTGGAGGTGCTCAGCCTGCCGGTCCGGGGAATTCCCGGACAAAGCCTGATCCTGATGCGCGACCGGACCGAGATCAAGGCCCTGGAAAAGGACCTCGAGGAAGCCCGGAAGTTTGCCACCATCGGACATCTGGCTGCAGGGCTGGCCCATGAGATTCGCAACCCCCTGAGCGCCCTGCGCGGCTTTGCCCAGTTTTTCGCCAAGCGGCTGCAGGGTGAGGACCCCGCGGAACGCTATGCCCAGACCATGGTGCAGGAGGCAGACCGGCTCAACCGGGTGGTCACCGATCTTCTCTTCCTGGCCCGCCCCCGCTCCATGGAGCCGGTGGCTGTCTCCCTGCCGGACATGTTCGACGAGCTCATGGAGCTGCTGGGGCCCGATGCAGAGCAGGCCGGCGTAACCATCGAGGCCGACCTGCCCTCCCGTGACGTCCACGCCGACCCCGACGCCTTGAAGCAGGTGCTGCTCAACCTGCTGCTGAACAGCCTGGCTGCAGTCCACTCTGACGAGGGCAGGATCACCATCTGTTCCGAGCAGTCCGAAAACGGCCTCTGGGTCCAGGTGCAGGACAATGGGGCCGGCATGACCCCCGAAGAAAGGGAGAACGCCCTGGACCCCTTCTTCACCACCAAGGCCCAGGGCACAGGCCTGGGCCTGGCCATTGTCCACGCCATCATGCGCAAGCACGGCGGTCAGGTCAGCCTGCGCCCTGTGACGGAGGGGGGCACACTGGTCAGCCTCTTCTTTCCCTCGTCCCGGAAAGAAGATATGGGTGACGACTGAACAGAGCCACACCCGAAAGCCCTGGGCAAAGCCGACATTGACGGCAAACCGGATGCCGGGGCAGGATGAAAGGCCTTTGTTCCCAGAGTCGCAGCCATGACCGACCACTCCCCGCGCCACAATACCCCTGAAGAACGGCCCAGCATCCTGGTCGTGGATGACGAGTCAGGCCACCGCATGATGGTCCGGGCGGTCCTGGAGGACGCCGGCTGGGACGTGGCCGAAGCAGAGAACGGGCAGCAGGCCCTGCAGCGCATCAGCGAGCACAGGTCCGACGTGGTCCTGCTCGACTACCGCATGCCCGGCATGAACGGCATGGAGGTCCTGGTTCGGATCTTCAACGATTTCGGGCACATTCCCGTGGTCATGCTCACCGCTTACGGAACCGTGGACACCGCTGTGGAGGCCATGAAGAGCGGGGCCTTCGACTTCCTGACCAAGCCCCTGGACAACGAGGCCCTCACGTCCATCCTGGAGCGGGCCCACGAGTACTCCCGCTACATCCATTCCAGCCAGACCGAGCGCCGCCCCTTTTCGCAGGGGCAGGAAGGGGCCATACTGGTTGGCGACAGCCAGGCCATGCGCGAGGTGGTTGATTTCATACACCAGGTCGGTCCGACCGAGGCCACTGTGCTCATCTCCGGGGAGTCCGGCACCGGCAAGGAGCTGGCTGCCAGATCCCTGCACCGGGCCAGCCACCGTCGCAAAGGCCCTCTGATCAATGTCAACTGCGCCGCCCTGCCGGAGAACCTCCTGGAGAGCGAGCTCTTCGGGTACAGCCGCGGCGCCTTCACCGGGGCGACCAAGGACAAGCCGGGGCGATTCCAGCTGGCCCATGGCGGGACGCTCTTTTTGGACGAGGTCGGGGACATCCCGTTGACCCTGCAGGCCAAGCTGCTGCGCACCCTGCAGGAGAACGTGGTCGAGCCGCTGGGGAGCGTCCGCTCCGTCCCCGTGGACGTGCGCATCATTGCCGCCACCAACAAGAGCCTCAAGCAGGAAGTGGAGGCAGGGCTCTTCCGCCAGGACCTCTACTATCGCCTCAACGTCATTGAGCTGCACCTCCCGCCCCTGCGGGAACGGCCCGAGGACATCCCCCTGCTGACCAGCCACCTGCTGGAGAAGCTGGGCAAAAAGAACAGGAAAGAGGTTCCCGCCGTCCACCCCGCCTTCCTCAGGGCCCTGCACCGCCATGACTGGCCCGGCAATGTCCGGGAGCTTGAGAACGTCCTGGAACGAGCCCTCATCCTGTGCCGCTCCGGCACGCTGCGACCCGAGGACCTCCCCCCCCAGCTCAAGGGGGCGGCACGCGAGAGCCGGTCTTTGGACGATCTCTCCTCAGCCGCGAAACACCCTTCCCTGGAAGAAGCCGAGAAGCAGGCCCTCATCCAGGCCCTGGAGGCCCATGGCGGGCACCGCGAAAAAACAGCCAACGCCCTGGGCATCAGCCGGCGCACCCTGCAGTACAAGCTGAGCAAGTACGGGCTGACCGGACGCTGACGCTGTCCAGCAGGGCCTGAGAAGCACAACTTCCTTTTGTCTTGCCTCTCGTGCCCGGACAGGCAACCAGCTATTCGGGTCTTTCCTTCCTCCCGAGAACCCCGAGCCACTCCTGCATCCTGTCGTGGTGGGACCCCGCCCAGTAGATGCGGTCGCATGCCGGGCAGCGGGAAAAGATATGGAAGTACTTTCGGGTCTTTGGCTCCAGCCGGTGCAAAACCTCGGCCTTGTCCACCCTCTCCAGGGGCACGTTGCAGCGCAGGCAGCGGGAAAAGGCCGGATAGGGGGGAGTGAGGCCATAGAACCAGACCACCTCCCGAAGCTGCGCCTTGGGATCATTGGTCCTGATCAGCCGCCCCCAGACCACTTGCGACCGTTTGAGCAGACGCCTGTCCCTGGTCAGGACGATGCGTTTTTCCTGGGCGGAGATTGCGGCAATTGTCCTGTCCCGCCAGGCCGGATCGTAGCTTGCGTCATACCCCAGCAGCCGCAGCAGCCTGGCCAGCTTGCCCACGTTGACGTCCACCACGAAGCGATTTCCAGGGTAGGGCTGGGGCCTGAGGCGTGTCGGCTGCGTGGGGTCGACAGGGGGCTCCAGGGCATGGACGTCAACCACTTCGCCCGGCTGCAGCAGGTGCGAAAACCCCACTTCCCGCCCCTGCACCCTGATCGAGCCCACCTCGGTGTGCGGCGGCCCCAGGGCCTCGACAACGTCCTTGACCGACGCCCGCCTGTTCAGTGGGTAGACAACGGCCCCGTCCTGGCGACCTGCTCCCAGAAAATCCTTGAGTTCCCCGTGGAAATGGATGTAGCTCTTGCCCATGCTGCCTGGCGATGCCTCCAATCTTCCGCTTTTGGTCCTGCTCCTGGCCACCGGTATCACCTGGGCGGTGCAGACCGCGGCCGAGGCCCTCAACATCCGGCACCAGCCGCAGATCCCGCCTGCCGAGTTCCGGGACGTCCTTGACCAGCAATCCTACCAGCGTTCCCTGGATTATGCCACATCCCATTCCCGGCTGGGGATGGTGCGCGCAACAACCCTGACCGCGGTCATCTTCCTGCTGCTGCTCTCGGGAGGGTTCGGCAGCCTGAACTCCTGGCTGCAGGGGTTTGGGCTCCCCCCCCTGGTCACCGGCCTGAGCTTCTTCGCGCTCCTGGCCCTGGGCAACGCCCTCCTGGACCTCCCCTTTCAGGTCTTTGAAACCTTTGTGCTGGAGGAGCGCTTCGGCTTCAACCGCACCACCGCGTCCACGTTCGTGACGGACAAGCTCAAGGGGCTGCTTCTGGCCTGCCTGCTCGGCCTGCCCCTGCTGGCCGCCCTGCTGGTCTTTCTGCAGCAGGCCGGGTTCTGGATGTGGCTGCCGGCCTGGGCCGTGGTGGCCCTGTTCACCCTGGTGCTGCGCTTTGTGGCCCCCTGGCTCATCCTGCCCCTGTTCAACCGCTACCAGCCCCTGCCCGAGGGCGAGCTCAAAACGGCCATCATCGAGTATGCCGGGGAGCAGGGCTTTGACCTCTCGGGCGTCTACGTCATGGACGGCTCACGGCGCAGCACCAAGTCCAACGCCTTTTTCACCGGCTTTGGCAAAAAAAAGCGCATCGCCCTGTTCGACACCCTCATCGACCGCCACACCACGGGGGAGATCCTGGCCGTGCTGGCCCATGAGATCGGCCACTTCAAGAAAGGGCACATCCATCTGCAGACAGCCGTGGGGCTGCTCCAGACAGCCCTGTTCCTGGCCCTGCTCTTCGCCGTCACCAGCAGCCCCGCAATCCTGGACGCCTTCGGCCCCGACCAGCAGGGCAGCCACCTCGGCCTGCTCTTCTTCCTGCTGGCCTTCAGCCCCCTGTCCCTGCTTTTGTCCATCCCCGCCAACGCCCTCTCCCGGGTCTTCGAGCGTCAGGCCGACGCCCACGTCGTGCGCAGCACGGGATCGGCCCAGGCCCTGGTCTCAGCCCTGAAAAAGCTGGTCAGGGACAACAAGTCCCTGCTCGCCCCCCACCCACTCTACGTGGCCCTCAACGCCTCCCACCCCCCGATAGTGGAAAGACTCCACCATCTGCGCCGGGTGGAGACGGAGCACACCCGGGAATCCGGATAACGCCCCCCCGCACCCCTGCTTGCCCTTGACGACCCCAACCATCTGACCTTAGATCACCCCCAACCCGCCCTTAGCTCAGCTGGATAGAGCGCCGGACTTCGAATCCGTAGGCCGCACGTTCGAGTCGTGCAGGGCGGGCCAGAAATAACAAGGCTTCTCAGGTTTTTTACCGGGAAGCCTTTTCATTTTTCCAACTCAATTTTCCAACCTCCAAAGACAAAAGCTTCACTTCCAGGGAATCCCTCTTTTGTATGTAACAGTTTGCAACTTTACCCTGCCAGGCCATGCCCGAACCCGACGTCAGGAACTTGTATCTTCTGCTGAAATGTGGGTATGCACAGAAGAAGTCCCTCAAATGTTGTTTCCCCCCAACAAGGAGGATCACATGAAAAGATCGTGCTTCACTCTCTTCTGGCCCATGGTCATCGGCCTGCTGCTGTCCTGTTCGTATCCCCTGGCCTGCATGGCCCAGGGCGTATCAGTCACTGTTCCCTATGCCTCAACCGACACGTCCTGGTGGACCGGGGTGGCCATCAGCAATCTCGATGATTCAGAGTCTACCAGTGATGTTACAGTGACTTTTTACGGGGTGGACGGAGACCTGCTCGCTCAGGAAAACATTGGCCCCATCGGACCCAATGCTGCCTATGTGGACTTTGCTTCGAGCATCTACTCGGGAGGGGCATTGCCCAACCGGTACAAGATGGTCATCTCCCACCAGGGCACGCAGCCGCTTTCCGCCACCACCTTCCTGGGCAATGCCGAGGGCGGTTTCGGCTACCAGACCTATGCCGACAACACCCCCGGAACCGAGATCACCTCCCTGCCCTACACCATATCAACACCAGGTTTCTATTACATCACCAACGATTTGACCTGCGATGAAAGCGATCATGGAATCACAGTGGAAACGAATAATACGACAATTGACCTGATGGGGTTCAGTCTGATCGGCCCCGGCAAGGATGCCGGCGGTGATCATTCCGGGGTCTACATGGACGGGAGGTCCAATGTTGAAATCAGAAACGGGACTATCAGAGGATTTAGGACTTCTGGAATACTTGAACATTCAACCACAGGGTCAGGGCACCGTTGCCTCAATATTCGTGCATTAGGTAATGGGTACTCTGGTATTTATATGTCTGGCTCTGCCCACTTGGTCAAATATTGCACGGCTAACAAGAACGTTCCATCAGGAATTGTTGTCCAATCTGGATCAACTGTGACTGGGAACACCTGTTACAAGAACACTATAGATGGGATTTGGGTCGGAAGCGGCGTGACCTTGACCGGGAATAACTGTTCCTATAATGGTAATCACGGGATTTATACCAACGGCCCTGGCTCAACAATTACCGGAAACACCTGTCGCTATAATACAGCATGGGGAATCTTCCTTCATTCACAGTGCCTGGTCGCCCAAAACACGGCAACCAATAACGATGACGGGAATATAAGTCCGGGCGCAAGTTGTACCTTTGTGGACAACCACGCACCTTAGTGAAGTCCAAGCTGACAACTTTGGGGCATTGGCTTTTCTTACATGGCAGCTTTTCGAGAAAGCCCCGCTGCTGACTCTGGACAAGACACTTGAGTTCGCCGCACGACACATGGACATACAAGCACTGGAGATCTGACATGCAGGTGTACACCTGCTCGGAATCCCGCCAGAAACTGGCCAAGGTGCTTGAGCAGGCGGAAAAAGGCGGCAAGGTGCTGATCCGCAGAAGGGACGGACCTTTGCCCTGACGCCGGAAACAATGAGCCGCTCCCCCCTGGATGTGCCACCAATCAAAGCCAAGGTGACCACCACACAGGAAGTTGTGGATATAATTCGCGAAGGCCGGGAAAGATAAGCCGCCTTACTCGCGTTGCTCTATTCCCGTTCCACTCCCTCTCAGAGGGTCGCCCCGGCACTTGCTGGTTCAAGCAAACATCTCATGTCATCCTCATAATAGACCACGGATTCGGCTGGGCATGACTGCCCTAGGCCCTCCCTTTTTGACCTGATCATAGACTCTTGAACCAGATGACCACCCACACAGGGGTATGCTCCTGCGAGGCTCCAAAATTTCTGGACGAACCCGTCGACAGTCAGTTAGGGTTTGTTCTGGTTTGCTTGCTCCTAAAAAATTGTTCCTGGGGATAAAAGTGAGGCTTAGTCAGCCATAATCTTAGGAATGAAGCCTTTTGCTGATCCCTGAACCTTGGAACGTACCAGCGGACAACAGGAATCTGATCATGCGTTACTACTTGGGATTCGACGATACCGATTCGCTCGATGCACCCTACGGCACAGGAAAGGTGGCTCGATGGTTCGAGGCCTCGCTGCCTGCTGGGTGCCGTTTGTGGGGGGTGGTGCGTCAGCAACTTCTGGTGCACGAGGATGTGCCCTACACCTCCCACAACAGCAGCGCCTGTCTTGTGGTGGAAGCTGAGGACGGCTGCTGCCGGGAGGACCTCCTGAGCGCGGCCGTGGAACACCTCAAGGCGCATTCGGTCGAAGGCAGCGATCCCGGACTCTGCCTGGCGGAAGAAGGAAACGACGGCCTTCATCTGCTGACGGCCTTCGGACAACGCTGCACACAGGAGGTGGTCCACACCGGGGCGGCATACGACCTGGCTGAAAAGACCGGGGTTCACCTTTCCGAGCATGGAGGGACCGGTCAGGGAGTGATCGGCGCCATGGCATCGGTCGGTCTCACTGTGTGGGGTTGGGCGGGACGTTGCATCGAGTTTGGAGGGTTGCGTGCGCTTCCCCGGGAGTTGACCGTAGCTGCACTCAAGGACCACGGGGTCCTGGTTGCGTCCATAGACCGCAACGCAGCACCCCCTGCACAGGACTGCAGGATCGACACGCACGGCTGGTGCCGCCCCAGGCTGATGGGTGGGGAGCCGGTGCTGCTCGTGAGCAGGACGAGTACAGGTGGGTGGGAATCCTTGGGGCGCAAGCGCCAGAAGGCACATGGGCTTGGAAAGGTTGTTCAGGCGTGTCCTGGTGCCGTGGCAACCGCCCCCTCTTTCCCATCGCTGACAGTGCGGTCCTGAAAGGCGCGGGTTTTCAGGCGAGTGAGGCCTCTGTTCTGGATGCCGGCCACCTCTCCCGCCCGCCCTTGTGGTTTCTGCTCGAAAGCAAAGGCTTGATTTCATCAACCCCTTGTGGTGATTATTGGAAAACAACCCCAGGGAGAACGTATGGCCAAACTGATCAAGGAAGAGCCGGAAAAGGGCAGGTTGCACATCGATACCCCGCTCATGGGCGAGTCCCTTGTGAGCAAGGAGTTTCTGAGCCGGACGGAAGCCACGGAATATTTCCGGATGCAGCCCGAGATCAACATCCTGAAGATCGGGGGGCAGTCCATCATCGACCGCGGTGCCACGGCGATTTTTCCCATTCTCGACGAACTGGTGCGCCTCAAGGAAGAGTACAAAATCCTGATCATGACAGGGGGAGGCACGCGCGCCCGGCATGTCTACAGCATCGGCGTGGACCTCGGGATGCCAACGGGCGTGCTTTCCAAGCTGGGTGACAAGGTCTCCTGGCAGAATGCGGAGATGCTCTCCGTGCTCCTGGCCAAGCACGGCGGCGTAAAAATCGGGCACGGGGACAACCTGGAGCAGCTGACAATGTTCTGCAGGCTGGGCTACCTCCCGATCACCTACGGCATACCACCCTACGGCTTCTTCGAGCACCCGGCGGAATACGGCTCCATTCCCCCGCACAGGACGGACTGCGGCGCCTTTCTCCTGGCGGAAAATATCGGGGCCCGCTCCCTCATCTTCCTCAAGGACGAGCAAGGTTTGTTCGAGAGCGACCCCAAGCGGTTGGACGCGACACAACGCACCAAGCTGAAGTTTTACGACAAGATTTCGGCCAGCGAGCTCTTGGAGCTGGATCTGGACGACCTGATCATCGAGCGTCCGATCCTGACCATGCTGCAACACGCAAAGTGCATCAAGGAGCTGCAGATCATCGATGCCCTCAACCATCCCGAGCACATCGGCGCGGCCCTGGCCGGGGAGCATGTGGGCACGATCATCTATAAAGACTGAACCGAACAAGGGCGTGATCGAAGGCGATGGCCGGTTCCGGCCATCGCCTTTATCATACTATCTCCACCCTGGCAGCCGGCTGCCCTACCCGGTCTTTTCGGGTGTGCTCTTTCCCTTTTCGGGCTTGAGCAGGATCACCTCGGCCCCGACAATCCTTGCGATCTCCTCGATTTCCTGCTTGCGCACGTGATCGGCCTTGAACTTGACGTCCACGCCAGACACGGCAACCACCCGGAATCTGGGCTTTTTCTCGCCCATCTCCACTTTCCGGCGCTCCCTGATGAAAATGTTTCCGGCCATGACTGACTCCTTGCTCGGTTGAGGTTCACGAGAGAAGGATATACTGTAGCTATATATTCTAGATATGACTATATCCTCATAACACCTATGTCAACAGGATGTGCTTCCCCATGACCCCCAAATCCTCAGCCAGACGGCAAACCGGACAAGGCAAGGCGGAACGGTACATGAAACCGTCGCTGCTTTTTGCGCTCAAGGAACAGGAAGAACGCTACGGGTACGAGCTGCTGGAAACCATCCAGGAGTTCGGCTTCATCCAGGGGAGAGCCGCGCCGGGAATGGTCTACCGGCACCTTCGCCAGTTGGAGGAGGAAGGGTTTGTCCACTCGACCTGGCAGACAGAGGAAAGCGGCCCTGCCAAGCGCGTTTACACCATCACGGAAGAAGGTGAAGACGCCCTGGCAGCGTGGGTGGCCTTCATGGAGCAGCAGTCCACGAACCTGCAGCGCTTCGTGGAGCGGTACCGGTCCCTGCCTCAAGAAAAATCAAGGAGTGTAGCTCAAAGTTAATTTCATACTGTATGTGGGAAAAAATAAACTCAAATTGACCAAAACTTCCAAAAAGGGGTATGCGGGGTTCGTTTCCTAAAACGCACAAGGAGGAACCCATGAACCGTACCCTGCTGTGTCTTTTGCTGCCGGTGTCCCTGATGGCGTTGACCCTTTCCGGAACGGCCCGGGCCGAGCCTTCGGGTAAGCTGACCATTTTCCACGCCGGATCCCTGGCCGTGCCCTTTGCCGCCATGGAGGAGGCCTTTGAGCTCAAATACCCTGATGTGAACGTGCTGCGTGAGGCGGGAGGCTCCACCAAGATGGCCCGGCTCATCTCCGAAGTGGGCAAGCCCGCCGACATCATGGCCTCTGCCGATTACGTGGTCATCGACAAGAACCTCATCCCTGACTTTGCCTCCTGGAACGTGCGTTTCGCCACCAACCAGCTGGTGCTCTGCTACACACCCCAGTCCAAGTTCGCGGACGAGGTCAACGCGGACAACTGGTACGAGATCCTGCAGCGCGACGGGGTGGTCTGGGGCCATTCCGATCCCAACCTTGACCCCTGCGGCTACCGCAGCCTGATGGTGCTGCAGCTGGCCGAAAAATTCCACGACAAGCCAGGCCTCTACGACCGGCTGCTGGCCAACCGCCCGGAGAAGAACATCCGGCCCAAGTCGGTGGAGCTCATCTCCCTGCTGCAGTCCGGCAATATGGACTATGCCTGGGAGTACTTGTCCGTTGCCGTGCAGCACGACCTCAAGTACGTCACCCTCAACGACCACATCAACCTGGGCAACTACCAGATGGACCCCTTCTACAAGCAGGCCCGGGTCGCCGTGACCGGGTCCAAGCCCGGAACCACCATCGACCGGGTCGGCGGATCCATCACCTACGGGTTGACCCTGCTGGACAAGGCCCCCAACCCCGAGGCAGCCCAAGCCTTCCTGGCCTACCTCTTCGACCCCGAAGGCGGCCTGGCCGTGCTCGAGTCCATGGGCCAGCCGCCATTCGTGCCCGTGCGCGTGCCTTCCCAGGACATGCACCGCAAGCTGCCCGAGGTCCTCAAGCCCCTGGTGGAGGTGCGCGAGTAACCCATGGGCCCTGCTGAGGACCAGACCCCAACCGGGCAGGGGAGCCGTGCCGCTGGCAAGCGGCTCCCCGCCCTGCTCTTCCACGGCTGGATGGTGACCGCCTCCGCCCTGGTGCTGCTGTTCATCTTCGGCCCCCTGGCCAACACCGTGTTCTCCCCCTCCTGGCAGGTCTTTGTGGACACCCTGAGGGATCCGAAGGTGCTGCGCTCCATCTGGCTGTCCCTGTCCACCTCGGGCACGGCCGCGGGCATTGCCCTGGTCTTCGGCACTCCCCTGGCCTATATCCTGGCCAGAAAGAGCTTTCCCGGCAAGAAGCTGGTGGAGAGCCTGATCGACCTGCCCATCATGATCCCCCACCCCGTGGTGGGCATCGCCCTGCTGTCCCTGGCCGGCCGCAACAACCCCTTTGGGGCCTGGCTCTTGTCGCTGGGCGTGACCCTCATGGGCACGGTCACCGGCATCGTGGCCGTGCTGGTCTTTGTCGGCCTTCCCTTTTATGTGAACACGGTCAAGGCGGGCATGGAGAGCGTGCCTCCCCGGCTGGAAAAGGTATCCCGCTCCCTGGGCGCGGGTCCCGGGGCCACCTTCTTCCGCATCACCCTGCCCCTGTCCTGGCGTTACCTGCTGGTGGGCATGATCATGTGCATGGCCAGGGCCATCAGCGAGTTCGGGGCCATCGTGATCGTGGCCTACCACCCCATGGTGGCCCCGGTGCTGATGTACGAACGGTTCACCGCATACGGCCTCAAGTACTCCCAGCCCGTGGCCGTGCTGCTCATCCTGGTGTCCATGCTCTTCTTTCTCTTCCTGCGGGTGGTCTCTCTGCCCAGGGGGAAGCCCGTATGATCGATGTCCGGAACCTGTGCCTGACCCTGCCCGGGTTCACCCTGGGCCCCCTGGACCTCCAGGTGAAAACCGGGAACTTCTTCGCACTCATGGGTCCCACGGGCTCTGGCAAGACCCTGCTGCTGGAATCGCTTGCCGGGCTGGTCCGGCCCCGCAACGGGGGTATTTGGATCGGCGGACGGGAGGTGACCAGGGCCTCACCCGAAGAGCGGCGCATCGGCCTGGTCTATCAGGACCACGCCCTGTTTCCGCACATGACTGTCTGGGACAACATCACCTACGGACAGCGGTACCTCGACCTGGCAGGGCCGGCTGACTACGCCCGCCGGCTGCTGGACATGCTCGGCCTCACCCCCCTCAAAGACCGCAAGCCCCAGAACCTGAGCGGCGGGGAAAAGCAGCGCACCGCCCTGGCCCGGGCCCTGGCCTGCCGTCCCGATCTGGTGCTCCTGGACGAGCCTCTGTCCTCCCTGGATCCCCAGTTCCGTGAGGGCCTGCGCCGGCAGCTCAAGGAGCTGCACCAGGCCACGGGCGCCACCTTCTTCATGGTCACCCACGACTTTGTGGACGCCCTGACCATGGCCGACAGCGCCGCGGTCATCCGCCAGGGCCGCATCGAGCAGGCCGGCCCCATCCAGGACATCTTCCACCGGCCGGCCACCCCGTTCATTGCCGGCTTCGTGGGCATGCGCAACATTTTCCCCGTCACCTTCCAGTCCGGGCAATGCTGTCTTGCCGGGGTGCAAGTCCGCCTGGGCACGGATCCTTCTCCCGCCGACGGCCCGGGACACGTGGCCCTGCGGCCGGAGGATGTCCACATCTCCGTGAACGGGGACATCCCGGCCGGGTGGCAGGGGCTTTCCGGCAGGGTGGACAGCCTGACCCGGGAAGGGTTTTCCTGGCTGGCCACTGTCGACTGCGGACAGGTCAGCTTCACCGCCCGCCTGGAACACCGCCAGGCCCTGGATGGGACGGTGCGTCCCGGGTCCCCGGTCACCGTGGCCTTTGACCCGGTCATTGCCCACTGCATCAGCTGCCTCCCCGCTGAGCGCTGAGCAGGGCCTGACCCTGGTGATGCAGCTCTTGGAAAGAGCCCTCTGGAAAATCAAACCGGACATCAAGATACCCATAGAGAGCATCCCTTCTCGCACACGGTTTCAGGGGCCTTGCCGCACAGTCAGCTCACCAGCCAACCACCTTGTCAATGGTGAACCGAATCGGTTACTGTCCGCGCTCATGCGCCGTCTTCCCAAGATACTTTACCGGAAAGCGTTTCGGGCACACCTGTTGATGCATTGCCGAATCCTGGCCGGCGTTCTGCTCGTCCTGTTCTTTCTTGGAACCTTCAGCGCCACCTGCCAGGCCATCCCCCCGACCGGGCCTTCCATCAGCTCCGCCGCCGAGGTGGACTACCCCCCCTTCTCCTTTGTCGATGACACGGGCCAGGCCGACGGCTTTTCCGTGGAGCTGTTGCAGGAGTCCTTGCAGGCCATGGGCAGGGGGGTCTCCTTTGCAACGGGCATCTGGCCCGAGGTCAGGGGCCTGCTGGAGCGGGGCGAGGTCCAGGCCCTGCCTTTGGTTGGACGCACCCCGGAGCGGGAGGATGTCTTCGACTTCACCTTCCCCTACATGACCCTGCACGGGGCCATCGTAACGCGTCAGGACGCCGCCGATATTCAGGAGCTGCAGGACCTTCGGGGGAAGCGGGTCGCGGTCATGCAGGGGGACAACGCCGAGGAGTTCCTGCGCCGCAAGGAGCGGGGCATGGACATCCACACCACCCCCACCTTTGTGGACGCACTGCACGGCGTGTCCCAGGGCCGATTCGATGCCGTGGTCATCCAGCGGCTGGTGGCCCTGCGCCTTTTGCAGGAGACAGGCCTGACCAACCTGCGCATCGTCAAAAAACCGGTCATGGACTTTCGCCAGGACTTCTGCTTTGCCGTGCAGGAGGGGGACAGGGAGACGCTGGCTCTTTTGAACGAGGGGCTGGCCCTGGTCATGGCCGACGGGACCTACCGCCACCTGCACGCCAAGTGGTTCGCCGCACTGGAGCTGCCCACCCACCGCCGCATCGTCGTGGGCGGGGACCACAACTACCCGCCCTTTGAATTTCTCGATGAGAACGGGCTGCCCGCAGGCTACAACGTGGACCTTACCCGGGCCATCGCCAGGGAGATGGGTCTTGATATCGAGATCCGCCTCATGCCCTGGACAGAGGTCATGCAGGCATTGGAGCAGGACACGGTCGACGCGGTGCAGGGCATGTTCTACTCCCCTGAGCGGGACCTGCGCTATGACTTCACCCCGGCGCATTCGGTCAATCACTGCGTGGCCGTGGTGCGCAGGAGCGAAGGTCCTCCCCCTTCCACCTTGGCCGGGCTCACGGGCAAGCGCATCGTGGTGCAGCAGGGCGACATCATGCACGATTTCGCCCTGGAAAACGGGCTCGGCGACCAGGTTTCCGGGGTCGATGCCCAGGAGGACGCGTTGCGCGAGCTTTACGAGGGGCGCCACGACGTGGCCCTGGTGTCCCGCCTGACCGCCCTGTACTGGATCGATGCACACGGCTGGGACTCCCTGGTGGTTGCCCAGACCCCGCTGCTCTCCCCAGAGTACTGCTATGCCGTGCCCAACACCCACAAGGCCCTCCTGGCCCAGTTCGGCGAGGGACTGCGGGTGATCGAGGAAACAGGCGAGTACCGGAGCATCCGAGAGAAATGGATGGGGGTCTATGAGGACACCCGCCTCGACCCGGCCACGGTGGTCCGGTATGCGGCCATGATCGCCCTGCCCCTGTTGCTGCTCCTGCTGGCCATCCTCTTCTGGTCCTGGTCCCTGCGCCGGCAAGTGGCCCGGCGCACGGCCGAGCTGCGCCGCAGCGAGCAGCAGTTCCGCTCCCTGGTGGAAGGAGCGCCCGATGCGGTCTTCGTGCAGACGGATCAGTGCTTCGCCTATCTGAACGAAGCAGCCCTGCGCCTGTTCGGGGCCTCCTCCAAGGAGCAGCTCCTGGGGATGCCCGTGCTGGACCGCTTCCACCCGGACCTGCACCACGTCGTGCAGGAGCGCATCCACATGCTCAGCGTGGAGAAGAAGCAGGTCCCCGCCATGGAGCAAACCTACCTTCGTCTGGACGGCAGTGAGGTCCCGGTCGAGGTCTCGGCGGTGCCCCTGACTTACAATGGCCGGGATGGCGCCCTGGTGTTCGTGCGCGACATCACCGAACGCAAGCAGGCCGAGCACGATCTGCGGGAAAGCAACGAGCTCCTCTCCGCTTTCATCCGCCACTCGCCGGTCTACGCATTCATCAAGGAGGTCACCTCCACCGAAAGCCGGGTCATAAAGGCCAGCGAGAACTACAAGGACATGATCGGTGTCCCGGGGTCGCAGATGGCCGGCAAGACCATGAAGGAGCTGTTTCCGCCAGAATTTGCCTCAAAGATCGCAGCCGACGACTGGGCCGTTGTGTCCAAGGGAGACATCCTCCACCTGGACGAGGATTTTGAGGGACGCCACTTCACCACCATCAAGTTCCCGATCTTTCTCGGGGACAGGAGGCTGCTCGCCGGCTACACCATCGACGTCACCGAGCAACGCAAAGCGCAGGCCGAACAGGAAACATTGGCAGCGCAGCTCGTCCAGGCCCAGAAGATGGAGGCCGTGGGACGTTTGGCCGGGGGCGTGGCCCACGACTTCAACAACATGCTCAGCGTGATCAACGGCTATGCCGAGCTGGTCCTGGCCGACCTTTCTCCCGACGACCCACACAGACCCAGGATCCAGGAAATCATGAACGCCGGTCGACAATCCGCAGGGCTGGTGCGCCAGCTCCTGGCCTTTGCCCGCAAGCAGACCATCGCCCCCAAGGTGCTGGACCTCAACGAAGCCGTGACCGGGCTGCTCAAGATGCTCGGGCGCCTGATCGGCGAGGACATCGACCTGGCCTGGATGCCGGGCCACGGCCTCTGGAAGGTCAAGATGGACCCGAGCCAGCTGGACCAGATCCTGGCCAACCTCACGGTCAATGCCCGGGACGCCGTCACCGGGGTGGGCAGGGTGACCATAGAGACGGAAAACGTGGTTTTTGACCAGACCTACTGCGACACCCACGCGGACTGCATCACCGGCGACTATGTGCTCCTGGCCGTCAGCGACAACGGCTGCGGCATGGACCAGGAGACCCAGGACCGGCTCTTCGAGCCCTTTTACACCACCAAGGAGTCGGGCAAGGGCACCGGCCTCGGCCTGTCCACGGTCTACGGCATCGTCAAGCAGAACAACGGCTTCATCAATGTCTACAGCGAGCCCGGCAAGGGCTCCACATTCCGCATCTACCTGCCCCGGCACAAAGAGGAGAAGGGGGAGACCGATCGGGAATCCGCCCCTGCAGAGACACCCACCGGCACCGAGACAGTGCTGATCGTCGAAGACAAACCCGTGGTGCTCGCGCTGTGCCGGGAGCTGGTCCAGAGCCTGGGGTACATGGTGCTGGCAGCCGGCAGCCCGGAAGAAGCCATCAAGCTGGCCGGGGAGCACCCCGCCCACATCCATCTGCTCCTGACCGACGTGGTCATGCCGGAGATGAGCGGTCGGGAGCTCCTGGAGCGGATCAAGCCGCTGCGGCCAGAGATCAGATGTCTGTTCATGTCCGGATACACCGCCAATGTCATCGCCCACCACGGGGTGCTCGAGGAGGGCATCAACTTCATCGAGAAACCCTTTACCAGGCATCCCCTGGCCGTAAAGCTCCGCCAGGCCCTTATCGGTGCATGATCGGAGAGAAGAGGGCACGTGCAACGTGCCCCTGCAAGACACATTGCCCGTGAATGGCTGCCCGCTTCGGCTGTGATGGCCACCCGGCATTTGTCGAGCACAAGGAACCATCCCATCTCGTCCCTCGCAAAAGACGCGGATCCGGCTGGACTTGAGTGCCCACGGCCTCCAGCCTGTGCGCAGACCAAGTACTCTTCTTAATTCCACACCCTTTTCGTATAGTTCTTTCTGTCCGTGGGCTTTGGCATTTAGCCTACTGTCGTCTTCCACTGTTTCATCTACCATGGCCCCCAGGCCTCACTTGCAACACCATGGGTCTTTCCACTCCCGGGGCTGCTTGTACGAAAATGTGTTTCACAACATTGTCACAATCCGGTATAGATATTTTCAATCTCAATCGATACGATACATCAACAATGATACGACAAGGAGGAACAATCATGCCGGAAAAAAAGGATGTCGGCTGCGCCAGACCAACCGGCGGCGTGGTCGGGGAGTCCCCAGCCACGGAAGCGGCCCCAGAACCTTCATCGCAAGCCCCACAAGGAGACGGCGCCATGGTCATGGTCGGAAAGAAGGCCCCGGATTTTGAGGCCCCAGCGTTCTTCAACGGCGAGTTCGTGTCGGTCAAACTGTCAGAGTATCTCGGGAAGTGGGTTACGCTCTGCTTCTACCCCGGGGACTTCACCTTTGTCTGAGCCACGGAGATCTCGGCGGTCGCCGAGATGAACCCGGAGTTCGAAAAGCTGGGCGTGCAGGTTCTGTCCATGAGCGTGGACAGCATGTTCGTGCACAAGATGTGGGTGGACCACGAGCTGTCCAAAATGATCTCCGCCGGCACCGTGCCTTTCCCCATGCTCTCGGATGGAGGGGGCAAGGTCGGCGAAATCTATGGTGTCTACGACCCCAACGCCGGTGTGGATGTCCGGGGTCGCTTCCTGATCGACCCGGACGGGGTGATCCAGGGCTACGAGGTGCTCTCCCCCCCGGTGGGCCGCAATGTTTCCGAGACCCTGCGCCAGATCCAGGCCTTTCAGCTGGTGCGTGAGAGCAAGGGCTCCCAGGCCACGCCCTCGGGCTGGCGGCCCGGCAAAAAGACCCTCACTCCCGGTCCGGGACTGGTCGGCAGGGTCTGGGAGGAGTGGAAGGTGGACATGGCCTTTGAAAAGTAGACCCCTCTCGCACGCTTCACCCAGGAGGAACCATGCAGGATGACAAGGGCAGATGGAACCCCTATCTGGCTGGCGCCCTGACCGGCCTGCTCATGATCGCTTCCATCTGGTTCGTGGGCAAGTACTTTGGCGCCTCGACCTCGTTTGTCCGCTCCGCCGGCTTGATCGAGTCGGTCTTCAGCCCGGAGCGGGTGCAGCAACTGGACTACTTTGCAGGGAAAGTCTCCATTGACTGGCAGTGGATGTTCGTGGCCGGCATCTTCCTGGGCTCGCTGCTCTCCTCACTCGTGTCCGGCTCCTTCAAGATCCAACCCATTGCCGACTCCTGGCGGGAACGGTTCGGACCCTCCCTGGCCAGGCGTGGGGTGACCGGGTTCATCGGCGGGATACTGGTCATGTATGGGGCGCGGCTGGCCGGGGGCTGACCCAGCGGACACGGGCTGAGCGGTTCGCTCCAGCTGGCCGTTTCCGGGTACATCGCCCTGATCTGCTTCTTTGTCGGCGGCACGATCACCGCCCGCATCATCTACGGTCCGAAACATTGGGGCCCCAGGGGAGGATCGCTATGAGCCAGCTCATATACGGCCTCCTGACCGGTGTCCTGTTCGGGTTTTTCCTGCAGCGCGCCCGGGTCATCCGGTACGACAAGCAGCTCGGCGCCCTGCGCCTGCGGGACATGACCATCCTCAAGTTCATGCTCACCAGCGTTATCGTGGCCGCCGTGGGCGTCTACCTGCTGCTCGAGTTCGAGCTGGTCGCATTGAGCGTCAAGCCGACCATCCTCGGGCCCGTGCTCATCGGCGGGCTGATCTTCGGTGTGGGCTGGGGCCTGTTCGGCTACTGCCCGGGCACCTCGGCCGGGGCCCTCGGCGAGGGTCGGGTGGACGCCGTATGGGGGATCATCGGCATGATTGTCGGTGCAGCCCTCTATGCCGAGACCTACCCCGCGCTCAAGACCTCGATCCTGACCTGGGGAAACTACGGCAAGATCACCATTCCCCAGGCCCTGGGCATCAGCCCCTGGATCGTCATTGCCCTGCTGGTCGTGCTCGTGCTTCTCCTGTTCCGCTTCTTTGAACGAAAAAACCTGTAGCCGGGCGTACTGCGCCACTGCCCGGCAGGCAGGCAGAGCTTCTGGTGCTGATCCGGTCTTTCCCGGGCCGGATCAGCACCCACCCCCTTTACCAATTCCTCTGACACAGGTATTGAATGCCGACAAAGAGGACAGCCAGCGGTGTACGGACGAACCGTGCGCCTCTGGGGGATGTTTTTGCACCAGCCACTCCTCCACCGGACAAAGAAATCATGACCCAGCCCACTGCGTATGCCCCGGCGGAGCGGCTCTCCCGTGAGGAGATCCTCACGGAGCACATCAAGCTCCGGGAGCTGTTCCACTTCCCCTGCTACGACGCGCTCCCCGTGCCGGTCCTGATCCTCAACGCCCACCGCCAGATCGTCCACGCCAACACGGCCATGGTGAACCTGAGCGGGAAAAGCGAGATGGAGCTCCTTGGCCTGCGCCCGGGGGAGGCCCTGCAGTGCATCCACGTGGACTGCGCCGCAGGGGGGTGTGGGACCACCGAGTTCTGCACCCAGTGCGGCTCGGTCCGGGCCATCCTGAGCAGCCTGTCCAACAAGGGGGATGTCCAGGAGTGCCGCATCCTGAGGCAGCGGGCACAGGGTGTGGAGGCCCTGGACCTGCAGGTGACTGCTGAACCGGTGACCATCGAGGGCATGCTCTTTGCCGTGCTCACCCTGGTGGACATCAGCCATGCCAAGCGCAGGCAGCAGCTGGAGCGCATCTTCTTCCACGACGTGATCGACATGGCCACCGGGATGCGCAACCTGCTGGGGATGATCCTCGGCGACCTTGCGGGTGGCAACCGCAAGAAGGGCCAGCTGCTGTACGCGGCCTCGCAGGGTCTGCTGGACATGATCCAGAGCCAGCAGCTGCTGCTCTCCGCAGAGCACGGCCTGCTCACCCCCTCCCGGTTGGAGATCGACAGCCGCGAGCTGCTGCGCTCCGTGACCGGCCAGTTCGAAGGGCAGGCCGTGAGCAGTGACAAGTCCGTGATCCTCTCCTCGGAGTGCCGCAACATCTCCTTCCACAGCGACCCGTCCATCCTGAAACGGGTGCTGGCCAACCTGCTCAAGAACGCCCTGGAGGCCTCCCAGCCGGAAGAGACAGTGACCCTGGGCTGCACCGCGGACAAAGACCTGATCAGCCTCTTTGTCCACAACCCGTCCTACATCCCCCGGGACATCCAGCTCCAGCTCTTCAACCGCTCCTTCTCCACCAAGGACGAGGGGCGGGGCCTGGGCACCTACAGCGCCAAGCTGCTCACCGAAACCTACCTGGGAGGAACCATCGCCTTCACCTCCGACCAGGACGCAGGCACCACCTTCACCGTGACTTTGCCCAGGGAGTAGAGAGGGTCGCCGCGTGACCTTGGCACCGGGGTTCTCCCTGATTGCCCCACGGCCGACTATCCTGCCGCATCCACCCCGAACATCCCGGCAAGCACTTTTGTGCGGTAGTCGAAGATGGCCTCGAGCCTCTGCCTGATCCAGAAACGGTGGACCAGCCTGCCCGCAGGGCCGAGCGGCAGGGCGTAGTGGACCAGGTCGCGCACGGACACGCCGCCCTCCACCTCCTGGAAGTGGTGCTGGTGGTGCCAGAAGCGGTAGGGGCCCAGCCGCTGCTCGTCCACGAAGAAGCGTCCCTCCCGGACGTGGGTGATCTCGGTCACCCAAGGGGTGCGCACCAGGGGCAGGACGCCTATGGAGTAGGTGACGATCATGCCGGCGTGCATGGGTGGGTCGGGGCAGGACAGGATGCGGAAGTCCAGCCAGGGCGGGGTGATGCGCTGCAGGTTGCAGGGGTCGGAGAAGAACCTCCAGGCCAGGCCCGGGGAGGCTTGCAGCACTTGGCTGCGGTCAAGGACATAAACTTTCACGGTGCTCTCCCCTTTCCAGGGCAAGGCCTGCTCTACAGCCCTGATTCTTGACAGGGCAGGATATCCCGGAAACAAGGTCTGGGCGTTCACCAACCCTCTTACCGGGAAACACCATGCCCCTGAGCATCACGTTGCAGTGCCGGCCCCTGGTCCTGGAGTACTTCAACGATCAGGGCCGGCTGCTCGAACGGACCGAGGAGCCCGCCTACACCATGGGCGACCCCATCAGCGTGAATCAGCCCAATGCCGAGCCGGAGTACGACGTCCGCCTCCTGGACGGCCACACCCACTACCGGCACGTCCCCGTCGACCGGGACACGGTCACCATTCGCTGGTTTCTCGGCCAAACCGGCACCATCGAGCACCTCTGGGACCACGTCCAGGGACCAGTCGCCTACTGCTCCCTGGTGCTGGTCTTCAACTTTTACCAGGACATCGACCGCCCTGTCATGGGCAGTGCGACCTATGCCCACCGCGCCCCGGACCGGACCCTTGTGGACGTGAGCGCCCGGGACGGTCTCGAGCGTATGGGAGAGATCCTCATCCGGCCCGATGCGGGCTCACCCTGGGAGCTCATGGCCTAGCAGGCCGTTGAAAAATCCCCGCTGGACTGCCCTCCGTAGTCTTGTGCGAAGGGGGGACTGCGTTGCTCATCAGGATCGACCCTTACGTATGAAAACTAATTCTTCACTGTTTTGCATGGTAATGCCAAAGAGTGAACTTCAAGCTACATATTCAGAACAGTGCTCAATTTCTCGTCATTCCGGACTTGATCCGGAATCCATGCCTTCGAGGTTTATGCGGCAAAATACATGGATTCCGGATCAAGTCCGGAATGACTTCTGAGTTTTTCTGAATATTTTGTGGCCGATCATAATCAGCGGGGATTTTTTTAGGCTCATTTTCTTTGCAGGCCGTTCAAAAACCACGATGGCAAGGCGCTTCTCCACGGGCAAGGCCGAAGCGTATTCCCTATACGTGAGGGTTTGGCCTTGGTGAAGCAACGCAGTCCAGCGGGGATTTTTCAACGTTCATTTTCTTTGCAGGCCGTTCAAAAACCACGCTGGCAAGGCGCTTCTCCACGGGCAAGGCCGAAGCGTATTCCCTATACGTGAGGGTTTGGCCTTGGTGAAGCAAC